>NZ_AKJP02000024.1:0-15539 GCF_000282275.2 Pseudomonas sp. GM30 | reverse complement strand
TCTAGTCTCACCCATGTAGGAGCTGCCGAAGGCTGCGATCTTTTTTGCCTCACAAAAAAACCTGTGGCGAGGGAGCTTGCTCCCGCTCGGCTGCGCAGCAGTCGTAAATTCAGTCAATGCGGTTTTTCTGAAGAACCGCATTGAACGGGTTTGGGTCTGCTACGCAGACCAGCGGGAGCAAGCTCCCTCGCCACAAAAGAATCGCACCCCGCCATTTGATGCCTGGTTACTGCGGCTTGCGATAGCTGTTGATAATCGCCGAGAAGTCCTTGCCACCCTCCCCACGCTGACTCATCGCCTGATACAACTGCTGCGCCACCGCGCCGAGCACCACCGGTTGGTGCGCCTGACGCGCCGCTTCGGTCGCCAGGCCCAGATCCTTGAGCATCAGTTCGGCGCCGAAACCACCGGTGTAACCGCGCGAGGCCGGCGCCGTTTCGACGATGCCCGGCCACGGGTTGTACATTTCCGAACTCCAGCAACGCCCGGTCGAACTGTTGATGATCCCGGCCAGCACCGAAGTGTCGATGCCCAGTGCATCGCCCAGCGCCATCGCTTCGCTGACACCAACCATCGAAATCGCCAGCAGCAGGTTGTTGCAGATCTTGGCGATCTGCCCGGTGCCGACTTCACCGCAATGCACGATGTTGCGACCCATCTGCGCCAGCACCGGTTGCAGGGTGGCGAACAGTTCCGGCGTCGCACCGACCATGAACGTCAGCGTGCCCGCGGTCGCGCCGCCAGTACCGCCGGAGACCGGTGCATCGGCCATGGCCACGCCTTGTTTGGCAGCCGCAGCGGCGACATCGCGGGCGGTTTGCGGATCGATGGTGCTGCAATCCACCGCCGGCACGCCTTTGCCGATACCGGCCAGCACACCGTCCTCACCGAGCCAGACGCTGCGCACATGCACCGCCGCCGGGAGCATGGTGATCACCAGTTCGGCGTCTTCGGCTGCTTCACGGGCCGAGGCGCGGATGGTGCCGCCCAGTTGCTCGAGTTCCGCCAGCACCGTCTTGTTCAGGTCTACCAGATTCAGCGAATGGCCGGCCTTGATCAGGTTGCGCGCCATCGGCGCGCCCATGTTGCCCAGACCGATAAATGCGATTTTCATGGCGATTCCTCAGCGCAGGTTGATGGTGGTGTTTACGCCGTCGTTGACGCTGTCGTCATCGAACCAGCGCGCCGTGACCGTTTTGGTCTGGGTGTAGAACTGCACCACTTGCTTGCCGTACGGGCCGAGGTCGCCGAGTTTCGAACCACGGGAACCGGTGAAACTGAAGAACGGCACCGGCACTGGAATCGGGATGTTGATACCGACCTGGCCGACGTCGATTTCCGTCTGAAATTTGCGCGCCGCCGCACCGCTCTGGGTGAACAGGCCCGTGCCGTTGCCGAACGGGTTGGCGTTGACCAGCGCGATGGCCTGATCGAGGGTGTCGACTTCCAGCACCACCAGCACCGGACCGAAGATTTCCTGGGTGTAGATCTGCATGTCAGTGGTCACGCCCGAGAACAGGGTCGGGCCGACGAAGTTGCCTTGCTCGTAGCCCGGCACCTTGATGTCGCGACCATCGAGTTCCAGTTTGGCGCCTTCCTTGATGCCGCTTTCGATCAGGTCGAGAATCCGCGCCTTGGCTTTCTTCGAGATAACCGGGCCGACATCGGTGCCCGCCTCGCTGCCGGCGTTGACCTTGAGTTTCTGCGCCAGCGCTTTCAGATCCGGCAGCCATTGTTTCGCCGCACCGACCAGCACCACCACCGAGGTCGCCATGCAGCGCTGCCCTGCCGCACCGAAACCGGCGCCGACCAAGGCATTCAGCGCTTGCTCGCGATTGGCGTCCGGCAGCACCACGGCATGGTTCTTCGCCCCCATCATCGATTGCACGCGTTTGCCGTGCTTGCCGGCCAGGTCGTAAACGTGCGTACCAACCGCAGTCGAACCGACGAACGACACCGCTTTGATGTCCTTGTGGGTGCACAGGCCATCAACCACGTCTTTACCACCATGAACGACGTTGAGCACGCCTGCCGGAACACCGGCCTCAATCGCCAGCTCCACCAGCAGCATGGTCGACAGCGGATCCTGTTCCGAAGGTTTCAAGACGAAGGTGTTGCCGCAAGCGATCGCCATCGGGAACATCCACAGCGGAATCATCGCCGGGAAGTTGAACGGGGTGATGCCGGCGCACACACCGATCGGCTGGCGCAAGGTGTAGGTATCAACGCCACCGGCCACGTTTTCGGCGAACTCGCCCATTTGCAGGGTGCCGATGGAACAGGCGTGCTCGACCACTTCCAGGCCACGGAAAATATCGCCCTCGGCGTCGGCAATGGTCTTGCCCTGCTCGGCGCTCAGCACCACGGCGATGCGTTTGGAGTGTTCACGAATCAGCGCCTGCAGCTTGAGCATGATGCGCATGCGCGCGCCGATCGGGGTCAGTTTCCAGGTCTGGAAGGCGCGGTGTGCGGCACTGATGGCGGCATCGACTTCAGCGGCGGTGGCGAACGGGACTTTGGCCAGCACTTGCTGGGTCGCCGGGTTGACGATGTCGTGCCACTCGGTGGTCTGCGATTCGACCCACTCGCCGTCGATCAGCAGCTTGACCTTCTGGACCGTGGTTTCGTTGGGCGTAAGCGATGCGTTCATGCTGGTCTCCGAAACTTGTTTTTATCGTAGGAGCCAAGGCGAAAGGTTCGCCTTGAGATGAGGCGTGTGTCACGAATTGGTTGTCGGACTGTTTTTGGAGTATAGATGTGCAAACTTCTAATAAGAACGCACATATAAGCCCGTCCATCATGCAAAAAAACATCACCTCCCTGGGGTCGCTGAACTGGGATGACCTGAAGTTTTTCCTCGAAGTCGCCCGCACCCGCAAGGCCAGCACCGCAGCCAAACGCCTGGCCGTCGACTACACCACCGTGTCGCGGCGCATCAGTTCGCTGGAAGCGGCGTTGGGCACATTGCTGTTCGAAAAATCACGCACCAGCGGTTTTGTCCTGACCACTGAAGGCCAGCGTCTGTTGGGGTATGCCGAGTCGATTGAAAGCACGTTGCACATGGCTTGCGAGCAGGTTTCGGGGTCCGGCGTGGCGCTGTCGGGGCATGTGCGCATGGGTTGCACCGAAGGTTTCGGCAGTTTTTTCATCACCCCGCAGCTGAGCCATTTCGTCGACGCCTACCCGGCGATTTCGGTGGACATCCTGCCACTGCCGCACTTCATCAGCCTGTCCAAGCGCGAAGCCGACATCGTCATTGCCCTGGAGCGCCCGGAGCACGGCCCGTACGTGTGCTGCAAACTCTGCGACTACCGCTTGCAGCTGTACGCGACCCAGGACTACCTCGACCAGCACCCACCGATCCGCCGCCCGGCCGATCTGGGCAAGCATCAATTCATCAGTTATGTGGATGACCTGGCGTTCAGCTCGGAGCTGCTGTACCTGGCGAACGTGCTGCCCGGCGCCAGCGCAAACCTGCGCAGCACCAGCGTGATCGCGCAGTTCGTCGCGGCGCAGCAAGGCCGCTCACTGGCGATTCTGCCGTGCTTCCTCGCCGCGCAGGATCCGCGCCTGCTGCCGGTGCTGCCCGAAGAAATCGACATCACCCGGCAGTTCTGGATGTACTGCCGGGAGGATCTCAGGAAGTTGAAGCGGATCACTTTGTTGTGGGATTACATCAGGGAAGTGACCGAGCGTAATCAGGGTCTGCTGATGGGGCAGACCCGCGAGATGCGGTTTGCCGATTAATCGGCGCTGACCACAATCGACACCCGGCGATTCTCGGTGCGTCCGGCGGCAGTGTCATTGGACGCCACCGGCTCGCTGCTGCCCAGGCCGCGCAACTGGATGTTCTCTTCTTTCATACCGACGGTGGTCAGCACTTTGGCCACACTTTTGGCCCGACGCAGCGACAGTTGCTGGTTATAGGTCTCTTTGCCCGACGCGTCGGTATGACCGTCGACCCGCACCCGCTCGATACCGACGCCGTGCAGCGCCTTGCCGATGCGTTCGACGATTTCGGTGCTCTGGTTGTTCAGACTTTCGATATCGCTGCCAAACAGCACTTTGCCGGACAGGCCAAACTCCCAGCCCTCGTCGGTTGCCTCGAATCCTTGTTGTTTGAGGACGGCGATCTGCGCCGGGGTCAGGCCTTTCTGCGGTGCGGTCTGGCACCCGGTCAGCGCCAGTACGGCGATCATCAGCAAGGCGGAAAACAGTCGAGCGGGAAATGTGAACACGGAATCAGCTCCTGGTTTGAAGATTGACGACCGGGCTCTCCGACCCGGCCGTGAATTGAGCGCCACGCGACAGGCGCTTGGCCTGATACATCGCCGCGTCGGCCGCATTGAGCAAAGCGCCTGGCGTGGCACCATGATCGGGGAAAACCGCGATGCCGATACTGAGCGACGTCACCACACTGGTATCCCCCGGCAGCGCGATGGGCACGTCCATGCTGGCAAGAATCTTGTCGGCAATGCGCTCGGCGTCTTCGATCTTGTGCAGCGGCGCGAGCAGTACGGCGAACTCGTCGCCGCCGAGCCGCGCCACCAGATCCTCTTCACGCAGCTGCGCGCGGATCCGATTGGCAACTGCCACCAGTACCGCGTCGCCGGCGGCGTGACCGAAGTTGTCGTTGATGCCTTTGAAACGGTCACTGTCGAGAAACAGCACCGCCACTCGCTCATTGAGCTTGCCGGCGTTGCGCAGGGCGCGAATCAACCGGCCTTCGAAAAACGCCCGGTTCGGCAGGCCGGTGAGGCTGTCATGGCTGGCCTGATGGGCGAGGGTTTCGTTCTCGCTTTGCAGGTGGGTTTGCCACGATTCGAGTTCGTCGAGCAGGGCATTGAAGTCGTTGCCGAGGTTGTCGAGCTCGGCGATCTGCGCCGGCGGTACCCGGCGATCCAGTGCTCGCTCGCTGCGGGCAGCGTGGGCCACCGCCGCGAGGCTGCGAAGTGGGCCGGTAATGCTGCGCAGCTGTCGGCGCGCCAGATACAGCGCGACCCAGGCACTGATCGCGGTGCAGAGGACGATCCCCGCCAGACCGCTGAGCAGGAAGCGCATCAGGCTGCCGCCGTGACCGACCAGCAGGATGCGTCCGATCTCACGATCCTGATGCACGATCGGCAGGCTGATCGGCTTTTCCAGAATGGTGCGGGCGGCCTGCATTTCCAGCTCGGAAAACAGACCGTTTTCGGGACGCTGCCAACGCGCGAGCAACGTACCCTGGGCATCGAAAACCTGAGCGTCCGCCACCTCTTCGGTGGACGCGATCAACGCCAGCGCTTCCGTCGCGGCAGCCTTGTCGTTGAACACTACCGCCGCTTCCACGGTGTAGCTGATCGAGCGCGCAATCAGGTGCAGGTTATGATCGGCGTAGACCCGCAGCGCGAGAACCCCCAGCAGGGTCAGCGACACACTGGCCATCGTCACGGCCACCAGCGCGACAATCAAATGTCCACGGCCGATGACCGAGCCCAGTGTCGGGCGGGTTCTGGAGCCGAACAGTTTCATGGTGCCGCCGGTTTGCGGCGCGACAACTGCAGCACGCTCGGGTGGATGCGTACACCGCTACGGGCGACGGAGTCGAGATTGACCTCGAAGGACACCTGCTCATCGCTGACGCGCAGGCAGAACAGGCTGCCGACCGTGCACTGATCGCCACCTTCGCTGATGCTCAGCACCGGATGGCCGATCAATGAAGAGAAGAGCCGACTGCGTTCATCTGCGGTGAGTTTGCCGATGTACACCGCATCACACTCGCTGACGATGGCCGGATTGTCGGCCAGCAGTCGGCGCACAGTGACCGGACGACCGGTGGCTTGCGTGGTGCCTTTGACCAGATCGTCGGTGTACTCGGTGGGGCCGACGATACACAGGCGCAACTGCGCAGGTTCGACCGGCCAGCGTGCGTAGCTGAGAATGCCCAGCACGACTTGCGTCACTGCTTGGGCGCGTTGTTCGGCCATGCCCGCGGGCGTTTGTGTCTGCGCCATGACAACGCCAGTCAGCAACCAGAGCAGACCGACAAGCAATGCGTGCTTGCAGCGAACCACGCGCTCTGTCGCCCAGACTGCCACCTTCATGCAGGGATTCTCTTGGATCGTACCGAAATGATGCCGCAACGATAGCACAGCGGAGTAACACCCGCGAAACAGTGCCTCCTGACCGGCTGGTCAGTAACCGCCGCCAATCGCCAGATCTTTCATCCCCGAGCCTCGCCACCCTCCTCCAGTTCCAGCATCAGCCCGCTGAGTCGCTTGACCTTGCGCTGCACGGCCTCTTCGAACACGCCTGCGCGAGGTTCGATCAGGGTGAACCAGTTTTTCGCGCGAGTGATCCCGGTGTAGATCAACTCTTTGGTCAGCACCGGATTCAAGGCATCCGGCAGGATCAGCGCAGTGTGCGCGAACTCCGAACCCTGGGATTTGTGCACGGTCATGGCGTACACCGTTTCCACGTCGTTGAGCCGACTCGGCAACACGAAGCGCACACCGCCCTGGCCATCGTTACGCGGAAACGCCACACGCAGTACCGGTTTGCCCGCGTCGGGGCCTTCACGCTCGGGCAGCTTGAGCGCAATGCCGATGTCACCGTTCATCAGGCCCAGTCCATAGTCGTTGCGGGTCATCAATACCGGCCGGCCTTCGTACCATTGCTGGTCACTGTCGATCAGCCGCGCCTTGAGCAAGGCGTCGGTGATGCGCTGGTTCAAGCCTTCTACACCCCAAGGGCCTCTGCGCACCGCGCACAGCAACTGGAACGTATCGAATGCCTGCAGCACTTCACGCGCCCAGTGAATCCAGTCCGGGTGTTCCAGCGGTCGGCCTTGTGGTGGTCGTTGATTTCGCAACACGCTCAGGTAATGGCGATAGCCCTGCGGCTCGTCGCCATGGCCATCGAGCACCAGACGCTCGAACTTGTGGTTGTGTTCGCCATTGAGCGGCAGCGAGAACACATCGGCGTAATGACCAGCGCTCAGTAGTTGCCGCGCCTCCTCAGGCAACTGTTGATTGACCCGCCGCGCGAGTTGCCCGATGCCGCTGCCCTCGCCGAATCGCCGGGAGTGGCGCAACATCACCAGTTGCTGCGCCAGTGGATGCGAGCCGTCATTGTCTTCGTGCAAACCGCTGTCCTGCAGCGATTCACCGCTGACAGACTCCAGCCATTGCCGGGTTTGCGGGCTATACCAGCCAGCCTCGGCATCGCGGCACAGATCGCCGAGCACCGCACCGGCCTCCACAGAGGCGAGTTGGTCCTTGTCCCCGAGCAGCACCAGACGCGCATGGGGCGGCAAGGCATCGAGCAGATTGGCCATCATTTCCAGGTCGATCATCGATGCTTCGTCGACCACCAGCACGTCCAGCGGCAAGCGGTTGCCCGCATGGTGGCGGAAGTGACGGGTACCGGGCCGACTGCCGAGCAGACGGTGTACGGTGGTCACGTCGCAGGGGATTTTCTCGCGCACGGCGTCGGCGACTTTCAGCGACTGCACTTGCTGACTGATGGACTCGGTCAACCGTGCAGCGGCTTTGCCGGTGGGCGCCGCCAGACGAATCCGCAGCGGCTGCCCGGCCTCCACGGCGGGTGCCTGGAGCAACGCCAGCAGACGCACCACCGTGGTGGTCTTGCCGGTGCCCGGGCCGCCGGTGACGATACTGAATGCGCCGCGCGTGGCAATGGCGCAAGCGAGTTTCTGCCAGTCGACCACTGCACCTGGTTTTCTCGTCCCGAACAGCTCATTCAAGCGCTGCGGCAAGTCCGCCGGCGGCATTTCGCTCTGCGCCAGACGCAGACGCAAGGCGCTGTCGATCCGTCGCTCATAAGCCCAGTAGCGGCGCAAATACAGGCGCTTTCCGGACAACACCAAGGGGCGTTCCTGCGCCACTGCACTTGTGTCAGCCGCCAGCGCGACCAGCGGACTGCCCGCCAGCACCTTGCACCAATGAGCGCCGTCGAGGGCTTCGAGCAATTGCGAAGGCAGTAGCAGAACACCCCCTTGCACATCCCCTTCGGGAGGGAGCGACAAGGCGAAATCCGGGGCCTTGAGGGTTTCGAACAAATCCAGACACACATGCCCGTGACCGAGTTGATGACTGGTCAACGCGGCGGCGAGCAGCACCAGCGGATCAGCCTCGGGCGACAACTCATGAAGGAACGCGACAAACGCCTTGTCCAGTGAACGCAGCCAGCCCCGTTCGACCCAGCGGGTCAGCAACAGCAGCAGATCGTCGGCGCGGGTCAACGGTGACAAGGTCGACAGACTGTCGTCGGCCAACGGTGTCGGCAGCAGATCGGCGAAGGTACGGTTCATAACAGGACTCCCTGTTCCCATGCGGGCTCGGCTTTGGGTGCAGGCTTGCCCTGGAACAAGCGGTCCAGGCTTTCGATGAGCTCTCGTGGCGGACGGGCAAAATACACGCCGCGACTGTCCGACCGCGTGCCGCGCAAAAACAGGTACAGCGCGCCCCCCACATGCCGGTCGTAATCGTAGTCAGGCAGCCGTGCCTTGAGCTGACGATGCAGTGCCAAAAGGTACAGCACGTATTGCAGGTCATAGCGGCTGTCGAGAATCGAGCGTTCCATGGCCTGCTCGGTATAAGCCATGTCGTCAGCACCCAACCAGTTGGATTTGTAGTCGGCCACGTAGTAGCGGCCATCGTGCTCAAAGGTCAGGTCGATGAATCCCTTGAACATCCCGTTGAGCTGCACCGGCTCGGCCGCCACCCGCGCCACGCCACCGTGGGTGTGCTGGCGCACCAGCTCATCGAGTTTGAGCACGTCGACCTGATGGCTGGCGAACCAGAACTCCATCTCGACCCGGTACTGTGTCAATTGCTCCAGTACCACCGGTGATCGCCCGGTACCTGCCGGCAACGGTGTCTTCAGCAGATGCTCCAGCCAATCACTCAACGTGGTGATCCAGCCCTTCCAGCCACGCAGGTTGCAGCGCCGGGCAATCGCGTCCTCCAGCGCATCGCGCTGCACGGCGAAACCTTCGTCGCCCGCCCATTCCAGCAAACCGTGGAGGAATGTCCCTGGATTGGGCCCGCGCGGGAAGCGATGGATATCGGCGCCACCGGCGATGATTTCTCTCGGTGCCTCGGGATCAAGGCGCTCATCATCAAACAGTTTTTGCGCTTGCGGACTGTCCGGCGCTTCATCACTGCCGACACTCAATACATCACTGATGCGCAAGGCACTGTAGGAAGCAATCCACCAGTTTTCACTGGCCTTGCGCTTGGGCAACAGCGTCGCGCTGAGCGTCGCTGCAGTGCGCGGAGGCTGATAATGCTCGTCCGTGGGTTGAGGCATGTCAGCGATGGCGATGGCCGGGCAATCCTGTTGCAGGTCCTGCAGCCAGCGATTCAATCCGGTGGACTCGCCCAGCATCTCGCCACCACCCAGCAGGTATCCAAGGGCAGAAAGATGCAGCACTGAACTGTTGTTATTACCGCGTTTTAGATCGGTCACGCCCAGCCAGCAGGCATGCTGCGCGCGGGTCAATGCCACGTAGAGCAGTCGCAGGTCTTCGGCGAGACGCTCATCATCGGCCAAGGCAATCAATTCGGCAGTCGGCTTCAGACTCACCTGTGCCTTGCCCGAAGCATCGTGATAATTGAGCGGCAAGCGGCTGCCGTCCACCGGTTTTGCCGAGCAGATGAACGGCAGGAACACCAGTGGATATTCAAGGCCTTTCGACTTGTGGATGGTCACGACCTTGACCAGTTGCTCGTCGCTTTCCAGACGCAGAATCTGTTCTTCACCAGCCTGGCCGGACAATGCCAGGTGTTCGGCCAGATGCCGGATCAGTGCCTGCTCGCCGTCGAGCTCAGCAGCAGCCTGCTGCAGCAATTCCGACAAGTGCAGCAGGTTGGTCAGCACGCGTTCGCCGTCGCTGCGTGCCATGAGGATCTGCGGCAACTGGAAGTCGTGCAGCAGGCGGCGCAGCATCGGCAGCACACCTTGCTTGCGCCACAATTCGCGATAACCGCGGAACTGCATGACGCGGGTTTCCCAGACCAACTCGTCCTGGTTCAGCCGTTCCAGCTCGACCAGTGGCAGGTTGAGAGTGATGCAGGCCAGCGCGGCTTTCAGCGAGCGCTCGACGTCCGGCTCCGCGCAGGCCTTGAGCCACGACAGCAAGTCATGGGCTTCCTGGGCGGCGAAAACCGAGTCCTTGTCCGAAAGGTAGACGCTGCGCACGCCACGCGCAGCCAGTTCGCCACGAACGGCCTGCGCCTCTTTGCCATCGCGAACCAGAATCGCAATGTCCGAAGGACGCAGGCCTCTGAATTCCTTGCCACTCTGCACAAATCCAGCGTTGCCGGCTTGCCCGCCATTGAGCAAGGCGGTGATTTGACTGGCACAGGCGGCCGCCAGTTGCTGGCGATAGACGGCACCCGACAGCGGCTGGTCGGTAGGCAGGTGCCAGACGTTCAGCGCCGCAACGTCCTGTCCGGCAATCTGTAGCCACTCTTTGCGGCCCTGAGACTCGACGGGTTGAAACGGTACCGGGTTCTCACCGGTTTTCTGCCGAAACAGAAACGCGCCGCGCCCCAGCTCTCGGGACTCGGCGCGTTCAAATACATGATTGACCGCTTTCACCATGCCGTGGCTGGAACGGAAGTTGGTACCCAGCGTGTGCAGTCGGCCGGCGGTAGCCTCACGTGCACGCAGATAGGTGTAGATATCGGCGCCACGGAATGCGTAGATCGCCTGTTTGGGATCGCCGATCAGAAACAGACCTGTGTCCGGGCTGTTGTCTTCGATGCGATAGATACGTTCGAAGATCCGGTACTGCACCGGATCGGTGTCCTGGAACTCATCGATCAGCGCGACCGGAAACTGTTCGCGGATCAGTGTGGCAAGCCGCTCCGCGCCATCGGACTGCAGTGCAGTGTCAAGACGCAGCAACATGTCATCGAACCCCATCTCGGCGCGACGACGTTTCTCTTCTTCAAAACGCGCGCCTACCCATTTGGCCGCGTGTTGCAGGACTGCAGCATCAGGGGTCGGCAATGCATCGAGACTCGACTTGAGCCCTGCCATTGCATCGAGTCCCGGGTGGCTCGGTGCCTGGCCTTTCCAGGCTTCCGCCATGCCGTCGGGCGTGAGCCGGGTGAACCCGGTGCCGATGTCCAATTGCTCCAGCGACTCGTCTTCAGCCCAGGCCTTGAGCTTTTCAAACCAGGGTTCAAAGTAACGGGCCTGCATCTTGCGACCGTCGACAGCTTTGTTCGTAACGCCTTCATGACAAATGGCGAGCAGCTCATCGGCCCATTTGCGCCAGGGCATCTTCAGTTCAAGCAAGGCAGCACGACGCTCCTGCAGACACTCGTCGATCAGCTCTGCCGGGGGCTTGCCTTCGTCGCTGTCGCGCTCGCTGGCAAACAGGCCACGCACTCGAGGCAGCAGTGCCGCGGGTCCGCCCCAGTTGTTGCGCACCCAATTGAGGACATCGCCCTGCATTGGGTAGCAGAACAGACGCCAGTAGTCGCGCAGCACCTCGCCAAGCAAATCGCTGTGATCGGTCTCGAGGGATTGAGTAAACAGGCTGCCGCTATCAAAGGCGTGTTCACGCAACATGCGCTGACACCAACTGTGAATGGTCGAAACGGCGGCCTCGTCCATCCATTGCGCGGCGATATCCAGCCGATTGGCGCAACCGGACCATTGTTGCGGCGCATATTGCTCGCGCAGATCAGCAATCAGGGCATCAGGCGCCGGTATCTCATCACGGAAAAATCGGGCAGCCTCGGCCAATCGAGTACGAATCCGCTCGCGCAGCTCCTTGGTTGCCGCATCGGTAAAGGTCACCACGAGGATTTGCGGAGGCAACAACTCACGACCGAAGCCATTCAGGTCGCCGTCATGGCCGAGGATCAGCCGCAGATACAGAGCGGAAATGGTGAAGGTTTTGCCGGTACCGGCACTGGCTTCGATCAGTTGGCTGCCGTGCAGTGGGAAAGCCAGTGCCAGCGGGATCTTCGAACTCATGAGCGCCCCCCTTCGCTTGCGAGTGAGCGCCAGGGTGCTTCGTATAGAGGGCGATACAAGGCGTCGCACCACCCTGAAAATGTCTCGTCGCTGAGTAGCGAATCAAAGTCGGCGAATTGCCGGGACAGCGCCGGGCTCTCACGACGCTCGCCTTCGCTGGTCTGGCCATCACCTTCATAGGCTTTGCGAGCTGCGGCTTGCGCCTTGAGCGGATCGGACTGGGACAACCAGGCAAATGCGGTTTTTACTGCGATCGGCAACGGCTGACGCATTCCGGCCTGCCAGGCAAGCAGCAGATCACCGAGGAAACTCAGCGCCCGATCCTGCTCCATGGGCTCGAGCAACAGCGTGTCATCACTGGCTACCAACGCAGTGGTCATCGATAGTCCACTGGCACAGGCAACAAGATGATTGACCCACGGCTTGGTCAAACGGGGCCATTTTCGACTCTTGATCGAGCCGATGCTGTTGGGAATGGTCGTGACTGATAGCAATCCACCATCGGCACGCTGATGCAGGCTGGCGAGCCAACCTTCAAGGCGCAGTCCGTGCAATTGGAGACTGATCGGAACTGCGCTGGTCAGCGGTGTTGGCCATAAAGTGAGCAGTTGCTGAAAGCGCTGAAGCAAATCCGGCAGCGGCTCGATCAATTCGCGCTGCAGGCACTCACCAAAACCGGCCATGGGCAGCAGACCACTGTTTTGCAGGCGGCGGGCCTGAGCCTCGAGCGCCTGATCGACATTGTCCGGTTGCCGGAGTGCCGCGTCGAGCAGGCTGTCGCTGAGGGTGTAGCGCTGCAATGCATCGAGTACGAAAGGCTCCTCGTCCGCCAGTGGAGCTTCGGCGGCCTCGAAATACACCTTGAGTCGCTGGGTGAAAAAGTGGCGAACCGGATTGCGCAGGAAGTCCTGCAGCAGGACCAGAGTGAGAGGTTCTTCCGGGACATAGGGATCGAGCAACTGCTCCGCATTTCGGCTCTGAACGGGTTGATGCAAGACCTGCCATTCTCTGGCATAGCTGAATAGCTGATTACCCTCATGGAAGTAACGGGCGCTGAACGGTTGCAACGGGTGCTCCTCGGTTAACGCGTCCAGCAGATTTCTGCTCTCGTCGGCCAATCGCCAGCCACCGGCGAGATGATCGCGCAGTTGCCCGATCAGCACCGACGCCGGGCGCTCGCTGTTGTCGCGAATACTGCGGCCGACCCAACTGATATAGAGCTGATTGCGCGCAGACAGCAACGCTTCCAGCAATAGATAACGGTCGTCCTCCCGTCGGGAACGATCTCCCGGACGGTAATCGCTGCCCATCAGATCGAAATCCAGGGGCGGCTGCGTGCGTGGATAGTCACCATCGTTCATTCCCAGCAAACAGACGAGTTTGAAGGGAATCGCACGCATCGGCATCAAAGTGCAGAAATTCACGGCACCGGCGAGAAAGCGCTGGGACAACCGCCCCTGATCCAGACCGGCAAGCCACGCCTCACGCACCACTGTCAGCGGCAGTTCATCTGTCAGGCCTACCGATTCGCAGGTTTCCAGCCAGGTCTCGCGAAGCTCCTCCAGTTGGGTCAGCAAGAAGTCGTCATGTTCATTGCAGGCCTTGAAGAACAATTGCATCAGCGCCTGGAGACGTAGGCCCCACTCATTGGGTTGTGCCGGTTGCGTGAGTTCCTGATGCGCCAGTTCCAGCGCATCGAGCAACGCGACCAGAGGCCCGATCAGCGCGGCATCCAACCCACCGATTTCATCATAGGGCTCGATACCCGCACAGGCATTGGAGCTGCCGACAGCGTAACCGAGCAACATCCGGCGCAAGCCAAAATGCCAGCTGTTTTGTTCGAGCTCACCTGGCAGTCCGAGACCGGCCCGTTGCTCGGCATTCATGCCCCAGCGCACGCCTGCGCCTTCTATCCAGCGATGCAGAGTCGGCAAATCACATTCCTCAACACCGAATCGGGCACGCAATGAGGGAACGTCGAGCAAATCGAGGATTTCACTGACCGGAAAACGACTGTCCGGCAACTTGAGCAGGTGCTCGACGGCAATCAGCAAGGGATCCCGGCCGCGCTGCCCCTGATCGGCCAGAGTAAACGGGATGAAGCGCGGATCGTGCCGCTCGAGCTGCCCAAACACCGCGCGGATGTGCGGGGCATAGCTGTCGATGTCCGGCACCATGACGATCACATCGCGGGGACGCAGTTGAGGGTTGGCGCTGAAGCGGGCCAACAACTGATCATGAAGAATCTCGACCTCACGCTGCGCGCTGTGGGCGATGTGAAAGCGGATCGACTCATCCTGCATCAGGTCGACAGCGGGCCAATGCACGCGCGTTTCATCAAGTGGTCGCAACTCCAGGATGTCGTCCTGGAGCTGATTGAGCAGGTTCTGCGGCTGCGTTTCGCTGAACAGGTCGATGCGCCCGTCACGAAATGCCGCGCGATAACTGTTTGGATCATCGTAGCTGTCGAGCAGGCTGATGTAGTCGCGACCTTGTTTGCCCCACGCGGCGAGCAGCGGGTGGGCATGTTGATGCAAGGTGTCAGGATCAAGTACGAACGGCATGCCGGTCTTGCGGCTCTGACGCTTGTATTGATGACGCAGCAGATCTTTGTCGGCGACGATATCGGCCCAGTGGTGACGGCAGGGGTTGTGCACACAAAGCAGAACCTGGCTGAAACGTGCGAGTCCGGCCAGAGCCTCAAGCACTTGAGCCGGCAGAGAAGAAATACCAAAAACGATCACACGCGAGGGCAGGCCTGCGGGTGCGACCTCGAGGGTGTTTATTCTTTCGATAAACCGCTGGTGAACACCCGCACGACTCTGGGCCATGCCTTGTTCGCCAACATCCTGCAATAGCGCACGCCACAGTTCGGCCTGCCAGCAACTGGTCGGCGACAGGGGTTTGATTTCGCCCCTGACATTACGTAACTGATGGAAACCTTGCGCCCAGTCTTCAAGCCAATCCGCGCGATACACCTGATATTGGTCGAAAAGATCCGCCAAGCGTTCAGACAATTGATAGCGCTTGCGCAAGTCGGTGTCGTGGGTGAGGAAGCGCTGGAGCGGCTCGAAATGTGGACGGTCGATCAATTGGGGTAACAGACGCATCAATCGCCAGGTCAAGGGTGCCTTGTCGAGCAGGGATTTGGCAGGGATTTCATCTCGGCCCAGGACCATGCGGTAGAGCTGCCACATAAAGCTGCCGGGTAATTGCACGTCGATGGCTGCAGCAATTCCGCAACCACCGAGATCATCGTCCTGGGGATCCTCAGCCAATGCCAACTTGAGCCATTGGGCAATACCGTTGCTCTGCACCAGAGCGATTTCATTCTCCAAGGGCGCCAATGGATAGCGCCGCATAATGCTGACCACCAGGCTGCGCAGCTCGTCCAGGCTATTGCTCTGGACCACCATGAATGCAGCATTGAGGGACGAGGCGTCCGGCATAAAAGCTTCCTTGGAAAAGTACAAAAGCCAGGGCAGAACCTTAGCACTGTCGGCGGGCTGTGACAGCCGGAAGGGGCACCTGCATGTCGTAGG
>NZ_AKJP02000025.1:0-3037 GCF_000282275.2 Pseudomonas sp. GM30 | reverse complement strand
TTCATTGCGTCTTCACACACCGCAATCTGGTCTCTTTCGAGCATGCAGATTGCTTGGGTGTTATATGGTCAAGCCTCACGGGCAATTAGTATTGGTTAGCTCAACGCCTCACAGCGCTTACACACCCAACCTATCAACGTCGTAGTCTTCGACGGCCCTTCAGGGAACTCAAGGTTCCAGTGAGATCTCATCTTGAGGCAAGTTTCCCGCTTAGATGCTTTCAGCGGTTATCTTTCCCGAACATAGCTACCCGGCAATGCCACTGGCGTGACAACCGGAACACCAGAGGTTCGTCCACTCCGGTCCTCTCGTACTAGGAGCAGCCCCTCTCAAATCTCAAACGTCCACGGCAGATAGGGACCGAACTGTCTCACGACGTTCTAAACCCAGCTCGCGTACCACTTTAAATGGCGAACAGCCATACCCTTGGGACCGGCTTCAGCCCCAGGATGTGATGAGCCGACATCGAGGTGCCAAACACCGCCGTCGATATGAACTCTTGGGCGGTATCAGCCTGTTATCCCCGGAGTACCTTTTATCCGTTGAGCGATGGCCCTTCCATACAGAACCACCGGATCACTAAGACCTACTTTCGTACCTGCTCGACGTGTCTGTCTCGCAGTCAAGCGCGCTTTTGCCTTTATACTCTACGACCGATTTCCGACCGGTCTGAGCGCACCTTCGTACTCCTCCGTTACTCTTTAGGAGGAGACCGCCCCAGTCAAACTACCCACCATACACTGTCCTCGATCCGGATAACGGACCTGAGTTAGAACCTCAAAGTTGCCAGGGTGGTATTTCAAGGATGGCTCCACGCGAACTGGCGTCCACGCTTCAAAGCCTCCCACCTATCCTACACAAGCAAATTCAAAGTCCAGTGCAAAGCTATAGTAAAGGTTCACGGGGTCTTTCCGTCTAGCCGCGGATACACTGCATCTTCACAGCGATTTCAATTTCACTGAGTCTCGGGTGGAGACAGCGCCGCCATCGTTACGCCATTCGTGCAGGTCGGAACTTACCCGACAAGGAATTTCGCTACCTTAGGACCGTTATAGTTACGGCCGCCGTTTACCGGGGCTTCGATCAAGAGCTTCGCGTTAGCTAACCCCATCAATTAACCTTCCGGCACCGGGCAGGCGTCACACCCTATACGTCCACTTTCGTGTTTGCAGAGTGCTGTGTTTTTAATAAACAGTCGCAGCGGCCTGGTATCTTCGACCGGCATGAGCTTACGGAGCAAGTCCTTCACCCTCACCGGCGCACCTTCTCCCGAAGTTACGGTGCCATTTTGCCTAGTTCCTTCACCCGAGTTCTCTCAAGCGCCTTGGTATTCTCTACCCAACCACCTGTGTCGGTTTGGGGTACGGTTCCTGGTTATCTGAAGCTTAGAAGCTTTTCTTGGAAGCATGGCATCAACCACTTCGTCACCCAAAGGGTAACTCGTCATCAGCTCTCGGCCTTAAGATCCCGGATTTACCTAAGATCTCAGCCTACCACCTTAAACTTGGACAACCAACGCCAAGCTGGCCTAGCCTTCTCCGTCCCTCCATCGCAATAACCAGAAGTACAGGAATATTAACCTGTTTTCCATCGACTACGCTTTTCAGCCTCGCCTTAGGGACCGACTAACCCTGCGTCGATTAACGTTGCGCAGGAAACCTTGGTCTTTCGGCGTGGGTGTTTTTCACACCCATTGTCGTTACTCATGTCAGCATTCGCACTTCTGATACCTCCAGCAAGCTTCTCAACTCACCTTCACAGGCTTACAGAACGCTCCTCTACCGCATCACTTGCGTGATACCCGTAGCTTCGGTGTATGGTTTGAGCCCCGTTACATCTTCCGCGCAGGCCGACTCGACTAGTGAGCTATTACGCTTTCTTTAAAGGGTGGCTGCTTCTAAGCCAACCTCCTAGCTGTCTAAGCCTTCCCACATCGTTTCCCACTTAACCATAACTTTGGGACCTTAGCTGACGGTCTGGGTTGTTTCCCTTTTCACGACGGACGTTAGCACCCGCCGTGTGTCTCCCATGCTCGGCACTTGTAGGTATTCGGAGTTTGCATCGGTTTGGTAAGTCGGGATGACCCCCTAGCCGAAACAGTGCTCTACCCCCTACAGTGATACATGAGGCGCTACCTAAATAGCTTTCGAGGAGAACCAGCTATCTCCGAGCTTGATTAGCCTTTCACTCCGATCCACAGGTCATCCGCTAACTTTTCAACGGTAGTCGGTTCGGTCCTCCAGTCAGTGTTACCTAACCTTCAACCTGCCCATGGATAGATCGCCCGGTTTCGGGTCTATTCCCAGCGACTAGACGCCCTATTAAGACTCGCTTTCGCTACGCCTCCCCTATTCGGTTAAGCTCGCCACTGAAAATAAGTCGCTGACCCATTATACAAAAGGTACGCAGTCACCCAACAAAGTGGGCTCCCACTGCTTGTACGCATACGGTTTCAGGATCTATTTCACTCCCCTCTCCGGGGTTCTTTTCGCCTTTCCCTCACGGTACTAGTTCACTATCGGTCAGTCAGTAGTATTTAGCCTTGGAGGATGGTCCCCCCATATTCAGACAAAGTTTCTCGTGCTCCGTCCTACTCGATTTCATGACTAAGAGACTTTCGCGTACAGGGCTATCACCCACTATGGCCGCACTTTCCAGAGCGTTCCGCTAATCTCAAAGCCACTTAAGGGCTAGTCCCCGTTCGCTCGCCACTACTAAGGGAATCTCGGTTGATTTCTTTTCCTCAGGGTACTTAGATGTTTCAGTTCCCCTGGTTCGCCTCTTGCACCTATGTATTCAGTACAAGATAACCATCTTGTGATGGCTGGGTTCCCCCATTCAGACATCTCCGGATCAAAGTCTGTTTGCCGACTCCCCGAAGCTTTTCGCAGGCTACCACGTCTTTCATCGCCTCTGACTGCCAAGGCATCCACCGTATGCGCTTCTTCACTTGACCATATAACCCCAAGCAATCTGGTTATACTGTGAAGACGACATTCGCCGAAAATTCGCAAAACTCTTAAGAGTCACTCACAAA
>NZ_AKJP02000026.1:0-465446 GCF_000282275.2 Pseudomonas sp. GM30 | reverse complement strand
TGTGGAATCTGTTCCAGAGTGGGAGCGAGCCTGCTCGCGAATGCAATCTGTCCTGCGCCACAAAATCATTGATGAAAAGTGAAGCGATCCTTGCCCGTATGCTTTGACTCATACAACGCGTCATCCGCCTTGACCAGCGCCTGATTCAGTGTGTCGCCATCTTCCACCCGAGCCACACCCATGCTGATCGTGACCGGGTGCTGTGTCGGTTGCTCGCGAACCACCCGGCACAACTCGCCCGCCAGCGCCTCGACATCCTCGCGGCGCACACCCGTCAGGTAAATCGCAAACTCTTCGCCGCCCAGACGTGCGAAATCGTAGTGCACCATCACTGACTTGATATCGGCTGCCACGCGTTTGAGCACTTCATCACCGATGTCGTGACCGTACACATCATTCACTTTCTTGAAGTTGTCGATGTCGATCATCGCCAGGTAATGGTCGTGCTCGCGAGGGACCGCTTGCAGGTGTTTTTGCGCCACTGTCATGAACGATCGACGGTTGGGGATTTCGGTCAGCGTGTCGTTATAGGCCTGATCCAGCAGCAGCCGGGACATGATGTAATTGTAGAGCTTGGCCTCACGCAATTTGAGAAAGGTGTAGATTGTCAACGAGCAGAGAAACACGCTGTAGCAAGCAGTCATCACGCCACGCAGCTCAATCAGGGTAGTGGGGGTGTTGATGAACGGGTTGAGGACCAGCCAGATGATCACCTGCGTCGCAAAGAATGCCCAGCGACTCAATGGCAGCACCGAGACACTATAGAGCATGCTGGCCGCAGCGAGCACCAGCCAGGAGCTATGAACGGCAGGCGGGATGCCGGTGACGATCAATCGCACGCCCACGGTAAGGCCGAGTACGAACAGCAGCGTGATCACGTCAAAATGCCGGGCCTTGCGGGTGAAGCCCAGCACCACAGTCAGCGTTGCAAAGAACGTGACGAAGGCCATCGAGCGCCAGGTGAAGCCTTGTTCACCGAGAAAACTGACGACCAGATCGAACACCAGCCAGATCGCAATACTGGCGGCGTAGATCAGCAGGCTGAACGTGTGCAGCCGTTCGAATTCATGCTGGATGAACTCGGCCCGCAACTCGGCGGGCGCGGTTTTTTTCAGTACCTGCTCTTCAATGAGTTTGTACATTGCTGCTTTGCTGTTTGCGCTGGTTGTCGAGGATCACCCGGCCCCACGGGCGGTAACGCAGGGAAAATACCGCGCTGGCGTGGCAGCCTGTGGAGGTCGCATCGGGCGGCGCAGGTTCGGCACGAAAGGCCTGTCCCTCGGCACTGACCTGCCGAAACGCCTCGCGCACGATGCCCACGGAGCAGGGCAGTGCATTGGTATAGCCGTTGCGTACCACTGGCGACAGTTTCTGCGTACCGGCGCCATCCTGCCACCACACCTGAATCCCGGCGGCACTCAGTTCGCCCAGCCATTGCCCGTTTACCCCCGGCGCGAGTTTGCCGGCGCTGAATGCACTGATGTGCAACGGCGCATCGAGCTTGCTGGCGAAATCCTTGAGCTGGCGTTGCAATGTGGCTCGGCGATCTGTCGCCAGGAAGTGCAAGTCGTCCAGCTCCAGTGGCAGATACCAGCCACTGACTGGCAGCTTCCAGTCCCTGCGCAGTTTTTGCTGTTGCGCCAGTGACTGGCCCAACTGGGCCTGCCAGTAGGTGCCGAGGCCGGCACTGTCGAGTTCGTCGATGCACTGGTAGTACGCCGGGTCCATCTTCAACCCGAGCACCACTTGCAAGCCTTGTTGTTGCGCCAGCTGCAGGCTGTTGGCGAGCCAGCCGTTGGCACCGCCAAAGTCCGAATCACCATAGGCTGTCCACTGCACGATCACGCTGCGGGCACCCTGACGCGCAGTGTCTCGCCAGATTTGCTGCCACTGAGCCTGACTGAGGCTGGCATCGACATTCAGCGGTTGATAAAACACGCGCTCGTCGGCACGCACGACAACTGCGCCAAGCAGCAGACAGAAAAACATCATCCAGCGCGCCATCAGAAATTCCACTCCACGCCCAGCAACACACCGTTGCCACCGTCATACAGATTGCCGCCCAGCGATTGCTGGTACTCGGTGCGCACCGTCAGTTTCGAGCGGTAAGCGTTGTAACGATCATCGTCGTACCACCATTGCCAGCGCAGACCGACCCCGGTGCGCAGATCCTGACGCCAGTCGTTGCTCGGGTCCTGACTGGCAAACTCGAGGAAGCCATACGGCATGATCGTCTGTGCGGCGTTGGACGGCAGCTTCCACGCATGCCCTTGCTGGAAACGCGACAGCCACTGATGGTCGCCAGCCTTGGTCCACCACGCGGCATCCAGGTAGAGAAAACGCTCATCCCAGTCGCTTTCATCGACGCGCCAGTCATTGCGGTACTGGCCCTGATCGAGGAACGAGGCAGTGGCGCGCAGCAGGTAGTCGGTGGTGGTGTGGCCGTCCTGACGATGATCGTCGAGTTGATCCGAGAGCTTGTGCGGATTGATCGTCTGCCCAAGGCTCAGGCCGTGATTGTCCTGCTCGTCGAACTGGCTCTGCTTGTAGATTTCAGCGTAGAGGTTGATGTTTTGCGTACCCCACGGCTTGTAGCGCAGGCCGACGCCCGCCGCAGCGGATTCAGCGTAGCTGGAGCGGCTCTGACCACCGAGCAATACCCGCCCGTAGACCGACAGCGTACTGCCCGCGCGACTCGGTTCTTCGCCCAGCGCGTGGTCCCACATCGCCACTTGCACGTTCTGCGAGCTGGCACTGCGGCGCGTGCCTTTGCTGTTGTCGTCGCGTAGGAAGTCGTTGGTCGAGACCCCGGCCGGCGACCAGGTGCTGGCAAGGGTGAAACTGTCCCGCCGTGACAGGGTTTCGTGGGCACGACGCTGGCGGTAGCGCCGGGCTTCCATGCTGCCGTCTTCATCGTCGGCGGCCACAGGGTTCTGCTCCAGATCAATGACCCGACGCAGCTCCTTGCGTGCCGAGGCGCTGTCTTCGACTTCGTCATAGCGCCAGGCCAAAGTTTCGCCGAGACGGTAATCCTCAGGGAAATCCCGGGTGGCTTGCTGCAGGTACGGAATCGCCCGGGCGCGTTCTTCGCGAGTCGGCGCGCCGGACAGGCGCATACCGTAATCGGCGCGGTAACGCGGGTTGTCCGGCTCACGGCGTACCGCTTCCGCGAGCCACGCATTGCTTTGCGCCAGATCGCCGGCCTTTTGTGCGGTGACGGACGCGGCATAGAAATGCCCGGCATCCGGTGCCTGCTGCAAAGCCTGACGCTGGCGTTGCAAGGCTTGGGCGTGGTCGCCTCGGGCATCGGCAATCGCCGCACCGAGTGCCCATTCATTGGCGCCGCGTGCCTTGCTTTGTTGCCAGTAACCCTCGGCGGTCTGGCTGTCATCGGCATTCAGCGCGCTACGGCTGGCGGTCAGACGGGCGTTGTCGCTGAGTTCGGCGGCAGGAATGCTGCGCCAGATCGCCAAGGCACCTGCGGAATCGCCCGCAGCTTCCAGTGCGTAGGCCAATGGCAAACGGCTGCTGTGATCCCCGAGTTTTTCTGCTTGCTGGTAATAAACCACCGCTTCACCGGGGCGATCCGGCATGGCGCAACGGCCGAGCGCACGATAATCGCCAGCGGCTTGCGGGTGATTGCCAAGCGCTTGCTGCACGGCATCGCACTGACCGTTTTCTGCCAGCTGCGCAAGCAATTGGCCGCGAGTGGCACCGTCGATATGACGGATCAGTGACGCCATTCGTTGCTGTTGTGCGGGTGTGGTCTCTTTGGCTGACGCATAGATTCCGGCCAGACGCTGCAGCGCGCTGCCTGGCAGGCGTGCGCCGAAGCGGTCATAGGCGTTTTCCAGCAGTTCCTGCGCGTGGGCACGATCACCGCTGTCGAGTGAGAGGAAACTGGCCTGATTCAGCGACGCCAGATCGCCGGTCTGACGGTAGTGGTATTCCCACAGCGTTTGCTCCTCGGTGCGACGCCCCATGGTTTGGGCCAGTTGCGCGCGGCGTTTGACCACCGCCGGGGTCTGTGGCTGCCCGGCGAGCCAGACCATGACCTTGCTGCTCTGGCCCTGTTCCTGCCAGACATCGAGCAGTTGCGCCTGTCGCCGACTCTCCCACGGTTGCGGCAACGTCGTGCTCTGCAGCAGATCGGTGGCTTGCAGGCGCTGGGCGAGCACCAGCCACGCTTGTGGATCATCGCTTGGCTGGCAACTGCGCAGTTGTGTCAGTGCGGCTTCAGGGTCGTGACGCGACAACCAGTCGGCGGTTTCCAGGCAGGGGCGCTGCAGGTCGTTGCTCAGGCGTTGAACGCTGGGCACATCGTCGGTCTGGCGTGCCAGTTCCCACAGCCGCTGGCGTTGCGCCGGATCTGCCAGATCCTCTGCAGGCAGCGACTGCAGCCAGCGCTGAGCCTGTTGATCGTGGCCCATGGCGATGGCGCGATCGACCATCGCCAGGCGCACCTTGCGCGCGGCCGCAGGACCTGGGGCCTGTTGCAGCAGTTGTTGCAGCGGTTTTTCGTCAAGTCGCTGCACATAGGCGTTGGCCAGACGTTGCCAGCCCTCGGCATCCAGTTGGTTGCGCGCCGCGAGCGGCGCCAGTTGCTCGATGGTGCCGCTCCAGTCGCGCAGTTGCTCGGACCAGTTGGCGCGGGCCAGACGCAAAATGTTGTCGTCGCCCTTGGGCGCCAGTTGCGCCAGCCAGTCGTGGGCCTTCGCCGCACCGCCGAATTTGGCCAGGCTCAGGCTGTAGGCCTGCCACAGGCGCACGCGGTCGTTGAGGTCGCTGGTCGCCATCCATTGCTCGACCTGAGTGCTGCTCGGCGGATCCTGTTCGATCCAGGTCAGACGCAAGTCCAGCGTCGCTTCGCTGTCATTGGCCGGCAAGGCTACGACGGCGTCCTTGTAACGCCGCTGTTTAGCCAGCGATTCCACCAGCAACGCCCGCGCTTCGTCGTTCTTCGGGACCTTTTCCAGCAGGTGGCGCATCAGCCGTTCGACTTCTTTCCAGTTGCCTTTTTTGGCTTCGCGGTAGCTGCGATCCATGTAGGGGTAGCTGCGGAACTGTTCAAAGTCGCTCAGCGGCGCGGCGTGCAGCGGGTAGGCGCTGCTCAGGCCGAGCAACAGGCTGCCCATCAGCAAGGTGTGACGATGTACAGGTTTCATGCGACCTCCCGGACGATGCGGTAAGCCGCTTGTTGTTCACTGGCCTGGTCGGTCAGGGCTTGCTGGAGCACTTGCTCCGTGATCATACCGCGGGAAATCAGGTGTTCGCCGAGGGACATCTTGTCCGCATCGAAGTCGATCAGCGCCTGATTGAACAGGGTCGGCGGCACCATGCCGCGCACCTGCAGCAGGTTGCCAAGCAACACCTGATGGCGGCTCACCCGTTCCAGCAGAGCTTCGTCGTCCTGATGGCGCTCAAGCACTTGCAGCATGTGACGCACTTCCTCACTTTGCCGGGGGCTGGCGTACCAGTAGCGAATCCCCAGCGTTACCCGGCCTTGCGGTGCCAGTCGGCAGCGCACCGGGCGTTTCAACTGGCGACTGATTGCGCCGAGCGAAACCTGGCTGACCGGACCTTCGGAGGCCAGCACCAGAGTCTCGCCTTCCTCGGCGACCGGCAGCACGCCGTAGTGGGTCGCAACCCGGCGCGGCACGGCTTCGATCAGACGTTTATCGAGCTTGAACGGATTGAGCGGTGCCCATTCCAGGTCGAGCTGTTCGGCCAGTTCTTGCACCAGTTGGGTGCTGTTGATGTACTCACGCAGCAGCAGTTCACGGCCCAGACGGCGACGCACGGGGCTGGTGATCGCGGCTTCGAGTTGCTCTTCGGTGAGCAGGCCTTTATCCACCAGTCGGTGACCCAAGGGGGTACGCTGGGGCTTGGTCAATGCCGGAAATTCGTGGGTTGTCTTGTCCCAGGCTACGCGCCGCGAATCGCCCATCTCCATGACCTGGCGCAGCGCGCGCAGGTTGGCGAAGAAGTTGACGAAGTTGCTCCACATCATGCGGGGTGCCGAGAGCAGACCTTCCACCAGCCCGTAATAACGGGTAACGAACCAGCCACGCTGGAACAGCCGGTTGAGCAGCATGAAGCCGTTGAGCCAGAGCAATACCGAGAGCAGCGAGCTGTCGGAGAGAATCGATGGATAGCGCCACGAGTCGGGCGAAATCACCGTAATCAGCCACATCGCGATCAGCACCACGAACAGCAGGTTGACCAGAAAACTCAACATGTAGGCAATCAGCCCGCGTCGGTCACGCCACAGGAAGTAGTTGAGCAGGCCCTTGCGGCTCCAGCCGAGGTTCTTGGTGCCCTGAAAGACGATGCCGACGATCCAGCGCGATTTCTGCCGGATCGCATGTTGCAGATCGCGAGGAAAATGCTCGCGCACGCAGATCACTTGGGAGAACTCGCGGTTCATGCCGAGCACCCACGGTTGCTCCAGTGCCAGTTTCGGATCGCTGACCGAGTAACGGGCAAAGATGCACTTCATGCCTTTTTGCTTCAGGCGGAAGCCGATGTCGTAGTCCTCGGTGAGACTCTGCACATCGAAGGCGATGCCGTCGCCGTCTTCGAGCAGGGCGCTGATCGCCTTGCGACTGAAGCAGGTGCCGACCCCGGCGCTCGGCACCTGGCCGGTCAGCGCTTCGCGGACGATGACGTCTTTGCCGTGGTTCTCGGCGAACTCGTCGACATAGTGCCCGGCGGTAAAACCTTTCCATTCGGGGGCGTAGGGGTAGACCGGGATCTGAATCAGGTCCTTGTTCGGCAGCAGATAGTTGAACAGGCGCAATTCCATCGGCGAAATCACGTCTTCGGCGTCGTGCAGGATGAAGCCGGCGAACTGGATTTTCGCCTCGCTTTCAAAGCGCAGGATCGCGTCGATGATGTTGTTCAGGCAGTCGGCCTTGCTGGTCGGGCCGGGGCGGGCGCAGACCACTTTGTGCACGTTGGGGTAGTGCTGGCAGACCGCGTCGACGTCGGCCTGGGTTTCGGCGTCGTTGGGGTAGGTGCCGACGAAAATCTGATAGTTCTCGTAATCGATGGTCGAGGCGGCCAGCCGTGCCATTTCGCCGACCACACCGACTTCATTCCACGCCGGTACCATGATTGCCAGCGGCTTTTCGGGAATGGTGTAGAGCCGCTGTTCGTCGGCGCGCTCGAATTTTTCGTAGATCCGCCAGCGTCGGATCAGCTTGCGGAACCAGTAGACCAGGTCGATGAACAGGTCATCCAGACCGAGGATGAACATCAACAGGGCGAGGCCAATCGCCACATATTTAAGAGCAAACAGCACGTACGCAAAGAAGTCGACCCAACCCAGACTCATACGTCGGTACCCGCCGCCGAGCGAGCGCTCAGCCAGGCGTGGAGGCGGGTGGCGATCAGTTCGCTGGCGTGGCCGTCGCCGTAGGGAAAGTGCACGCGGCTCATGCGGGTGTAGGTGTCCTTGTCGTCCAGCAACTGGCTGGCCTCCTTGACGATACGGGCCTTGTCGGTGCCGACCAGCAGCATGGTGCCGCTTTCCAGCACGGATGGCCGTTCGGTCACATCGCGCAGCACCAGTAGTGGTTTGCCGATGGCCGGAGCCTCCTCCTGCACGCCGCCGGAATCGGTGAGGATGAAATGCGCTCGGCCCATCAGCCACACGAAGTTCGGGTAGTCCTGCGGGGCGATCAGGTAGATGTTGGGTTTGTCCGAGAGCGTGCCATACACCACTTCCTGCACCAGCGGGTTGAGGTGTACCGGGTAGACAAACTGTACTTGCGGGTAACGCTCGGCGAGTTCGGCCAGCGCCTGACAGATGTTGCGAAAGCCATCGCCGATGTTTTCCCGGCGATGGCTGGTGATCAGGATCATCCGGCGTTGATCATCGAGTACAGCCAGCGGCGAGTCGGCGGCGGGCTGCCAGTGGGTTTGCTGCTGGTGATCGCGCATCCACAGCAAGGCATCGATCACGGTATTGCCGGTGATCTCGATGTTGTCCTCGGGCACGCCTTCGCGCAGGAGATTGGCGGCTGTCTTTGAGGTCGGCGGGAAATGCAGGTCGGCGATCACCCCGGTCAGACGCCGATTGGCTTCCTCCGGCCAGGGGGCGCGCAGGTTGCCGGTGCGCAGGCCCGCTTCGACGTGGCCGATCGACAATTGGCGATTGAACGCGGCGAGGGCGGCGATGAAGCTGGTAGTGGTGTCACCGTGTACCAGCACGATGTCCGGTTTGATGCGTTCGTAGGCCTGGTCGAGCTGTCCGAGCAGATTCTGCGAGAGGCCGTTGATGGTCTGGCCCTGAGTCATTACTTGCAGGTCTTCGTCGACCGTCAGTTCAAAGGCGTCGAGCACCTGGGTGAGCATCTCCCGATGCTGGCCGGTGGAACAGATGTTCAGTTGGATGTCAGGCCACTGACGCAGAACCCGGGCCAACGGGGCCATTTTGATGGCCTCCGGACGAGTACCGAAAACCATCATGACTTTGAAAGACATTGACCCCTCCTGGGACATGGCAACGCCGGGCGAAAACGCCGCGAGCGTGTGTTCTCTTGCTGAGAAATAAAGAAAAGCAGCCGGAAGGGAGCTTGTCCAATCCGGCGCGAGGCTTGTGTGTTACCGATGATTTGGAACGAAAGTGCCATCGATTGAATGGCACTTAGGTGGCACTTTCAGCAAAAGTTCCGCTGACGTGGGCGAGGGAGGGTGCAGAGGGTACGCAGGGTATGACGCAGCCAGAGCAGATCATGCTGTGGCTGGCGGGCCAGGGCAGGCGCTTTGGTTCTGCCGATGTGTCGGGCGAAATCTTCACTTAATGTTTCTGCCGTGCCGATGCCTTTGAGCTTCTTCATGAGTTTGCCGTTCTTATAGAACAGCACGGTCGGCGTGCCGGTAACCAGCGGATGACGCGGCGACTCACGGGTATTGAGCATGTAAATGTTGGCCCGCAGCCGATACGGCTCGGCCACCTCGCGAAACACCGGCCCGGCCCATTCGCAGGCGGGGCAGTGTTCGTTGGCGAAGTACAGGATCACCGGACGCCAGGTTTTCAGGGCTTTGCGGTAGATCGGAGCCAAGCGGGAAGACGTGGTCATCGTGCTCACTGTTATCTCCTTTTCAGTGACCATCCGAGAACGATTTCGAAAGTTAAGAGCAGAAACCAAAGCGTGTCTACTGTCAGACCTGACAGGTGTGCGAATACTTTTTTGAGCGTTGAATGAATGAGCCGCTTCCTGAGCACATTGATTCCCGATGACGCACGGAGGTGTTCGACTCAATGAAAGGAATTGCAAATATGAGTGCAGAAAATCTGATTCTCAATGGTGATTTTTCTCAAGGCGAAAAGCACTGGCAAATTTATAAACCCATTCACAATCTAAAAGCGAAGGCCGAGTTCCGTGACGGTTATTGTCATGTAAAGTGGGGTGTCTTGGTGAGCCAAACAGTGGAATTGGAAATCGGCAAGTACCGTCTGAGCTTTGAATCTCTTTTTCGCGAGGCTTCCGAGACCTACGTGAATCTGGCTCTGGAGATGACGGGTTACCGGCAAGAACTAAAAATTCAGCCTGGGAGGGATTACTCGCACACCGCAATCGAGTTTGAGGTTACTAAAGTTGCAGATGGTAAAAAGGATTGGTTTTCGTTGGGGATGAATGGGCACCAGGCCGGCGGGAAGTTTCGCAAGATCAAGCTCGTTCAGATTTCTTGACCCTTAACGAATGAAGCGCAGGGTAAGAAGCTGATTCTCACATAAAAGAGCTCGTCGGGATCGGATTCAATCCAATCCGATCCCGGCAACACCGAAAGGGTGCTGAGTGCTCACCAAACGTGTCACCAATGCCCAACTTTGTTGCCAATCGTAGCGCTGGATTTCCCTGCGTCCGCGTACCCAGTTTATCTCCAAAATGTAACTCACTGATTCAAAGTACGTTTTTATCTATGAGACGGTCACCGCTTCCTGTGGCACACTTTCTGCTGTCTATTCCGTAGTAACAAACCGTGTTCCGGTATAGCGGAATAAACATCATCTGGAGTGCTTGCCATGCATCGCCGTCCTTCGTTGTTCAAAGCGTGTGTTTTTGTTCTTGCGGCTTCGTCCGCTGTGATGGGCGTGGCCCAGGCAGCCGACAGCAAACTCGACAGTGTTCTGGCCCGTGGCAAGTTGATCGTGGGCACCGGCAGCACCAATGCGCCGTGGCACTTCCAAGGGGCGGATGGCAAGTTGCAGGGTTTTGACATTGATATCGCCAGGATGGTGGCCAAAGGACTGTTCAATGACCCGGACAAGGTCGAGTTCGTCGTGCAGTCGTCCGACGCGCGAATTCCCAATCTGCTGACCGACAAGGTCGACATGAGCTGCCAGTTCATCACCGTCACTGCCAGCCGTGCGCAACAAGTGGCGTTCACCCTGCCGTACTACCGCGAAGGTGTTGGCCTGCTGCTGCCAGCCAACAGCAAGTACAAGGAAATCGAGGACCTGCAGGCCGCTGGCGACAGCGTTACCGTGGCCGTGCTGCAAAACGTTTATGCCGAAGAATTGGTGCATCAGGCGCTGCCCAAGGCCAAGGTCGATCAGTACGACAGCGTCGACCTGATGTATCAGGCGGTGAACTCCGGTCGCGCCGATGCCGCTGCGACCGATCAGTCGTCGGTCAAATACCTGATGGTGCAGAACTCTGGCCGCTACCGCAGCCCGACCTACGCCTGGAGCCCACAGACCTACGCCTGCGCAGTCAAACGCGGCGATCAGGACTGGCTGAACTTCGTCAACACCGCCCTGCATGAAGCCATGACCGGCGTCGAGTTCCCGAATTACGCGGCGTCCTTCAAGCAATGGTTCGGTGTCGACCTGCCGTCGCCGGCCATCGGTTTCCCTGTCGAATTCAAATGATCCCGTGAGAGTGGGGCGCCTGCATGCGCCCCGCTCAAGGTACTGCTGACCATGAACTATCAGTTGAACTTTGCTGCCGTGTGGCGCGATTTCGACACCTTGCTGGCGGGGCTCGGTCTGGGCCTTGAACTGGCGCTGGTGTCGATCGCCATCGGCTGCGTGATCGGCCTGCTGATGGCGTTTGCCTTGCTCTCGAAGCATCGCGCCTTGCGGGTGCTGGCCTCGGTGTACGTCACGGTGGTGCGTAACACGCCGATTCTGGTGTTGATTCTGTTGATCTACTTTGCCTTGCCGAGCCTGGGTATCCGTCTGGACAAGATTCCCTCGTTCATCATCACGCTGTCGCTGTATGCCGGTGCCTATCTGACCGAAGTGTTCCGTGGCGGCTTGCTGAGCATCCCCAAAGGCCAGCGCGAAGCCGGGCTGGCAATCGGACTCGGTGAGTGGCAGGTCAAGGCGTACGTCACCGTGCCGGTGATGCTGCGCAACGTGCTGCCGGCGCTGTCGAACAACTTCATCTCGCTGTTCAAGGACACCTCGCTGGCCGCCGCGATTGCGGTGCCGGAGCTGACCTATTACGCGCGCAAGATCAACGTCGAGAGCTACCGGGTGATCGAAACCTGGCTGGTGACCACGGCGTTGTATGTCGCGGCCTGTTACCTCATTGCCATGCTGCTGCGTTACCTCGAGCAGCGTCTGGCGATCCGCCGATAGGAGGCTGCGATGTACGAATCTCCCAGCTGGTTGCATGAATTGTGGGTGGCACGCGAGACGTTGCTGCAAGGCTTCCTGACCAGTGTGCAGGTGTCGGCGCTGGCGATTCTGTTCGGCACGCTGCTCGGGGTTGTCACCGGTCTGGTGCTGACTTACGGCAAGTTCTGGATGCGCGCGCCGTTCCGCTTTTATGTCGACATTATTCGCGGCACGCCGGTGTTTGTATTGGTGCTGGCCTGCTTCTACATGGCGCCGGCGCTGGGCTGGCAGATCAGCGCGTTTCAGGCCGGTGCGCTGGGCCTGACGCTGTTCTGCGGCTCGCACGTCGCAGAGATCGTGCGCGGTGCCTTGCAGGCATTGCCACGCGGGCAGATGGAAGCGAGCAAGGCGATCGGCCTGACGTTTTATCAATCCCTCGGTTATGTGCTGCTGCCCCAGGCGTTGCGGCAGATCCTGCCGACCTGGGTCAACTCGTCTACCGAAATCGTCAAGGCTTCGACCTTGCTCTCGGTGATCGGCGTGGCCGAACTGCTGCTCAGTACCCAACAGATCATCGCCCGGACCTTCATGACTCTGGAGTTCTACCTGTTCGCCGGTTTTCTGTTTTTCGTCATCAACTACGGCATCGAATTACTCGGCCGGCACATTGAAAAGCGGGTGGCCCTGCCATGACTCAAGCTCAAGTTTCCAACGTTCAGAACGGTCAGCCGCTGCTGGACATCCGTGGTCTGCACAAACAGTACGGCGCAGTCGAAGTGCTCAAGGGCGTCGACCTGAGCATGCAGCGCGGCAACGTCGTGACGCTGATCGGCTCCAGCGGTTCGGGCAAGACCACCTTGCTGCGCTGCGTGAACATGCTCGAAGAGTTTCAGGGCGGGCAGATTCTGCTTGATGGCGAGTCCATCGGCTATGACGAGGTCGGCGGCAAACGCGTGCGTCATGCGGAAAAAGTCATCGCCCGCCATCGCGCCATGACCGGCATGGCCTTCCAGCAGTTCAACCTGTTCCCGCATCTGACCGCCTTGCAGAACGTCACCCTCGGTCTGCTCAAGGTGAAGAAAATGCACAAGGACCAAGCCGTGGTGCTGGCCGAAAAATGGCTGGAGCGGGTCGGCCTGCTGGAGCGGCGCAATCACTTTCCCGGGCAGTTGTCCGGTGGTCAGCAACAGCGTGTGGCGATTGCCCGGGCGATTGCGATGAACCCCAGCCTGATGCTGTTCGACGAAGTCACCTCGGCCCTCGATCCGGAGTTGGTCGGTGAAGTGTTGAACGTGATCAAGGGCCTGGCCGAAGACGGCATGACCATGTTGCTGGTGACCCACGAAATGCGTTTCGCCTTCGAGGTTTCGGACAAGATCGTGTTCATGAATCAGGGGCGAATCGAAGAGCAGGGACCTCCCAAGGAACTGTTCGAACGCCCGCAATCACCGCGTCTGGCTGAGTTTCTCAAGAGCACGCGGTTCTAATTTTTGCTTTGTAAATCAGGAGAAGTACCCATGAGCATTACTCGATACGGCACCGGCAGCACCGCCGCTGGCGGTCAACCACGTCCCTTCGCGCGTGCCGTTGAAGCGGATGGCTGGCTGCACGTGTCCGGCCAGGTGCCGGCGGTGGATGGCGAGATCATCGTTGGCGGCATCGTCGAGCAGACCCACCAGACCATGAAAAACCTGATCGCGATTCTCGAAGAGGCCGGTTATGGCCTGGAGGACGTGGTGCGCGCCGGCGTATGGCTGGACGATCCACGGGATTTCAGCAGTTTCAACAAGGTTTTCGGCGAGTACTTCAAACCGGAACACGCTCCGGCACGGGCCTGTGTGCAGGCGAGCATGATGGTTGATTGCAAGGTCGAGATCGATTGCATCGCGTACAAGAAAAAGGCCTGATTGTCGCCGGCTCTTGTAGGAGCTGCCGAAGGCTGCGATCTTTTGGCAATTTTGGATGCACCACGAAGGCAAGATCAAAAGATCGCAGCCTGCGGCAGCTCCTACAGAGGCATTTTGAGTGAGTACTGACATGACCGAAGACACCATCAAACGTCGGGCCCGCGGTCTGGACCGGGCGTTCGATATCCTCGACTTCCTCAAGGAAATCGGCCAGCCGCTGCGTCCGAACGACATTGCCAATGGCATCGGCAGCCCGAAATCCACGGTCTACGAACTGGTGGCGTCGCTGCTGGAACGACGGATTCTGGAGCCGGTGGGCAAGGACGGTCACGTCTATCTCGGTCGCCAGTTGTATTTCCTCGGGCAAGCGCACCTGCGCCATTTCGACCTCAGTCGCGAGGCCGATCACGCCTTGCAGGAGATCGTCAGCCAGACCCGGGAAACCGCGCAGATGTGCCTGCTCAACGGGCGCAAATACACGGTGGCGCTGATGAAGGAGGGCGAGCGGCATTTCCGCATTTCGTCCGACATCGGCGAAAACGCGCCGATCCCGTGGACCGCGTCCGGACGCCTGCTGCTGGCGCATTTGAGCGACCAGCAGATCATCGACCTGATCGACGAGGACGACTACATCCTGCCCGACGGCGAACGCCTGCCGCTGGAACGCTTTCTGGCGGAGATCCGCCAGGCCGGCATCGACGGTTTCTTCTCGTTCGACAGCGTGGCCGACACCTTCACCCATTGCTTTGCTGCTCCGGTCAAAGACCCCAGTGGCATCGCCATCTGCACCCTGTGCATCGTCGCCCCACGGGCCGATGCAAAGAACAATTACGACGACTACCGCCGGGTGCTGATCGAGAGCGCCAACAGCCTCGCCCGGCGCATCAACGAATAACCGCGGCTGTTTGCGGCCGCGACTGAATGCGAGGAGTTTGACCATGACGACTGCCATCAATACCGCTGTGGAAAAGGGCGACGCTGCCGTTGGCGCGCACCTTGTGCGCGACGTCAGCCTGCCGGCGCTGGTGTTGCACCGCGAGGCGCTGGAGCACAACGTTCGCTGGATGCAGAAGTTCGTCAGCGACAGCGGCGCCGAGCTCGCGCCCCACGGCAAAACCAGCATGACCCCGGCGCTGTTCCAGCGTCAGCTCGATGCCGGAGCGTGGGGCATCACCCTCGCCAGCGCCACCCAGACTCGCGCCGCATACGCCCACGGTGTACGCCGGGTGTTGATGGCCAACCAACTGGTCGGCACGCCGAACATGGCGCTGATCGCCGATCTGTTGGCAGACCCGGATTTCGATTTCTACTGCATGGTCGATCACCCGGACAACGTCGCCGCTCTCGGCGCCTACTTCGCTTCGCGCGGGGTCAAATTGAACGTGATGATCGAGTACGGCGTGGTCGGTGGCCGTTGCGGTTGCCGCAGCGAACAGGAAGTAATTGAACTGGCCAAGGCGATCAACGCGCAACCGGCGCTGGCTCTGACCGGCATCGAGGGTTACGAAGGGGTGATCCATGGCGATCACGCGGTTAGCGGCATTCGTGAATTCGCCGCGTCGCTGGTGCGCCTGGCGGTGCAGTTGCAGGACAGCGGCGCGTTTGCCATTGCCAAGCCGATCATCACCGCCTCGGGGTCGGCGTGGTACGACCTGATCGCCGAGTCGTTCGAAGCGCAGAACGCCGGCGGACGCTTCCTCTGCGTGCTGCGCCCGGGCAGCTATGTGGCGCATGACCATGGCATCTACAAGGAAGCGCAGTGCTGCGTGCTGGATCGTCGCAGCGATCTGCACGAAGGCTTGCGCCCGGCGCTGGAAGTCTGGGCCCACGTGCAATCGCTGCCGGAACCGGGTTTCGCGGTGATCGCCCTGGGCAAGCGCGACGTGGCATTCGATGCCGGGCTGCCGGTGCCGTTGCTGCGTTACAAGGCCGGTGTGTTGCCGGCGGTCGGCGACGATGTCGGCGCGTGCAAGGTGACGGCGGTGATGGACCAGCATGCGTTCATGAGCGTGGCGCCGGGGGTTGAATTGCGGGTGGGCGATATCATTTCCTTCGGCACCTCGCACCCGTGCCTGACCTTCGACAAGTGGCGGGTGGGGTTGCTGGTGGATGAGCAGTTGGTGGTGGTCGAGAGTATGGAGACCTGTTTCTAGGGCAAGAGACCGAGTCGTGGCCATTCGCGAGCAAGCTCGCTCCCACAGGGGAATGCATTCCAAATTGTGGGAGCGAGCTTGCTCGCGAAGAGGCCAGTCCAGACATCCGCGAATCAACAGAGACAGCACAAGATGAGCACCCTCAGCCCCCTGGGCCCGAACACCCCGCGCATCGCCCTGATCGGCGAGTGCATGATCGAACTCCAGCACCGCGCCGACGGCAGCCTCCAGCAAAGCTTCGGCGGTGACACCTTGAACACGGCGGTCTATCTGTCCCGCGCCCTCGGCGAGAAAGCCCAGGTCGATTACGTCACCGCGCTCGGCGACGACAGCTTCAGCGACGCCATGTGCCAGAGTTGGGTCGATGAAGGCATTGGCCTGGACCTTGTGCAGCGACTGCCCGGTCGTTTGCCGGGCCTGTACTGCATCCAGACCGACGCCAACGGCGAGCGGCGTTTCCTCTACTGGCGCAATGAAGCGGCGGTGCGCGACTGCTTCACCACCCCGGCGGCCGAGCCGATTCTGGCGGCGCTGGCGGACTACGATGTGCTGTATTTCAGCGGCATCACCCTCGCAGTGTTAGGTGCGAAGGGCCGCGAGCGCTTGATCCAGACCCTGATCGAAGCCCGCCAGCGCGATGCGCGGATCGTCTTCGACAACAATTATCGGCCACGCTTGTGGGCGTCACAGGAAGAGGCGCGGGCGGCCTATCGCAGCGTGTTGCCGCATGTCGATCTGGCATTGCTGACCGTGGATGACGAGCAGGCGCTGTTCCATTTTGCCGATTGCGACGCGGTGTTCGAGGCGTACGCGCAGATCGGTACGCCGGAAGTGGTGCTCAAGCGTGGCGCCGAGGCGTGTCTGATTCGTTGTGATGGCGAGGCGTTTGAAGTGCCAGCGCAGCAGGTCGAGAAGGTGGTGGATACGACGGCGGCGGGGGATTCGTTCAGTGCGGCGTATCTGGCCAGGCGTTTGCTGGGAGGCAGTCCGGTCGAGGCGGCGCAGGCGGGGCATTGGCTGGCGAGTCGGGTCATCCAGTTCCCGGGAGCCCTGATCCCCAAAGCCTGAGTGTTCTTGTGGCGAGGGAGCTTGCTCCCGCTCGACTGCGCAGCAGGCGCGAGCCTTATTGGGGCGGCTCCGCCACCCAGCGGGAGCAAGCTCCCTCGCCACAAACGCCCGAAAGCAAAGCCTTCAATCGCGGAAAAACACCTGCACCAGGTGATAGCCGAACTTGCTCTTGATCGGCCCATGCACCGTGCGCAGCGGCTTCTTGAAGATCACCGCATCAATCGCACCGACCATCTGTCCCGGCCGCACTTCACCCAGATCACCGCCGCGTTTGCCGGACGGGCAGGTCGAATATTTCTTCGCCAGCACATCGAATGCTTCGCCCTTGGCAATGCGTTGCTTGAGCTGTTCGGCCTCTTCGGCGGTTTTCACCAGAATGTGGCGTGCTTGGGCTTTCATCGTGCGATACCTGTAACGGGGTGACGGCGGGGCGCGGGATTATGCCTCAAGTGACGGCGTTTGGTTGATCATCTCGCGGATCTTGTTGGCCAGCACTTCAATCGAAAACGGCTTGGCCACCATGTCCATGCCGTCCTCGAGAAAGCCCTGACGCTCGGCGGCTTTCTGCGCATAACCGGTCATGAACAGCACTTTCAGGCCCGGACGATGCTGGCGGGCGATTTCCGCCAGTTGCCGGCCGTTCATCCCCGGCAGACCAACGTCGGTCACCAGCAGATCCACGCGCATCTCCGATTCCAGCAGCGGCAGGGCGGCGCTGGCGTCGGCGGCTTCGTGGGCGAGGTAACCCAGCTCCTTGAGCAGATCGAGCACCAGCATGCGCACTGCCGGGTCATCCTCAACCACCACCACGGTTTCGCCGCAAGTGGCCGTCGGCGCGGCACTGAGGGTTTCCACGACTGGCCGTTCGGGTTCCAGCAGGTTCAGACGCGGCAAGTACAAGCGCACACAAGTGCCCTGATTCGGCAGACTGTCGAGGCTGACATGCCCGCCTGACTGCTGGGCGAAACCATATATCATCGACAGCCCGAGCCCGGTGCCCTGGCCGATCGGTTTGGTGGTGAAGAACGGATCGAACGCCTTGGCGCGCACCGACGGCGTCATGCCGGTGCCGTTGTCGCTGACCGCCAGCATCAGGTAGTCGCCGGCCTTGACCGGTTCGAGGGTGGTGATGTCGTTGCCGTCGAGGTAGACGTTGGCGGTTTCGATCAGTAGCTCGCCGCCATCGGGCATGGCGTCGCGGGCGTTGATCACGAGGTTGAGCAAGGCATTTTCCAGTTGGCTGACGTCGGTGCTGATCGGCCAGACATCGTCGGCCAGGCGCAGCGTGAGTTCGATCGGGTCGCCCTTGGTGCGGCGGATCAAATCTTCCAGCGAATGAATCAGTTCGTTGACGTTGAGGGTCTTGCGGTCCAGCGATTGCCGGCGCGAGAACGCCAGCAAGCGATGGGTCAGCGCGGCCGCTCGGTTGGCCGACGACACCGCCGCTTCGGTGAAACGGCCGATTTCATCGGCGCGGCCGTCGGCGATGTAACGCTGCATCAGGTCGAGGCTGCCGATGATTCCGGTGAGCATGTTGTTGAAGTCGTGGGCGATACCGCCGGTGAGCTGGCCGACCGCTTCCATCTTTTGCGCATGGCGCAGCGCGTCTTCGGCACGCTCGCGTTCGAACATCTCGTTCTGCAGGCGTTGATTGGCCTGGGCCAGTTGTTCGGTACGGGCGCTGACCCGTTCTTCCAGGGTTTCATTGAGATTGCGCAGCGCTTCTTCGGTCTTCTTCCGTTCGGATTCGTCGATCACGAAAATATAGAAGCCGTTGACTGCGCCGTCGGCGCCGTGGCGCGGCAGGTAATTCATCAGCGCATGGCGGTTGCTGCCGTCGCGATGCGGGGTGTACAGGCTGAACGAGCACGGCCGCCCGGCCAGCGCCTCGGCAATATACGGCGCGCGCAGGAAGTAGGCTTCTTCGCCGATCACTTCGCGAATGGTGCGGCCATACAGTTCCTGCGGTGTGAGGCCATACCAGTCCAGATACGCCGCGTTGTTCAGGCGAAAGCGCTCTTCGTGGTCGACGTAACTGATGAGGATCGGCATTGCATTGATGATGAGCTGCAATTCCGTCTGGCTCTGGCGCAGCGCCTGTTCGGTGTGCTTGCGCTCGGTCAGGTCCAGCGCGGCGCCGAGGAAGCGCACTGGTCGCCCGTGGTGATCCTTGTAACAGCGGCCCCGGGCAAACACCCAACGCAGCTCTCCGTCGGCTTTCAGCAAGCGATATTCCTCGGCGTACTCGGTGCCGTGGGTGATGCAATGCTTGATGCTGCGGGCGATCAGGGCGCGGTCTTCGGGATGCACGCCTTGCAGGTAATCGCTGATTGGCAACAGGCTGGCCAGCGCCGGGTCGATGCCGTGCAATTGCGCGAAATGCGCGTCGGCAATGAAGCGGTCTTCGCCGATATCCCAATCCCAGGTGCCGACCGCATCGGTGGCGGCCAGTGCCAGTTGCAGGCGTTCCTCGGTATCGCGCTGGGCCTTGAGGCTTTCTTCGGAGCGGCGTTGCAGTTCGAGGGCGATGCGTCGGCGCTCGTTGGTTTCGATAGCCGTCACCAGAATCCCCGCCACGTGCGTATTTTCATCGCGGATGGGGCTGTAGGTCAGGTCCAGCCAGAAGTCGGATTCCCTGCCTTCACGTTGCAGGGTAAATCGTCGTTCGCTGTAGGTACGCACCTGGCCTTGTAGGACGGCTCGATAAATCGGGTCGGTAAAGTCCTGAAGTTCTGGCCATATAAGGTGCGCCGGCTGTCCGAAAGCGTGCGGATGCTTGCTCCCGGCGAGCATCGCAAAGCCATTGTTGTAGATCTGCGTGAGCTGCGGCCCCCACATCAGCAGCATCGGCATCGGCGAGTGAATCACGATGTCCACCGCGGTGCGCAGGCTCTGCGGCCAGGTGCCCGCTGCGCCCAACGGCGTGCGGCTCCAGTCGGTCCGGGCGATCAGGGCTTGGGCGTCATCGGGGGAGGGTGCTGCGTTCATCACATGTATCCTGAGCGTCGGTCAGTGCGTTGGCATCTACTATTCTTGCACTTGCGGTAGACGCTGTATGACCCGTTACGTCACGACACTGGGTCATTTCTGTTAATTGAATGCTTCGCGGGTGCTTTTTGCCATGGAAATCGATGCACTGTTGCTCCGTCTGTCGAGCCAGCACGGCTCTGACCTGTTCCTGTCCACGGGAGCGCCACCCAGTGCGCGCATCGATGGCGTGCTGACGCCGTTCAGCGAGCGGCCGTTCAAGCCCGGTGAGGTCGAGGCCATCGCCAACTCCTTGATGGACGCCGAGCAGCGGCGCGAGTTCGATCGGGATCTGGAAATGAACCTGGCGATTTCCCGTACGGGCATCGGGCGTTTTCGGGTGAACATCTTCAAGCAACGCAATGATGTGTCAATCGTGATCCGCAACGTCAAACTCGATATCCCGCGCTTCGAAGACCTGAAACTGCCGCCGGTTTTACTTGAAACGGTGATGCTCAAACAGGGGCTGATCCTGTTCGTTGGCGCCACCGACTCCGGTAAATCCACCTCGCTGGCCGCGCTGATCGATCACCGCAATCGCCACAGCAGCGGGCACATCATCACCATCGAAGACCCGGTGGAGTATATCCATCGACACCAGCGCTCGATCATCAATCAACGCGAAGTCGGCGTCGATACCCGCAGTTTCCATGCGGCGTTGAAAAATACCCTGCGCCAGGCCCCGGATGTGGTGCTGATCGGCGAAATCCGCGACCGCGAAACCATGGAGCATGCGCTGACGTTCGCCGACACCGGGCATCTGGTGCTGTCGACGCTGCATGCGCACAACGCCAATCAGGCGCTGGACCGTATCGTCAATCTGTTCCCCGAAGAGCGTCGCTCGCAGCTGTTGCATGCGCTGGGCAACAATCTCAAGGCCTTTGTTTCGCAACGGTTGGTGCGCACTGTTGACGGCCAGCGCCGGGCGGCGGTCGAAGTGATGCTCGGCACGCCGACCATCGCCGACCTGATCCGCCGCAACGAGTTGGGCGAACTCAAGGGCATCATGGAGAAGTCCGGTGAGGTCGGCATGCAGACCTTCGACGCGGCGCTGTACGGGCTGGTGGTTGAGGGCGTGATCAGTGAAGACGAAGCGCTCAAACATGCCGATTCGCAAAATAATCTGCGCCTGCGTTTGAAACTGCACGCCGAGACGGGCCCGGCGCCCGCGCCTTCATCATCCGGCGAGTGGGGCCTGATGGACTGAACACCGGTCCCCTGTAGGAGCCAGCCTGCTGGCGATGGCGGCGTATCAGTTGATATTTGTATGGATGACACTTCGCTATCGCCAGCAGGCTGGCTCCTACAAGGGATCAACGTTAATCCGACAGCTCCGGGCGATTGCGAAACTGCTCCAGCGCTTCAGGATTAGCCAACGCATCGGTATTTTTCACCGGTTCGCCATGCACCACATTGCGCACCGCGAGTTCCACCACCTTGCCGCTGATGGTGCGCGGAATATCGGTCACCGCGACGATCTTCGCCGGCACATGGCGCGGTGTGGTGTTGGCGCGGATCACTTGGCGGATCTGCTGTTGCAGGGCGTCATCCAGCGTCACGCCATCCTGCAGACGGACAAACAGCACCACGCGCACATCGTCCTGCCATTGCTGCCCGATCGCCACGCTGTCCAGCACCTGCGGGACTTTCTCGACCTGACGATAGATTTCCGCCGTACCGATGCGCACGCCGCCGGGGTTGAGTACCGCGTCGGAGCGGCCGTGGATCAGCATCCCGCCGTGGGGCAATTGCTCGGCGTAATCGCCCTGGGCCCAGATACCGGGGAACAGGCTGAAATAGGATTTGCGCAGTTTTGCGCCGTCAGGGTCGTGCCACAGACCGACGGGCATCGCCGGGAAGTGTCGGGTGCAGACCAGCTCGCCTTTTTCGCCGATCACGGCAACGCCGGCGTCGTTCCACACTTCAACCGCCATGCCCAGGCTCTTGCCCATGATTTCGCCGCGGCGCACCGCGGACAGAGGGTTGCCATTGACGAAGCACGAGACCACATCGGTGCCGCCGGACATCGACGCCAGGCACACATCGGGCTTGAAGTCGCGGTAGACGAAGTCATAACTCTGCGGCGACAGCGCGGAGCCGGTGCAGAGCAAGGTCTTCAGGCTACTCATATCATGGCTTTGCGCAGGCTTCAAACCGCTGCTTTCCAGCGTTGCGAGAAACTTCGGGCTGGTGCCGAACACGCTGATGCGCTCGTCGTCGATCAGATCCAGCAGTCGTTCATGGCCGGGATGAAACGGCGAGCCGTCATACAGCACCACCGCGCTGCCGACCGCGAGGGCCGAGACCAGCCAGTTCCACATCATCCAGCCGCAAGTGGTATAGTAGAACAACCGGTCACCGGGGCCGAGGTCGACGTGCAGCCCATGCTCCTTGGCATGCTGCAGCAGCACGCCGCCGGTGCTGTGCACGATGCATTTCGGCACGCCGGTAGTGCCACTGGAATACAACACGTACAACGGGTGATTGAACGGCACCGGGACAAAACGCGGTTCGCCGCCGGGTTGGTAGAAATCGTCCCACAACGTCACGTTGGCGTGGGTTTGGTAATCCTCGACGCGGGCTTGCGCGCGGGCATAGGGCACGATGATCAACTGCTGCAGCGATGGCAGTTGCGCGAGGATTTCGTTGATCTTGGCGGTCTGGTCGATGTCTTTGCCGGCGTAACGGTAGCCGGCGCAGGTGATCAACACTTTGGGTTCGATCTGTCCGAAACGGTCGATCACGCCGTGGGTGCCGAAGTCCGGCGACGAGCACGACCAGATCGCCCCGAGGCTGGTGGTCGCGAGCATCGCCACCAAGGTCTGCCAGGTGTTGGGCATGCACGCGGCCACCCGATCACCGAGGCCGATTCCGCAGGCCACAAGGCTGGCCTGAAAACCGGCGACGTGCTCGGCCAGTTCGGCCCAGGTCAGCTGTTCGCGCTGACCGTTTTCCGCCACGGCGATCACTGCGACTGCATCGTCGCGGCGGCGCAGCAGGTGTTCGGCAAAATTCAGGGTCGCACCGGGAAACCATTCGGCACTGGGCATCTGCGCACCTTCACGCAGGACGGCGTCGGGCTGGGTGTGAAAGCGGATGTCGAAGAAGTCGACGATCGCCTGCCAGAACGCTGCACGCTGATCCACGCTCCAACGGTGCAGGTCGGTGTAGCTGCTCAGCGCCAGGCCATGACGCTGATTGATATCGCGGCGGAACTGATCCATGCGCGATCGGGCGATACGCTCGGCATCGGGTTGCCAGAGGATGTCGGACATTGGTTTGCCTCTTGTTGTGTTGTGCAAGCACGCAGGCCAGGGTGTAGGACTTAATTCTGTGGCGAGGGAGCTTGCTCCCGGTCGGCTGCGCAGCAGTCGTAAATTGCCGGGGGCGCCTTCGCCACCCAGCGGGAGCAAGCTCCCTCGCCACAGCGGTTTCGCGTCGTTTATTGCGCCAACCAGCCCCCATCAATATTCCACGCCGCCCCCCGCACCTGGCTGCCAGCCTCACTGCACAGGAACAACACCAATTCCCCCAGATGCTGCGGCGTAACGAACTCCAGCGACGGCTGCTTCTCCGCCAGCAAATCATGCTGCGCCTGCTGCGGATCGACGCCTTTGGCCGCACGATCGTCGATCTGCTTCTGTACCAGCGGCGTCAGCACCCAGCCCGGGCAAATCGCGTTGCAAGTGACGTTGCTGGTGGCTGTTTCCAGGCCAACCACTTTGGTCAAGCCGATCACCCCATGCTTGGCCGCAACATACGCAGCCTTGCCAGTCGAACCCACCTGACCGTGCACCGAGGCAATGTTGACGATTCGTCCCCAGCCCTTGGCGCGCATGCCCGGCAGGCTCAGCCGGGTGCTGTGAAACACCGACGACAGGTTGATCGCGATGATCGAATCCCAGCGTTCCACCGGAAATTCTTCAACGGCGGCCACATGCTGAATCCCGGCGTTGTTGACCAGAATGTCGACGGCGCCGAATTCGCGTTCGGCGTAAGCGATCATGTCGGCAATCTGCGCCGGGTCGCTGACGTCCGCCGGATGATGACCGACCTTGCCGCCGAACTGGCCGACTTCGGCGATCACGCTCGACGCATCACCGAAACCGTTGAGAATCAGGTTGGCGCCGGCCTTGGCCAGGCTCAGGGCGATGCCCAGACCGATGCCGCTGGTGGAACCGGTAACCAGTGCGGTCTTGCCCGAAAGAGTCGTCATGAATACCTCACACAATGCCAGTGGCGTAGAAAGTGCCGATCACTACGAAGACCGCCAGGGTCTTGATCAGCGTAATACAGAAAATGTCTTTATAGGCTTCGCGGTGGGTCAGGCCAGTGACCGCCAGCAGGGTGATCACCGCGCCGTTGTGCGGCAGGGTGTCCATGCCGCCGCTGGCCATCGCCGCCACGCGGTGCAGCACTTCCAGTGGAATGTTCGCCGCGTGGGCCGCCGCGATGAACTGCTCGGACATCGCCGCCAGCGCGATGCTCATGCCGCCCGACGCCGAACCGGTGATACCCGCCAGCAGGGTCACGGTAATCGCTTCGTTGACCAATGGATTGGGGATTTGCTTGAGCCAGTCGGCCAGCACCAGGAAACCCGGAAGCGAGGCAATCACCGCGCCGAAGCCGTATTCCGAGGCGGTGTTCATCGCTGCCAGCAATGCACCGCTGACCGCGCTTTTGCTGCCTTCGGCGAGTTTGCTGCGGATCGCCTTGAAGCCGAACACCAGCACCATCAGGATGCCGATCAGCAACGCCGCCTGCACCGCCCAGATCGCCGTGAGCTTGGCGATTTCCGTGGTCACCGGCGTGGCCATCCCCGGCAGCGCCAGGCTGTGGGTTTTGCCGTACCACTGCGGAATCCACTGGGTGAACAGCAGGTTCATGATGCCTACTGCCAGCAGTGGCGACAGGGCGATCCATGGGTTTGGCAGCTGCAGATCTTCGGCGGTTTCCGGCTCGTTGCGCAGCTCGGTGCCATAACCTTCGCCGGCGCGCTGGGCCTTGTTGCGTTGGCGCTGCAGGAACAGCATGCCGGCGCAGAACACGAAAATCGTGCCGATCACCCCCAGCCACGGCGCGGCCCATGCGGTGGTGTTGAAGAAGGTGCTGGGGATGATGTTCTGAATCTGCGGCGTGCCGGGCAGGGCGTCCATGGTGAACGAGAATGCGCCGAGGGCGATGGTTGCCGGGATCAGGCGCTTGGGGATATTGCTCTGGCGGAACATTTCCGCGGCAAACGGATACACCGCAAACACCACCACGAACAACGACACGCCGCCGTAGGTGAGCAGGGCGCAGACCAGCACGATCACCAGCATTGCCTGGCGAGTGCCGAGCAGGCGAATCGCTGCGGCCACGATCGAACGGGAGAACCCCGACAATTCGATCAACTTGCCGAACACGGCACCGAGCAGGAATACCGGGAAATACAGTTTGATGAAACCGACCATTTTCTCCATGAACACCCCGGTAAAGGCTGGAGCGACGGCGGAGGGGTCAGTAAGCAAAACGGCGCCGAGGGCGGCAATCGGGGCGAAGAGGATGACGCTGTAGCCACGGTAGGCGGCAAGCATCAGCAGCGCGAGGGCTGCCAAAGCGATGATCACACTCATGGAGTGTCTCCAGGGATTGTTATTTTTGTGGGTGTTGCCAGGTAGGAGGGAGCTATAGCGAGATGTGTGCCAGCTTTGTAACACGTTGAAATATATAGGTTTTGTTGATTTTTTGCGTTGAGCTGTTTGAAGGGTTGTCTCGATAGTGAGACTTTTTCAAGATCAAAAGATCGCAGCCTTCGGCAGCTCCTACATGGAATGTCCGTATCTACCCTGTAGGAGCCGCCGAAGGCTGCGATCTCTGGATCTTGAAGTTAATGTCTCGCTAGCGAGACTAAATCTCTTTATTGAGACTCGGCGATCCCCAAGGCCACCATCTTCTTGTACAACGTCGACCGCCCCAACCCCAACCGAGCCGCCGCCTCCGGCACTTTGCCCGCACATTGCGCGAGGGCGGACTGGATCAACTGCCGCTCAAACCGCTGCCGTGCCTCGGCGAAAGTCTCATCCGCCAACGGCTCTCGCGTCGACACCGACGGGCGCTCAACCGGGGTAAAGGTGCCGATGGCCGCGCGAATATCCTCTTCGGTGAGGATCAGGTCATCGCTGAGCAGCGCCGCGCGTTCCAGCACGTTGCGCAACTCACGGATGTTGCCCGGCCACGCATGTTGTCCGAGCAATTCCAGCGCTGCGCGACTCAGCTCATGCTGACTGCGCAGCTCTTCAAGGATCGCCTCGCTGAGCGCTGGCAGATCGTCGAGGCGCTCGCGCAGTGGCGGGACCTGGATCGGCAGCACGTTGAGGCGGTAATACAGGTCGGCGCGGAACTCGCCGCGCTTGATCGCGGCTTGCAGATCGGTCGACGTCGCCGCGATCACTCGCACATCGCTCTGGATCACGTCGTTGGAGCCAACCGGCTCGAACTCCTTTTCCTGCAGCACCCGCAGCAGTTTGCTCTGCAGCGGCAACGGCATGTCGCCGATCTCATCGAGAAACAGCGTGCCGCCCTGAGCGATCTGTAACTTGCCGGTGCGACCCTTGCGGTCGGCGCCGGTAAACGCACCAGGCGCGGTGCCGAAGAATTCGGCTTCCAGCAGCGCTTCGGGAATGGCCGCGCTGTTGATGCTGACGAACGCCTTGTGCGCGCGGGGCGAGGCGCTGTGAATCGCCTGGGCCAGCAACTCCTTGCCGGTGCCGGTTTCGCCGAGCAGCAACACCGGGGATTCGGCGCTGGCGCTGCGGCGGGCGCGGCGCTTGACCTCGAGGCTGGCGCTGCTGGTGCCGATGAAATGGGCGAAGTTGTATTTGGTCTGCCGCGCTCTTAACAGGGAGCGGGTCGAGGCCAGTTCTTCCTGCATGCTCAGGTAGCGCTTGAGCATCGGCGACAGGCTGCGCAATTCATCGAACAGGGCAAACCCGATGGCGCCAATCACCGCCCCGGCGTCGTCGTGGATTGGCAGGCGCATCACCACCAGCGGCTCTTTCGGTGTGTCCTGCATGTCCAGCAGGATTGGCCGGCCGGTGCGCACCACTTCACGCAACAAGCTGCCGGGGATCACGCTTTCGCAGGGTTTGCCGATGGCTTTTTTCGCCGACTCCAGCCCAAAACGCCGGGCATAGCGCTCGTTCATCCAGACGATGTTCGCATCACGATCGACAATCACCGTGCCTTCGCTGGACTGCTCGATGATCTCGAACAGCGAGCGGATCGCCAGCGTGCGCACGCGTTGGTAGTCCTTGAGGCTTTCGGAGGTGTTCATCTGACAGATCCTGAATGTGTTTCGGCTGTGGCGACGCCATCGCGAGCAGGCTCACTCCTACATTTGGAATGCGTTCCACTGTAGGAGTGAGCCTGCTCGCGATAGATGCGACTCGGTATCAAGGCAAGCGCCGATTATGCCTACCCCGGATGCGCCGCCGCCAACAGCTCTTTGGTGTAAGGATGCTGCGGCGAGTCGAACACCTCATGGCTGGCACCGCGCTCGACCACCTTTCCATCCTTGATCACGATCATGTCATGTGCCAGCGCCCGAACCACCGCCAGGTCGTGGCTGATGAACAGGTAGGTCAGGCCATGTTTTTCCTGAAGGTCGCGGAGCAGGGCGACCACTTGTTTCTGCACTGTACGGTCGAGGGCCGAGGTCGGCTCGTCGAGCAGGATCAACGCCGGTTTCAGCACCAGCGCGCGGGCGATGGCGATGCGCTGGCGCTGACCACCGGAAAATTCGTGCGGGTAGCGATGACGACTTTCCGGGTCCAGACCAACTTCCTTGAGCACACGGATCACCTGTGCATCGCACTCATCAGCGCTGGACTGACAGTGCACCTCCAGCCCTTCGCTGATGATCTGTGCCACGGACATCCGTGGACTGAGGCTGCCGAACGGGTCCTGAAACACCACCTGCATCTGCCGACGCCACGGTCGCAATTGCTTCTGATCGAGGCCGTCGAGGGCGGTGCCCTGAAAACGGATACTGCCCTCGGAGTCGAGCAACCGCAGAATCGCCTGGCCCAAGGTCGACTTGCCCGAACCGGACTCGCCGACAATGCCCAGGGTTTTGCCGCGCTGGATATTCAGGCTGATGCCGTCCACCGCACGCAAGTATTGTTTGCGCTGGAACAGACCGCCGCCGACGATGAACTCGACGCGCAGATCATCCACCTCCAGCACGTTCTCGCGCTCGTCCCGGGGCAGGGCTTCGCCCTCCGGTTCGGCATTCAGCAGCACGCAGCTGTAAGGGTGCTTCGGTTCGGTAAACAGAGTTTCGCACGGCGCCTGCTCGACGATTTCGCCAGCCTTCATCACGCACACCCGTTGCGCAATGCTGCGCACCAGATTGAGGTCGTGGCTGATCAGCAGCAGCGACATGCCCAAGCGTTGTTGCAAGGATTTGAGGAGTAGCAGGATCTTGCGCTGCACCGTCACATCCAACGCCGTGGTCGGCTCGTCAGCGATCAGCAGTTCCGGCTCGCAAGCCAGGGCCATGGCGATCATCACCCGTTGCCGCTGGCCGCCGGACAGCTGATGCGGATAGGCCTTGAGACGCTCTTTGGGCTTCTGAATACCCACCAGTTCCAGCAGTTCAAGAATGCGCAGTTGCGCCGCTTTACCGCCCAGACCCCGATGCACCAGCAGCGTCTCGCCGATCTGCTTTTCGATGGTGTGCAGCGGGTTGAGCGAGGTCATCGGCTCCTGGAAGATCATCGCGATGCGGTTGCCACGCAGTTCACGCAAGATCTTCGGGTCGGCGCCGAGCAATTCCTGGCCGCGATAGCGAATGCTGCCGCTGGTTTGCGCATCGCCTTCGGGGAGCAGTTGCAGGATCGAATGCGCGGTCACCGATTTGCCCGAGCCCGACTCGCCGACCAGCGCCAGGCACTCGCCGGGGCGGATGTCCAGGCACAGGTTGCGCACCGCCGGCTGGCCATGGAAGGCGACGTTCAGGTCACGGATTTCGATCAGGTTATCAGTCATGGTCACACTTCAGGATCGAGGGTCGAATGCGTCACGCAACGCTTCGCCGATGAACACCAGTAAAGAAAGAATCAGCGCAAGGGTGAAAAATGCGGTCAGCCCGAGCCACGGCGCTTGCAGATTCTGTTTGCCCTGGCCGATCAGCTCGCCCAGCGAGGCACTGCCGGCGGGCATGCCGAAACCGAGGAAGTCGAGAGCGGTGAGGGTGGAAATCGCCCCGGTCAGAATGAACGGCAGGTAACTCAGCGTCGCGTTCATCGCATTCGGCAGGATGTGGCGGACAATCACCTTGCGGTCGCTCAGACCCAACGCGCGCGCCGCTTTGACGTATTCCAGATTACGCCCGCGCAGGAATTCGGCGCGCACCACATCCACCAGCGCCAGCCATGAAAACAGCGCCATGATCCCCAGCAGCCACCAGAAATTCGGCTCGACGAAACCGGACAGGATGATCAGCAGGTACAGCACCGGCAATCCGCTCCAGACCTCCAGCAGGCGCTGCCCGAGCAGATCGACCCAACCGCCGTAATAGCCTTGCAGGGCGCCGGCAGCAATGCCGATCAGCGCGCTGACGGCGGTCAGCATCAGGGCAAACAGGATTGATACCCGGGCGCCGAAAATCACCCGCGCCAACACATCACGCGCCTGATCGTCGGTACCGAGCCAGTTGACCTTCGAGGGTGGACTCGGTGCAGGTTGATTGAGGTCGTAATTGGGCGTGTCATCGCTGAACGGGATCGGCGGGAACAGCAGCCAGCCGTCGTCCTTGCGGATCAGGTTCTGCACATAGTCACTGCGGTAATCGGCCTGGAACGGCAGTTGCCCGCCAAACTCCTGCTCGGTGTAGCGCTTGAAGACCGGGAAGTAGAGTTGGTTCTGATAGCTGACCACCAGCGGCTTGTCGTTGGCGATCAGTTCACCGCCCAGGGTTACCACGAACAGTCCGATGAACAGCCATAGCGACCACCAGCCACGGCGGTTTTTCTTGAATCGGGCAAAACGGCGACGGCCCAGAGGCGAGAGCTTGAACATCAGGCATTCCTCGCGGCGAAGTCGATACGCGGATCGACCAGGGTGTAGCACAGGTCGCCGATCAGTTTTATCAAGAGGCCGAACAGGGTGAAGATGAACAGCGAGCCGAACACCACCGGATAGTCCCGGGAAACCGCCGCTTCGTAGCTCATGCGGCCGAGACCGTCGAGGGAAAAGATCACTTCGATCAGCAGCGAGCCGGCAAAGAACACACTGATGAACGCCTGCGGAATCCCCGAGACCACCAGCAGCATCGCGTTGCGGAATACGTGGCCGTAAAGCACGCGGCGTTCGCTCAGGCCTTTGGCGCGGGCGGTGACCACATACTGACGGGTGATTTCATTGAGGAACGAGTTCTTGGTGAGGATCGTCAGCGTGGCGAAACCGCCGATCACCAGCGCCGTCACCGGCAACACCAAGTGCCAGAAATAATCGGCGATCTTGCCCAGGGTCGACAGCGATTCGAAGTTGTCGGATACCAGTCCACGCACCGGAAACCAGTTCAATGACGTGCCACCGGCAAACACCACGATCAGAAACATCGCGAACAGAAACGCCGGCATCGCGTAGCCGATGATGATCGCGGTGCTGCTCCAGATGTCGAAATGGCTGCCGTGATGCACCGCTTTGCGGATGCCCAGCGGGATCGACACCAGATAGGTGATCAGCGTCGCCCACAAGCCGAGGGAAATGGTCACCGGCATTTTTTCCAGAATCAGGTCGGTGACCGTCGCGCCGCGGAAAAAGCTTTTGCCGAAGTCCAGCTGTGCGTAGTTCTTGAGCATCAGCCACAGGCGTTCATGCGCCGGCTTGTCGAAACCGTATTGCTTTTCGATGTCCTTGATCAGTTGCGGATCGAGGCCACGGCTGGCACGCGAGGTGTTGCTCATGGTCTCGCTGGCACTGCCGCCGACACTCGCACCGCCGATCCCTTGCAGATGGGCGATGGCCTGTTCGACCGGGCCACCGGGTGCCGCTTGAATGATCACGAAATTGACCAGCAGGATGATCACCAGCGTCGGAATGATCAGCAGCAGGCGCCGCAGAATGTATGCCCACATCAGTGCGGTCCTCCGGGTCTGCCACGCCCGATCTTTTCGGCGGTCATCTGCTGGTTGGTCAACGGCGTGCTGCTGATTTCCCACCAGCTCTCGATGGCTTCGTCATTGCTGGCCTGGATCGCCGGCATGCCGAAACGGTTCCACCAGACGGTCGAGGTACCCGGCGGGTAATAGTTGGGTATCCAGTAGTAGTTCCATTGCAACACCCGATCCAGTGCATGGGCGTAGTGCAGCATGTCGCTCTGGGTGGAGGCGCGGATCAGGCCGTTGATCAATGTGTCGACTGCCGGATTTTTCAGCACCATGTAGTTATTGGCGCCGGGATCGTTAGCCGATATCGAACCGAAGTAGTTGAGCAACTCGCCACCCGGAGACGTGCTGACCGGGTAGCCGGTGACAATCATGTCGTAGTCGCGGCTCATCAGGCGATTGACGTATTGCGAGGAGTCGATGCGACGGATATTCAGGTCGATACCGATCTGTTTCAGCGTGCGTTTGTAAGGCAGCAGCAGGCGATCCATGCCGTTCTGGCTGACCAGAAAGGTAAAACTCAGCGGCTCGCCCTCGGCGTTGACCAGTTGATCGCCATCAGGTTTCCAGCCGGCCTGTTCGAGCAACTGCAGCGCTTGCAGCTGTTTGTCGCGGATCAGGCCGCTGCCATCGGTTTTCGGCGCCTCGAAGACCTGAGTGAAGACCTCGTCGGGAACCTGCCCGCGCAACGGCTCGAGGATTTTCAGTTCGGCGGCATCCGGCAGCTCGCGGGCGGCCAGTGCGGTGTTGGAGAAATAGCTTTGCTGGCGGATGTACATGTTGCGCATCATCTGCCGGTTGCTCCACTCGAAATCCCAGAGCATCGCCAGCGCCTGGCGTACCCGACGATCCTGAAACATCGGTTTCTGCAGATTGAACACGAAACCCTGAGCCGATTGCGGAGCCTCGGTGGCCAGATGGGCCTTCTGCAAACGACCGTCACTCAGCGCAGGGCTGTCGTAACCGATCGAATAGCCGGTGGCGGAAAACTCGCGGTTGTAGTCATAGGCACCGCCGCGCAACACCTGGCGTGCGACATCGGTGTCGCCGAAATACTCGATGCTGAAGTGATCGAAGTTGTACAGGCCACGACTGACCGGCAGATCCTTGCCCCACCAGTCGGGGTTTCGTTCAAAGGTGATGCTGCGCCCGGAGTCAACCTTGCCGACCCGATACGGGCCGCTGCCCAGTGGAGGTTCATAGCCACCGCCGCCAGCGAAGTCGCGGGTTTTCCACCAGTGCTCGGGGAATACCGGCAGGGTGGCGATGTCCAGCGGCAAGGTGCGGTTCTCGTTGCTTTTGAAGTCGAAGCGCACGGTCAGCGGCGCTTCCACTTCCACGCCTTTGACGTCGGCGAACTGCGTGCGATAGCGCAGGCTGCCCTGGGTCATCAGCAGGTCATAGGTGTAGCGCACGTCTTCGGCAGTGATCGGCTTGCCGTCAGCGAAGCGTGCCTTGGGATCGATGAAGAAGCGCAGCGACAGGCCATCTTCCGAGCGCTCCATCTTTTGTGCCACCAGGCCGTAGACGGTGTAAGGCTCGTCCATCGAACGCTGGGCCAGCGGCGAATAGAGCATGCCGTCGATCTGGGTGACGCCGATACCTTTGTCTATATAAGGCAGGATGTGATCGAAATGCCCGATCTCTATCGCCGAACGGCGCAGGGTGCCACCCTTGGGCGCCTGCGGATTGGTGTAGTCGAAGTGGCTGAAACCGGCCGGGTATTTGGCAGGTTCGCCATAGACGGTCAACGCGTGTTGCGGGGCAGCGTCCACACCAGCGGCGCCCAACAGCAGGGCCACGGCAGTGAACAGCAAGGTCGGGAAAGCCAGTCGCATTGTCAGCCTTAAAGCCGGGTGATCGATAAGCGCAATTTGTACGCGAGCGGCGCGTCAGTCGCCAGCCGTATCCTGTAACCAAAACACAACGGCCCACCAAAAGGCGGGCCGTTGCACAGCAGACCGGACGCGGGATCAGTCCTGGCGGCTGGTGACTTCGAGCAGGTGATAACCGAACTGGGTCTTCACCGGGCCTTGCACGACGTTGATCGGCGCGCTGAAGACCACGGTGTCGAATTCCTTGACCATCTGGCCAGGACCGAACGAACCCAGGTCGCCGCCCTGACGGCTGGACGGGCAGGTGGAGTTGGCCTTGGCGACTTCGGCGAAATCAGCACCGCCTTCGATCTGGGCCTTGAGTTCGTTGCACTTGTCTTCGCTGGAAACCAGGATGTGGCGGGCAGTGGCTTTAGCCATGGGGAAAATCTCCAATCTATTTCAGTAAAGTGTGGAGCCTACCGGATTCAGTAAGCGATTTCTCGGCAAAGTTCCACTCGGTACATTGACGTACATCTACAGTTGCGCTGCCTTCAGGCGCATCGCGTGCTCGACATAGAGTCCGATGGAATCAAGACCGGGTTTGCGCAAACCGTCTGGACGACGCAGGCTGGCGAGATGATTGAGGGGGTAGTCGGAGCGGATGACCCGGCCCAGATGCGAGCTGTAGCGGCCGACGAAACCATCGTTCTGTCCGGCCTCGATGACAAAATGGCCCGCCAGTGCCCGGCAGACGGCATGTACCGGATCCATTGTCTGTAACAAATCGTCTTGCAGCGTACCGCTCCAGGAATAGTAGTGAACGCCGTTGACCTGCTCCGCACCTTGGCCGCCCCATGTCGCGGGCAGGCCTTGCGGGTACTTTCTGTTGAATTGGCCGACACCTGTGGTCGTCAGAGCGTTGAGTGCCGCCACGGCTTGCTGTGGCAGGGCTTGTTGACCGCTGAGCAGCGACAGGAGGTCCGCGAATCGGCTTGCCAGTTGTTCCGCCACCTGCTCCGGCAGGCTCCCCGGAATCAATGCGCGGCGCAATGCATCAGCGAGTTCCGAGCCGTGGTTGGGGCCGCTGACCGAGGTGACCGAAGCGATTTTTTCCGGCGCCAGCGCAGCGGCGTAACGACAGGCCAACGCGCCCTGGCTATGTCCGATCAGGTTGACCTTGCCGGCGCCTGTTCCTTGCAGAACACGTTCGATCTGCGACATCAATTGCTGGCCGCGTACTTCGTTGTCATGGGTCGCAGACAGCTGCGGCACAAACACTTGTCCGCCAGCCTCTCTCAGCGCTTGCTTGACATCATGAAAAAGCTCGAAACGGCCGATACGGTCAAACCCGAACAGGCCATGGACCAAAAGGATGGGGTAGCGAGTTGTCGCATTCCGTTGCATGTTCCTGCCTCTTTTGCTGATGCTGGTCAGTGGTTGGTGCGTGCCACTGTAAAACAGGCCTGCGGGTTGGCGATGTCTGAAAAATCCTCGGAGTGGAGGGGAATCTGGACTAAAAATGGTGCGAATTTTCGTTTCTGCTTGAGGGGCTAGTCGGAACATTTGGCAATCTTTTGCCGCGTATGGACCGATTCGTTACCGTCTGCCTACGTCGTGCGGCGTGTTTACCTCGGGGGTGCGGGGCTTCGGGCTGACTTCGCCCATTCGCTGGATGATGTTCAATGGAGTTCGTTCGACGCTGCCTTGATGGTGGCGTTCTATCCAAGGAGTGGAGCTGCGAATGTCTATCTACGAAGTCACTAGCGAGTCTTGTGCAATGCCGGCAGAAAATGCCTTCCCCTTGTCGGTTGCCACCGAGGGGGCTGGTCATCTGAGCCTGAAGGTGGACGGTGAAAATCTCGAATTCAGCTATCGGCCGATACCTGCACCGGCGTCATCGCCAGCCTTGTACCTGTCTGCCCCGGTGATCGAAGTGTTGGAGGGCGGGATGCTTGATCCTTCTCTGAGCAACGCCTTCGTCAGGATTGCGCCTTATCCGAACATGCTCTGCGGCGACAAACTGGTGCTGAGCTGGCAAGGGCTCGACGATGAAGGACTGGCTTATAGTCATGAAGCCACTCGCTCGGTAAGCGAAGGTCAGGTGGGCGCGGAAATCGTCTTTGTCATAAAAGGTCAGCACGTTGCGGCGCTGGAGCGTGGCTCACTGGAGGTTTACTGGACGCTGCACAGCGTTGCACTGTCCCAACCGGTGTCATCCCGTCGCCTGCAGCTGGATGTGGGCGATCCCGAGCCTGGGCTGCTTGCACCAATCATTGAAGAAACAGTCGGTGGAACGCTCGACCCATCCCGTGTTCCGCAGGGGACAAGTGTCATCGTACGGCCCTATGCCCGGATGGCCGCCGGTGACCGCATCAGCCTGTCCTGGCAGGGCGCCGAGGGGATGCCGGTGTTCAATGATTCTCTGATCGTAGAACCGTTTGCCGTTGGCCAGGCGCTGTCTTTCTGGATAACCGCCGATTGCATCTCGGCTCATTCCACACAAGAGGTGAGCGTCAGTTACCGGGTTGAATCAGCAGCGGCCCAGGTGAGGAACTCCGTGAACTCGCGAGTTCTGATCGCACCGTTGATTCGAGGAGATCTTGCGGCACCCCAGGTGCTGGAAGCACAAGACGGTGAGCTGGAGGCCGGAGACACCGTGGACGGGGTTACCGTGGTGATTGGCGATGCCCAGGCCGAGGAAGGAGAGTTGGTGTACCTGAAATGCGATGGCGAGTACTTCAGTCATCGCGACGACCGGGACATCACTCGGGAAAACGCCGGGCAACCTCTGGTATTCATCGTGCCGTACCGCTTCTGGCGCGAGCATCGGGAAACCGTAGTGCAGGTATCGTATTTGGTGGAGCGACTGGATGATGCCAGTCAGGCTTCCGGTATTACCCGCATTCGGGTGCGGGCGTAACCCTGGATTGAGCGATGGTTCGACCTTTGCGGGTTTTTGATTCGACCCGCAAAGGCGGTTCTGACCGTCAGGTTTTAAGCCGTTTGGCCGCGTTCGACAACAACTGCTCCGTCGCACTGAACCCCAGGCAACCATCGGTGACCGATACGCCATAGCGCAGGGCAGGGCTCAAAGGCTGACAGCCCTCGAACAGATGGGATTCGATCATCATGCCGATCAAGGCGCGATCACCTTGCAGGCGTTGTTCGAGCACCTCGTTGAACACGTCAGGCTGGCGCAGTGGATCCTTGCCACTGTTCGCGTGGCTGCAGTCGACCATGATACGGCTCGGTATCTTCAGGCGGTTCAGGTCGGCATGTACCCGGGCGACGCTTTCGCGATCGTAGTTCGGGCCTTGATGACCACCGCGCAGTACCAGGTGCGTATCGGGGTTGCCGGGTGTCTGAATGATTGCCGGGTGCCCTTGGCTGTCGACGCCGAAGTGTCGATGCGGGTGGGCTGCCGAACGCATGGCATCGACAGCCACGGTTACGCCACCGTCGGTGCCGTTCTTGAAGCCAACGGGCATGCTCAGGCCGCTGGCCATTTCCCGATGGATCTGCGACTCGGTGGTGCGTGCACCGATGGCAACCCAACTGAGCAGGTCGTCGAAGTAGCCGGCGGCCATTGGTTGCAGCAGCTCGGTGGCGATGGGCAGTCCCAGGCGGATCATCTCAAGCATCAATTCACGCGACAGGGTCAGGCCGGCGGCCATGTCATCGCTGCCATCGAGGTGCGGATCGTACGCCAGGCCTTTCCAGCCGACGGTGGTGCGTGGTTTTTCGATGTAGGCGCGCATCACCAGCAACATCTCGTCGCTGACTTCATGGGCCAGGCGGGAAAGTTTTTCGGCGTATTCGAGTGCGGAGCGCGGGTCATGAATCGAGCAAGGGCCGACAACGACCAGCAGACGATGGTCTTCGCCATCGAGAATCGCGCGGACCGCCTGGCGGTGGGCTGCGACTTGCTGGGCGAGGGCATTGCTCAGGGGCAATTGCTGTTTGAGCTGTAACGAGCTGGGCAGACGCAGGGTCAGTGCTTCGTTGGCAGAGTTCAGGGTGGTCAGTGGCAGAGCAGAAACAGACGAGTTCATATTCGGGATTCCTGGGCTGGCGGCGGGTGCTTCCCGCTCACTCGGCCCTACTGGGGTGTTCGACAATTGGCCGTATTGGCTGCGTGTGAGTGCTTGCCACCTGTGGGTGACCGATCGGAGGCGGCAGGCTGTCCCGAGCGGAGGCTGCTAAATCGCCAGGCGGTAAAAGTGTCGTAACGGTAATAAGTGGCGTAGTTCATGTGGTGATTCCTCAAAGTGTCTGGTGTGTTGCTGAAAAAATTCGGGCCTGAAAAAACAAAACCCCCGGTCGGGAGGCCGACCGGGGGTTGAGAATTCTCTGGTAGGCGACCCGTTTTCATGGGCGCCGTGTGGGTATCAGGCGCGCCAGTGGCTAAACCAATACCCAAAATAAAAGCTTGCTGGAGCGCACACGTCATTCGCCCGGGCAGCCGCAACCGAGCGCGGGGCGCTGGCGGAACGAAGCTGTGAGAGGGCGTTGAACATGGTTTGTCTCCGATGAATGCGCCGAGCTTACTAGAGGCCCGTACGCCTGAGCAATCAGAAATTGCTATCGATCATTCAAGGCGTTACCTATCGTTCTGGTGCCTCGGACGTTGTGACACACTGAGATTTTGCGCAAGCCCAAGGATGAATAATGTCGACGTTCACCATTGCTGCAGCCCAATCGTTTTCCGTTGCCGGTGATCTGGCGGCGAACATCGCCCGTCATTTGCGCTTCATGGCCGTGGCGGCTGAGCAGGGCGTCGAGTTGCTGGTGTTCCCGGAGCTGTCGCTGACAGGCTACGAAGGCCAGATGGCCGCCGACCTGGCAATCGATCCGCAGGACACGGTGCTGCAACCCTTGCGCGATTGCGCTCGCGAGCTGGGCCTCACCGCTGTCGTCGGCATGCCGATTCGCCACGAGGACAGTGCGCAGGTATTGATCGGCGCGCTGACGTTAGCCGGGGACGGTTCTCTCAAGGTTTACAGCAAACAACATTTGCACAGTGGCGAAGAACTCTTTTATGCCCCTGGGGCTGGTGGTTCTACCTTGCGGATAGCCAGCGATACCGTCGCGCTGGCGGTCTGTGCTGATTTTTCCCACGCCAGTCACGCGGCAGCGGCCGCCGAGGTTGGCGCCGACCTGTACGCAGCAGGCGTGCTGATTGGCGAGAAAGGTTATGGCGTAGATAGCGCAATACTGCAGGGCTATGCCCAAAACCACTCAATGGCGGTGCTGATGGCCAATCACGCCGGGCTCACGGGTGGATGGCAATCGGCGGGGCGCAGTGCAGTCTGGTCTGAAAATGGCACGCTGGTCGCCGCCGCGCCAGGCCCTGGTGAACTGTTGGTCGTCGCGCGACGTGATGCCGGCGAATGGCAGGGACGGGTAGTACCCGTGGTGGTGGGGCAATGACTTACCGTTTGCGTCGCGCCGAACCGTCTGATCGGGTATTTGCCCGAGAGCTGACGTGTCAGAACATGCTGCGCTATTACATTGCCCATGATCTGCTGTGGCAGGACGAAGCATTCGACGTTGCCTGGGATGGCCGGGACAACTGGCTGATCCTACTTGGTGAAATTCCTGTGGGATTTTTCAGTCTCAGTCGCGATCGCCGAGCCTTGTACATACGCGAGCTGCAAATAGCCGAGGCCTCTCGCAGGCAGGGTGCGGGATCCTGGGCGATTGATCAGGTTGTCGCCCTGGCTTGTGGCGAAAAACTCCAGGCACTGCGTTTGACAGTATTCAAAAATAATCCGGCGCAAAGTCTGTATAAGAGAAAAGGCTTCAAGGTGTGTGGCGAGGACGAGTGTTTCCTGAGGATGCAGCTCGATTTCGGTACACCTGTGCTCTGAAACCCACGGCCGGCAAGCCCTCGATGATGAATTGAAACTTTTTAAATGACGCTTGCCGCTAGGTCTGTCCGGCACTTTTTGCTAAGGTGTCCGGCATCCCAATAAGACCATATCGCGAGGTGTCTGCTTGATTAGGGTGCTAGTGGTCGATGACCATGATCTCGTTCGTACAGGCATTACACGTATGCTGGCCGATATCGATGGCTTGCAGGTGGTTGGACAGGCCGAGTCCGGGGAAGAATCCCTGATCAAGGCTCGTGAGTTGAAACCCGATGTGGTCCTGATGGACGTCAAGATGCCCGGTATCGGTGGTCTCGAGGCCACGCGCAAACTGTTGCGCAGTCATCCGGATATCAAGGTTGTCGCTGTCACGGTGTGTGAGGAGGATCCGTTTCCTACACGTCTGTTGCAGGCAGGCGCCGCCGGCTACCTGACCAAGGGCGCTGGATTGCCGGAAATGGTTCAGGCGATCCGCCTGGTATTTGCCGGGCAACGTTACATCAGCCCGCAGATTGCCCAGCAACTGGCGATCAAATCGTTCCAGCCAACCAACGATTCACCTTTCGATGCCTTGTCTGAACGGGAAATCCAGATAGCCTTGATGATTGTCGGCTGCCAGAAAGTGCAGATCATCTCCGACAAACTTTGTCTGTCGCCGAAAACGGTGAACACTTACCGCTACCGAATCTTCGAAAAACTGTCGATCAGCAGCGACGTAGAGCTGACGCTGTTGGCAGTACGCCACGGCATGGTTGATGCCAGCGCCTGATCATGACTGAAGCATTCGATTCCGGCGCCTTTCTGGCGACAGTCAGTGGGCGTCCCGGCGTCTATCGCATGTTCGACAGCGATGCGCGCCTGCTGTACGTCGGCAAGGCCAAGAACCTCAAGAAACGCCTTGCCAGCTATTTTCGCAAGACCGGGCTGGCGCCGAAAACCGCTGCGCTGGTCGGGCGTATCGCGCAGGTCGAAACGACCATTACCGCCAACGAAACCGAGGCGTTGCTGCTTGAACAGACGCTGATCAAGGAGTGGCGGCCGCCGTACAACATTCTGTTGCGCGACGATAAGTCCTATCCCTATGTCTTTCTGTCTGACGGCCAATTCCCTCGTCTGAGCATCCACCGTGGCGCGAAGAAGGCCAAGGGCAAGTATTTCGGCCCGTACCCGAGCGCCGGGGCGATTCGCGAAAGCCTCAGCCTCTTGCAAAAGACCTTTTTCGTCCGTCAGTGCGAAGACAGCTATTACAAAAATCGCACGCGCCCGTGTCTTCAATATCAGATCAAGCGTTGCAAGGCGCCTTGTGTCGGCCTGGTCGAGCCTGAGGTCTACGCCGAGGATGTACGCCATTCGGTGATGTTTCTCGAGGGGCGCAGTCACGCTCTGACCAATGAGCTGTCAACCGCGATGGAAGAGGCGGCGATCAATCTGGAATTCGAGCGCGCCGCCGAGTTGCGTGACCAGATTGCCTTGCTGCGCCGGGTCCAGGATCAGCAAAGCATGGAAGGCGGCACGGGCGACATTGATGTCATTGCAGCCTTCGTCAACCCGGGCGGCGCTTGTGTCCATCTGATCAGCGTGCGTGGCGGTCGTGTATTGGGCAGCAAGAACTTCTTTCCGCAGGTTGGTATCGAGGAGGAAGTTGCCGAAGTCATGGCGGCGTTTCTCGGTCAGTACTACATCAGCAGCCCGGAGCGCGACCTGCCCAGCGAGTTGATCGTCAATGTGGTACCGGAAGACGCCACAGCCCTGATCGAAGCCATCCACGAGTTGCGCGGTCGTGAACTGACCATCAGCCTTCGGGTGCGTGGCACACGGGCGCGCTGGCAGCAGTTGGCGGTCACCAATGCCGAGCAAGCGCTGGGCGCACGCCTGGCCAACCGTCAACACACGGCAGCGCGCTTCGATGCGCTGGCTGAAGTGCTGAATCTGGATGAGCCGCCACAGCGTCTTGAGTGCTATGACATCAGTCATTCCAGTGGTGAGGCCACCGTCGCTTCCTGTGTCGTGTTCGGCCCGGAAGGCGCAATCAAGTCCGACTATCGTCGCTACAACATTGAAGGTGTTACGGCGGGCGATGACTATGCGGCCATGCACCAGGCGTTGACTCGGCGCTTCAGCAAACTGAAGGACGGGGAGGGCAAGCTGCCGGACATTCTGCTGGTCGACGGCGGCAAAGGTCAGTTGTCGATGGCCCGTGACGTGCTCAATGAATTGGCGGTGCCGGATCTTATCCTGCTGGGTGTGGCCAAGGGCGCAACACGCAAGGCCGGCTTCGAAACTTTGTATCTTAATGATGCCGCCCATGAGTTCACCCTGCGCGGTGACTCACCGGCACTGCACCTGATTCAGCAGATACGTGACGAAGCTCACCGCTTCGCAATTACCGGCCACCGTGCGCGGCGCGGCAAGACCCGCCGCACCTCGACGCTGGAAGGCGTTGCGGGTGTCGGGCCGACCCGGCGTCGGGACTTGTTGAAACATTTTGGTGGATTGCAGGAGCTGTCTCGTGCAAGCATCGAAGAGATCGCCAAAGCACCGGGGATCAGTAAAAAGCTCGCAGAGTCGATTTATGCAAACCTGCATAGCGAGTAGAATGCCAACTCACCTCGTAGCCAGTTGTGCCGATGAATATCCCTAATCTGATTACCGTTCTCCGCGTCCTGCTCATCCCGATCTTCATTTTGTTGTTTTACCTGCCTTACCAGTGGAGCTACATGGCCTCCGCCTCGGTATTCGCCTTTGCGGCGGCAACTGACTGGCTGGATGGCTATCTGGCCCGCCGCCTGGAACAAAGTACGCCGTTTGGCGCATTCCTCGATCCGGTTGCCGACAAGCTGATGGTGGCGGTCGCCCTGGTATTACTGGTGCAGGAACACGGCAACTTGTGGCTGACACTTCCCGCAGCCGTCATCATCGGCCGCGAGATTGTCGTGTCGGCCTTGCGTGAATGGATGGCCGAACTGGGTGCCCGCGCTCATGTAGCAGTGTCCAATCTCGGCAAGTGGAAAACCGCAGCGCAGATGCTGGCGCTGGTGATCCTGCTGGCCAATCCCCGCGACTTCAGCTTCTGGGTCTTGCTGGGTTACTCCTTGCTGATGATCTCGGCAGGCCTGACATTGTGGTCGATGGTTCAATACCTGCGTGCCGCCTGGCCGCATCTGAAAACCGACGTTGAAAAGAAATAAAACTTTTTTGAATCAAAGGGTTGACGGGGCATCTGAAATCTATAGAATGCGCCACACCAAGCGGGAATAGCTCAGTTGGTAGAGCACGACCTTGCCAAGGTCGGGGTCGCGAGTTCGAGTCTCGTTTCCCGCTCCAGTTTGTACGCGGTTGTTGTTGTGCTACTAAACAGCGATCGTTTGAGGCCGAGTAGCAAAATGGTTATGCAGTGGATTGCAAATCCACCTACGCCGGTTCGATTCCGACCTCGGCCTCCACTATAAACAGCCCCGTAGATCAATGATCTACGGGGTTTTTTATTGCCTGCGAAAAAGTGGGGTGTTCCGCAATTCTTGAGGGTGTTCCGCAACCTATCGTACTGGCTACGTGGTTTTATTGGGGCTTTAGGTTTTTTCGTGGTGCTGCTGAGTTAACGTCAGGTGGCTGTCAAGAAACGATTTCAGAATGAAATACGTTGCTGCTACAAGCGAGCCCTTGAACCTGACGTTATCTAACAATTTCAATTAAAGGGTTGTGCAACTACGTCGCTGGCCTAATCTAATTTGCGCGTTCGGGTTCATAGTGATGCAGCTGAGCGATAGCCCGGAAGAGGAAGGAAATTTTAATTTTTCAAGGAGCGTGCAAGTGACCACCACTGATAATACGAAAAAGGTCGACCTAGTCTTTTTAATTGACTCTAGTAACTCAATGAAGGATGAAGCATCCGCGCTCAGTGCAAGGCTCAATGCGGCAATCGAGGAGGCAAGTAAAGCTTGTCCTTCGGATTTACGTGTTGAGTTTCTTGGTATTGAGGGTACTTTTGGCAATTCAAAATTTGATAAGAGCGCACGTAGCTATCTTACCGGGACGCTTGGGGTCGACGACGGTAAGATCAAAGGCCGAAAAGCCAGTGCCGTCGGTAATCCAGCACAGGAGGATGTAGCGCCGGCTGCCGAAGACATCATCAAATATTTCGACTGGCGCAAAGGAGCGGAAAGAAATCTCTTCGTATTGGGAGATGAAAGCTTGTACGGCGGAGAGATGGTACTGAATGCAGAGCGCATTAAAGCTTGTGATGATGCCATCGACACCGCACTGGCCCATACTGTTAAGGTTCACTCCTATCTGGGAACTCCGCACCATACTCTGCCTTACCCTCCACCTGCTGATGAAGAGGCCATGGTTAAGGAGTACAAGCGTCTCGCATTACGCACCGGCGGTGAACATTATATTTACACCAAAGGCATTGCTGATTTCTCCCAAGTACTGAAAAACGCTATCTGCGCCAGCAAGGTACCCCATCAGGAAAGTGTCGAAGAGAAGAAAGAAGAGGCCGATAAGTTGGAAGGTAAAGATCCTGTCGATAAGCCAGATAATACCGCTTCAGGAAATAGTAATCTCTGCGAGCAACTCCCCGAGATTGTCAAAGCGGTTAATACGTTGGCCGACGTACTGAAAGGTCTGGTTGAGTCCTGCGCCCCGAGCAGCAAAGGAGAAAAACACGCTTGTCGTTGTCATGAACATGATGCGAAAAAAGACACTGGGAATAACAGTGCTGAGCAACCTGGGAATAGTAACTCCGGGGTGGAAGAGCAGCCCCAGGTATCTGAATTCGTCGATAAAACGATGTTTACTGATGGCAACTGGAACCACTGGGAAGCCGGGCCCGTCGGACATGACTGTCAACTTGTCGATTACGCGAAGCAAAAAACTAAAGGTCTTTATTTTAAAACAGCTGCGAACAAAGCGCATGCCGGCACTATCCTGAAGAAAACTCTGGTTGGATTGGAACCAGGGCAAGAGTATTCGTTTCTGATCCGCGCCAAGCGGGTGATCGGGAAGTTTAGTACACCAAAGCTCTCATTGAGCGTTGACGGTAAAGACATCAGTGGCGTGGTAGAGCTGATAACTACAGATGAGTGGGTGACAATAACAGGGAACTTCACCGCGGGAGCGGGGCCGACAAATCTGGAGGTGATCAGTCATGAAAATGACAGCAATGGCAATGATTACCATGTGGGACGCCTGGTGATTGCCAATCCTGGAAACCCGGCTTTAGACATTTGAATATGGGGCCACAGATCTGTGGCCTCTTCTCTCTTGCCTCCCACCCTGATCGCCAGTAAATCGCACGTACTGTGCAGTGCTCTAATGAAACCGGACACCCATTTAGGCGAGAATGCTCGCCATTTGGAGGTGTCTGATGACCAAGCAACGTCGTTCCTTTTGCTGAATTCAACGCGAGGCCGCAGGCCTCGTGCTTGATCAGGGCTATAGCCACGTCGAAGCCTGCCGTTCGCTCGGGGTTGTCGAGTCGTCCAGTTGTCGAGTCCGCATTGCGCCGCTGGGTCATCAGGAAACAGGGTTGAAAATGGGTTCAAGCTACCAGGTAGATAGCTATCAACCGAGCCAGGAGTTTACCTGTCTCGCGATTGGTGGGGCGTGAAAAGATTTCCGCAACGATATTTCCCTTTGGATGGGACGCACCCTAGAAGGCTTCAGAAATCAGTAGCTTGCGCAACAAAATGCGTGCTAACCTATTGATCTACTTAGCTTTGTAGCGTGGATCGCAAATCCGCCTACGCCGGTTCGATTCCGACCTCGGCCTCCACTATAAACAAGCTCCGTAGATCCATGATTTACGGAGCTTTTTTATTTTCAGTGCGCTGCAAGATTTAGTCTTGAAATCAGCCACTGTGACCTTGCTTCACCGGGACGTGATGTATATATTTCCCGCTCTGCTTCAAAGGCTCAACACAGACAGATTCTCTGGTCGACTGATTTGAGCACTACAACAGCGCTACCGCCCGAATGGCGAAACTGGTAGACGCATGGGACTTAAAATCCCCCGCTCGTAAGGGCGTGCCGGTTCGATTCCGGCTTCGGGCACCATCTAAAATCAAGGGTTTGCGGGCGAAAGCTGAGGCAAACCCTTGTTTGTTTCCGGTCCGCAATTTTGGACTTGGTCCGCAATTCACTTGGTAGGCATGACCTTTTTGCCCTTTCGATTGCGGATGTACTGTTCGGTCATTACTACGGTGGTATGCCCAAGTTGATCCTTCGCTTGCATGATGTCGCCGCTCGATTCAGCCTTATCAGTGCCAGCCTTGGCGCGTAAATCACGCATTTGAAACTCGGCCTTTTCAACGCCCGCTGTCTCCCTGGCCACATCAAATCTCCTGCGCAACATTGCCTCCGTCATCGGAGTGCCGTCTTCTGCCACGATCAGCCGCGTCGAGCGGACTTTGTGTCCGGACTTCCGGGCCATGATTCGATCAATCAAAACTTTCAGCTCACCGGTTACCTCAATCCGTCGTTTGGCCTTCGTTTTCCCCTGGAGCACCCAGATTTGGCCGTCGCGCACGTCTCGTTCATCCATGAGCCGCGTGTCCGTCACTCGCTGCCCGGTCAAATAGGCCAAGTCCATGGCATCGCGCAGTCCAGCGTCAGCCTTGTCGTGCACCCGCTTGAATAGTTCATCCTCGACGTAGGTGTCCCGGCCGGTTTCTTTGTTGCCTTTGATGCCGGAGCACGGGTTGGCCAGCGACGTGTAGCCTTTGTCACGGGCGTAGTTCCAAATGGCGCTTAGCAGAGCCTTCTCCCGATTTGCGCGAACAGGTGCGGATTTTCGCCACGTCAAATACTGGCGGACATGAAGGGGTTCGATGGTTTCAAGCGGCGCCGGCGGATCATCGAAGAAGGCCATCAGGTTCTTCAGCTCACGCACGTTGTCTTTCTGGGTGCTTTCCGCCTTGGTCGGCACTACCTCGATCATGTACTTCTCCGCCACGTAGCGAAACGTGACGACCTTGGCGACCAGCTCAACTGCGGTTCGATCACGTTCCAGCTTGGCGTATTCCATAATCGCCAAGCCGTAATCGCTGCCCAGCGCAATTTCCTTGCGGTCTTTTCCACCCAGCTCGTAGTAATAATAGATCCGGCCACTTGCCTTTTTGCGTTCCCGCAGCCGGGCGATTGACCCCGGCTTCGTCGGTCTTCTTCCCATTTCAACTGGCCTTTCTTGGCGTCCATACAGGTTTTTCAGGTTCGTGCGATCCCACGGCGGTAACTGCCAAAGCGGTCACCGCTGGCCACCCGCTGCGCTTGATTGAGTGGCGGATTCCATTTTTCTTCAGGTTCAAGATCTGTCCAGCCTTTGTTCGCGCGCCGGTCAGCTCGCAAACCTCCTCGTGCGATAAAAATTGAATGTTCATGAGCTATCCATTGCCGCGCGTGGCGGCAGAAGGTGGTTATTCGGTTTTGGTGGGGAACCACTCGGTCTCGTACTCGAACTGAGTTACTCGCCGCGGCTCGATGTGCGGGATGGATTGCTTGAATTCGTGGACTGAACCAACTCCACCGCCGAAATCCTTTGCCTCTCTCACGAACACGTCGTTGTAGATCCGCAGCAGGTGTTCGGCGGCATCGGCGAACGCCTCCTCGCGGTAGAAGCCATCTATCGTGATGCCGTCAACGACCAGCCAGACCGTCCGGCGCGGGCCGTGCTCTGCCTTGTCGATCTTGTCGGCCATCTTCTGCCGGGCATAGCGGAGCTGATCCAGCGAAAGCTGGTCGATCCATTCATCGGTGCCGACCCGCATGATGTGGCCATATTCACACTTGAGTTAGGCATACGAATTCCTCGCCCGCCGTAAACCGGCACGCTGTTGAGTTGGGGGAGGGGTTACTGCTGGATCAGTTCGGCGGGGACTTTGACCATGGCGCCGCGCTTGGCGAAGACCACGGCGCGGAACACTGCGATGGTTCGGGTTTCGCCGGGCTGGCGGTTGAACGGCTCGTTTTTCGCGTCGGCCAGCCACGGTTGCCGGTGGCCAACATCGACCCAGACGCCGTACTTCGTGATCAGTTGCTCGGCGTCGGGCAAGGCGAAGAGATCCAGCTGACCGGCGACGGGCTGCTGATCACCCTCGATCGCGTTGATTGCCCAGTCCAGCGCCGGGCCGGTCAGTTCCTCGGTGCGGACGCTGACCAAGCGGTTCATGGCTTCCAGCGCCTGCCCACGCGAAATACCATCATCAAGTTGTGATGCAATGGCGCCTTGAGCACGTGGTCGTAGAACTCACCCTTTCCAGAGATGAACCCGGTAGGCACCTTGCATTTTGCTGACCCGAATTCTCGCCAGCATTCTTCGCCGCCGTTTTTGTCCCAGTAGGCGCGCTCGCGCTTCGAGATCTCATCGTAGGTTTTATAAAGGGCGTCGGAATCTGGAATATCACAGATCCGGCGCCATGCCGGATTGCGCTTGCACCAGTCGGCGGCATGCTGAGCGGCTTGATCGACAGAATAAAATTCTTTGCTGGTTTGTTCGTTCATCGCCACGGCCGCCTGTAGATCAGGTAGGCCATGTAGAGCGGGGCGAAGATCATGGCGCGGCCCTCGCTGCGATAACCTCATCGATGAGCGATTGCGGCAGCCGTGCGGCGAACTCACCCTCCGACCACGATAGCGGCTGTGACTGGCGGATCATCTCGTTCAGCAGATCGAACGCTGCGAGCAGCTGGTCATCGTTGATCTCGCCGTCCTCCGGCAGGTCGTCGCAGAAATGGTCCGCCGGGTCGATTTCACTCGGATAGTTCGGCTCACAGATGCAGAGCTGCAGGTCGGCCATGTCGATATCGCTGTCGACAAGGTAGTCGCGCAGATCGTCTTCATCGAAAAAGTACCGGTCACCATCAAAGATAACCAGCGGCTCGCCGGCCCAGTCCTTGATCGGCATAGCCGCAAATTTTGCTTGGAGCCGGGCGTGGCGGCATTCATTGCAGGAACTGCTCACTTCATAGATCGGGTGTTCAGGATTCACGTCGCAGCGGCGATGAGTAGCGCCGCAGTAGCGGGCAAGGTTTTCGTCGGCGCCGAAAAAACGACCGTCAGCGGAAACCCAACCGGTTACCGTTTTGAGGCTGGCCGCTTCCGGGGCGTCGTACATGATTATTGGCTTTTGTGCAGGCATGACTTCGTCCTTGCCGCTATAGCGGCTGACTTTGAAGGGGGAGGGAGATACTGCGGGGTGATGGTGAGTATGATACGGTCGATGCGCTTGAACTCGGCAAGCATCAGGGCGCCAGCTTTTACTAGTTAACGAGCTGGAGTCGACAGCTTCTAGAGAGCTTCATCGTTTGAATTGGATGGTGGATAATGCCAAAAACCACTTTTTGGAGTTTTGTATGGCAGGGAATAATGAATGGTCAATTTTCTTGGAGAATCTTGGCAAGGTAGCCGCTTGTTCTGTCGTTCTGGTTGGCGTTTCTTTTTGTGCTGGATACTTTTCCCTAAAGGGCTATCTGAACTCATTAGGGGCTAGTTGGTTCTTAGGGTTTTACGGTGCCACCGAGTTTGTAGTTGGTGGTATTTGGTATGCTGCTTTTTTGTTTTTTGGTATGGTTTTAGTGCTGCTTATCGCCAATCTGAGTTGGTTGTCTCAGTTGTGTTTAAGGATTGCTAGTTTTACTTTAGGAACGTTAGTGGTGGTAATTGGGCTTGTACTTATTATGGGTTTCGGTCGGCAGGAAGCCATGTCGTATCTTGGCACTACGTGGGCTTTTGCCTTGATTACATTGGTTTGTGCGATAAATATATCTGTTGCCGTTCATGATCAAAGTGGTGGCACTCCGTATTACAGACTTCTTGGGCTGCTGTCTGGTAGTAGCTTTCTTATCTGCATTGTAGTGGTTATTCCGTTGATTAATGGAGATTCGTCTGCTCAGCTCTTGCGCAACAAAGATTCTAAGGTCACGAGCTACGTTTATAAGGTAGAGGGCGAAAAAAAATTTATTCTGGTTTCAGCTGGCGGTGGAAAGATGCTTGTAGTTGACAATGACATGACAATATTTAGCGTCGTTGACCCGTCTACTATCTGGGGGGTCAGATAAAGAGTGTAATATCTGCGAGATTGTAGATCGCTTTCGTTGCAGTCCATCAAGGCGACGATGTCGAGGCGCATGAAGTCGCTCCAGTTGCCGCCGTCTGGGCTTAATTCTGCGGGGTTGATTACGATGTGGGCAGTGCGCGCAAATTGCTCGTGATGGTGTGAAAGGCTGGGAAGTTCAGCTCGACACCTGCCGCGACTCTTCTTGGTGCAGCGCCTGCTGTACCGCGAGGATGATTCGCTCGAGGTGTTCGTAATCGGGATTTGGCTCGGTGGCGTCATCCGCCGAGTGCCACCATTCATCGCCAAAGAGCTTTCTCATCAGCGGGTAAAGTGCGCCGGCCAGGTAGTCAATGGACGTCGCCTCCCGGATATCTTCAGCCTCGTCGAACAGCTCGCGTGCTTCTTCCTGATCGAGATGCCCATGTCGGCGATCTTTTAGCAGTGCGGTATGTGCCTTGTTTGCCAAGGCGTGCCACTGAACTGACGCGACCTCATCGCTTGATCGAAGTAGCCGATGATGTAACTGGTGTTCAGCTCACAGAAGAACTGGCCGAAGCTCAGCCCGTCCCACATGCCTCCCCAGTAGGCCGTCCAGCTCTTACCCCAGCAACTGACGGTGATCTTGCCTTTGCACCGAGTCAAGTCTTCGAGGAACACGGTGATGGGGTCGAGGTTCCGCGCGCCGGTGATCACCAGCTTGGTCACAGTCGAGCGCTCAACCCGCAGCGGCTCGACCGGTTTATTTTGATTGGGTATGGAGATGCCTTCTTAAACAATGTGATCTAATATTAGTGCTTTAGTATTTTTTTTGGTGTGAAAAGTATGGAAAATCCAGTTGAGCTGACAAAAATAGATCCATTGTTAGAAGAGTCAGATCGGGGCAGTGTCATAGTTGCGGCCGCAATACTCGATAATCTACTCGCTCGCTACCTTTCATTAGTAATGAAAAAGAATGGGCTATCGAATAGATATTCGGTGAAAATACTAGATGGTAACGGAGCGTTGGGATCGTTTTCTGCAAGGGCTCAGATCGCTCGCGGGTTCGCGTTAATAAGTGAGGATACGTTTCACGATCTTATGGTAATCAGAAAGCTTCGAAATGAGTTTGCTCATGTTCATATGCACTGTTCTTTTTCTGATAGAAAAGTTATGGCGCAAATTCAGTCAATGCGTTTTTATCAGGCGCGCAATGATCATGAAAGAGAAAAGGGAGAGATTTCAGTTGGGGACTTGATTGGCGATTCAGCGTATTTTAAGCATGTATTTTGCTTAATAATTAAAGATATTCATATTAGTATATTAGAAGCTCAGTGTAAGTATTTCAATATTAAATTTGATCATTTGGGACCTTGGCCGCGGTAGTGAAATCACGCGGCTTTAAATTTGGCTTCGGTGATTCGCTGGGCGGCCAACGGTGGTACTGCGTCGCCCGTCAGACGCTTGCGGATAGGCCGAGAATCTCGTCGCCGCCGCGCGCGATGCCGGCGTGCAGCTCTACTTTGCTGCCGGCGAGCTTCCCGGCAATTTGGGCGTTCATATCCAGCTCGACGCCCTTTCTTTTCCGTGACTCTCTGATGTCTTGTGTGGCGAGGAATTCGCTGATCAAAGCCTTGTCTTGCGCTTGAATCGCAACGAGCCCTTGCCCAGTGCTGGACTGTCCGGCCGGATCATCATCACCTTGGGGCACGAGCGCTTTCAGCTTCGATTGAACCTCCCAGACCCAAGCCAGTGCAAAGTGATCGCCGGCGGTTTCTGCTGAGTATTCACTGCGTCGAATCCCAGACCTGACCGCTGAGCAGTATTCCTTGCGCGCCTGGGTGAGCTTTCTGTGCAAAGACTCATACGCATACAAGGCGATGTTCTGAGCAGGAGAAACGCCGACGAATGTCGCGCACTCGATCACTTGGCCTTTTGCAGGGCTCCACTTCCTGCGGCGCAGGGTCGTGCAGTTGAATGCATTCGCTACGGCGATGCTCAGTTGCTGATCCCATGCCGGCCTGCGCTTGGCGCGGTGCAGGTCCGACTCGACTTCGCCGACATCGCTCAACTTCACATCCATTTCGGTCAAGCGGTACTCGCGCATCAGTGCCTGCGCCTGCCGCAAAGCCGTGGCGGCTTCGTTCTCGTTGGCGCTCTGGGCCAGTGCCAGGCAGTGCTTGATCTTGCGGATCGCGCGCTCGAGTTTCTTTTCGTCGATCTGTTGTGCGGACATAGGGGATCCTCGCCGGTATATTTCAACCATCGTTGAAGGAGCTGATTGATGACAGTTTGGGATTGGATTAAGGAATACAACGGCACGATCGCGATCTTCGTGTCACTGATCACCGGAGGGCTCGCGCTCTATCACTACATTTCGATAAAAAAATCAGAAGAGGCAGCGAGGAGATTCACCACGTATCACAAGATGATTCAGGATTTGAACATTGGTGAAGATGGCGAGGCTCAATACATTGATCGGCAGATGGCAATCGTCTATGAAATGCGGAATTTTCCGGAGTATTTTCCTGCAACATTGCGACTGCTAAATCGCTCACTGCCACGATGGCGGCTTTCTGCTGTGGGAAGCAACCCACTGTCGCCGAACCTTTTAGCCGAGGAGGCGGTTCTTACCATAAGGTACATCAAGCGTCGTATGGATGAGCGCAGCTACCTCTGCATACCGGAGGAAGATAGGCTTTAGCGCGCCGGCTGGCGTGATTCGTAGAAGTGGGGTATTTGTGTTCGGCCCGGCATGGAGCCGGAAGGAGAGTTACATGCCGTCTGCGTTTAGGTATTCAGGCCAGAAATACAACGATGCTTTGCTCGCTCTCGGAAGCGTCAGAATCGGTACTCTCCACGACTTCCGAAAAACTGAGCACAAGCAGGGAATTGCAGACGTCAATGAGGGGAAAAAGCTTGTCTCACATTACATCGCTCACTCGACAGGCAAAGATGTTGGAAGCATTCATTTGGATGCGTTAAAGAAGTTCAGGGCAATCGATTTAGGTGGGGCAACAAACGTTACTCTTAGAAACATTTGCGTCTCTCAAGGGTTCGATCACCCTGACTGCTTTGTCCATTGCACTTCAGTGAAGTATTCATTCGACGTATTGAGGCAGTTTGGTGGTGCTGATTCCTGCGTTGAAATTTCTGACCTGGCAGGTTTTTACCAGCGCTTAACTGAAACCCTGAACTCCATCGTTCCAGTACAGTTTCTCACTCTTTCCCAAGTCCAATACATGAAGCGCCACGAGGACTGGAATGGTAGAAACTGGGGAATTCATCCTGCACTGATCAAAGAGCCTGAATTCATCAGGCAGGTTGAGTTAAGAGCGATTTGGATACCAAAGTTTTCAGGAAATATTTCGCCCATTGTGATTAATGACACGGGCTTGCTGAGGTTTTGTCGCGCGAGGGAGGCTCCAAGATGAAGGCGACATCACTCATCTAAGCCTAAGCGAAGCGCCTCGCGATCGTGGGCGAGTTTCAGTTTCCGCGATACGTTTTCCGGTATCACGTATTTGTTTCGCGGCCTTCCGGCCCGTGTTCGGGCGCCGCCCTCCGTGACCGGTGGTGGCATATTGGTGTGGTATGAGAGAGCATCAGGGGTTTCAAGGGAGGCTCTGTATGGATCTGTGCTTGACGTTGACGGAAGTGCAATGGGGGCTAACCAAGGATGTCGCTGCAGTTGTAGGTTCGATAGCCAGCCTCGTCGCTGTAGCAGCAGCGATTGTTTTTGGATGGCTTGGACTTAAAACGTGGAAGCGGCAGTTGCGAGGCACCACGAACCATGAGCTGTCTCGCAAGCTGCTGGTCGCAATTTATACGTATGAAACGACACTGAACGCCGCCAGAGACATCGGGTTAAGTTCAGATGAGCTAAGCGAGGATGATGCTTCCAAAATAGCTAGCCAAACGGGAGAATCCAACCGTTTTGCTTTTACCTATTCTGTCTATCGAACTAGGTTGAAATCCATTGAGGCCTCTCTGGTGCCAGTTCGCGCCCATCTTTTGGAAGCTCGGGCCCTTTGGGGAGCAGAGCTGGAAGGCCTTGTGGCTGAGCTGATAAAAATGAAGGATGAGTGGTGGAACGTTGCGAGGCGATATTCATCAGCAATGAACCCTGCGGAGGACTCCGAAACAAGGGAGCTCTATGCTATAGCCTGGACACAGAACAGGGGCGTCCTGTACGAAAGCGACCAAAACAACGAGTTTTGGGATCGGTTCCAGCAGCATTTGTCCAGGGTGGAAGCCTATCTCCGTACGAAGCTCTAGTCATAAGCTATGACGTGTTGCGGTACTAGCCGAACCGGCTGGGTGTACCACTCGAATCACTTATTTTGTATTGCCGGCGCCGCGCCGGTTTATTAGGAGCATGTATGTCCATCGAGCCAACCTTGCGCACGAACTACGAGGATTACCTAGATCACGAGATCAGAATCGAGGTGTTCGGGCCAGTTAAAACGAATCGCCTTGATTCGGAATGCCAGCTCCATCACTACGTGGCAAAATTGGCGATTTTCGAGTCCGGCTCAGAGGTGAAGGGCGCCCGCGAATCACTCGAAGGGCAATATCCAGATGCTGACACGGCGGAAAACTCCGCTTTTGCCAGGGGCCGTGAGCTGGTTGATCGGATAATGGCTCTGTAGAGATTGGCATTCGAGCTACCTGATGAACCACAGTCGCTTTGAGCTATGGGAGTTGACTCTGTTTGCGGGCCAGCTCCAGGCAAGCAGCCTCGATTTCTGCGGCATGGCGCCCGCGCTCGATATCGATCTCAACCACCGACCCGTCAGGCCGGCGAATGGTGCGGGCCCCTCGGCGTCCTCGTTCGACGGTATAGCCGAGGCGCTCCCATAGTCCGTTTGGGCTTTCGAATTGTGGCGTCATGCGGCTGCTCCTGGTTCGACAATTTCATCTTCAGGTTCGCCCTGGGCATCTTGCAAAATCCGAAGGCTTTCGTTACGAAACTTCTGCGACACCTTTTCATCGACAACAAAAGGTGTCGTGACACAGCGCAACATCTGGGCCGCCGTTTCGAAGTCAGCTGCGATCACATTGCGCAGAAGGTTCTGATACAGCTCCTGTTGGTTGTTGAAGCCGTGCTCTTTCATCAAGCGCTTCAGATCAGGCATGAATACGCCGGCAACCTCAACTGTGAACCGACCGATTCCAAGCTTGGCGTCCTCTGCGGCCTTTTTCTCCCGCTTCTTGCGCTGCTTGATCGCTTCCTTCGTTGGCTCCTGTACTTCGGCCATGGCCTACCTCTTCAATTCCGCTGGCCGGCAAGTCCAGCCAGGTCTGTCGGCGGCGCGTGGCCGCCCGGTTGATGGTTCGTTTCACGCTGCGACCTTCACCAGCCTCACGCCGGCCATGCTGAACTTGTCGCCTTGGGCCGCGACCATTGCGTCGAGCTTCTCCCAGTCCACGGTCAGAACCGAGATTGGAACATGACCGCCTGCGACGGCATGGATCAGCGCCTCCAGATCGAACACCTCAGCTTGCAGGTTCGCCGGCATCGCGGTTGTGGTCGCTGGCTTCGATGCAGACTGAACCGGCGCGGCGGCTTTCACCGGTTCCGGGCTGGTGACTGGTGCAGGTTCAACCGGTGTGTTGGCTTTCGCCTCGTCCGCAATTCGCTGCAGCTCCTGCTGGCGGATCTGCTCGCGCTGCGCTTCGGCTTTCTGCTCCTCCGCCTTCTGGTGTTCCGAGATCCGCACCTTGATCAGCGCGACCAGATCGTCGTTCGCTTTCATCACCAGCTGCTGAACGTCGTTGAACAGGAACATGTAGTCGGCTGCGAGTTCGTCCAGGCTGGCCAGGTTGCTTCGGATGCTGTCGCCGATCTGGCTGGCGGCAATCTTTGCCCGGGCCAGCTCGGAATCGGCAGAGTCGCGCAGGCTGCTGATCGTCTTTTTGCCTTTGATGGCTCCGGCGAAATCTGCAGGCACCGCCGGCATGCGCGCTTTGCCGCCCAGTGAAGCATTGATCTGGTCGATGTGGACCTGAAGTGCCTTGGCTGCATCCATGACGATGTCTTCACGAATGCTGAGCTTGCGAGCCTTCACCAGTTTGTCGAGCATTAGACGCTTGGCGCGGGCCTCGGCACTGATCTCGTCAATGGTGCGGAACAGCGCGTCAATGCTTTCGGTTTGGCTTAGCGCGTGCTGCTTGGCGGCTTCCAGTCGCTCCTCGACATCGCCACACCACTTGATCGTTTTTTCGGCGTCAGCGAAGTGCTGATCGGTTTCCAGCACAGTGTTGATCGAACCGAAGACGGCCAGCGAGTGAGCCTTGAACTGCTCAAGGTTGCTCGCCGTGACCATCCCAGTAACCTCGATGCGTAGAGCGGGCAAGGATTCCGGCGTTTTACCAACAGCCACCGGCACCGCCTCGGCGGGAGTGAAGTCCTTTAGATCGGCTTGAAACTGTTTCCAGCCTGCGACGAGTGTCGCGGCCCGGCCCCGCACCGGCGTGTATTCCATCGAAACGAAATTTTCTTCAGTGCCGTCGGAGCAGACGAAAATTACTTTCTCGGCGCCGCTGACCAGCAGCTGCTGTTCGAGCTGCCAGTAATAGTGCGGATCCAGCGAGCCGGCGAGAACGTCGGCGGCCAGTTGCTCGTTCCACATTTTGTGTTCGAACAGTACGTCGCCTAGGATTGTGCAGCCATCGAGGGATGCGAGCAGATCACCCTCGGTGCCGACGACGGGAAACAGGTCCTCGCCAATTCGCCCCTCAAGAATCGGCCGAGCGAGAGCCTCGGCTTCGTGTCCTTTATCGAAGAGGTTTTTCTGCACCCACCACGACACATCCCGATCGAGCCCGGTCTTTTTCGCGTGCAGCAGTTCAGTGCGCTTCATCTGCTTCGAGGCGCCCATCATTGCCGGCGCTTCTGAAGCAGTGAAGTAGTTGGCGCGGAGCGCGTGCCAGGCTTCGGAGCCTTGAGCGACATTGTGGATTTTCATTCGTGGTCTCCTTCAATCGGCGCAAGCGCTTTGATCTTGGCGATCTGCTCTTCGCTCAGGGTGAATTTGCTGCTGACAGTTGCGATCAGGTGATCAGGGGCGGAGCGCCCGGCGTCGACAGCGACTTGCCATTTGGGCAAGTTCTCTGCGAGCTTCTCGTCGGGGTAGGGCGGAAGTTCAGCTGGTGCCGCGCCACGCGCCGGCGAAACGTCACGAATAGTTGGTGCGCTTTCTTCCAGCTCATCCGGGCTGTACACGCCGAGGATCACGTCCGGGCAGTAGAGGCGCGACCAGCGCTTGGTGGCGAGGTACGCCAATTGCTGGCGAGGGTCGTCAGCCCAGAGTGTGCTGTTGCGGGTGCGAGCCTGGGCCAGCAGCAGCTCAAGCACCCGAGGCTCCTCTTCGCCCCGGAATGTCGCCCAGACTTTCACGCCCAGGCCTTTCTCATCCTCCAGCTTCCAGCCTGGGACGCGATACTCGCCTTTGTCACCGTTCTTGATGGTGAACTGGCCGATCACCTTTTCCCACGCGCCGAACCACTCGTAGTGCAAGCGATCCAGCACCGGTGCGCAGGTGGTAATCACCGCGTTCACCAGTTGCGCTTCGTAGCCCAGCACGCCGTTCACCAAATGCGTTTTCTGCGCCACGGCGAACGGATTCATCTTCCACTGCATCGACTGCATGACGACCGCCAGACAATCCGCCGGGTTGCCGTTGAAGTGTTTCGGCAGCGTGGCGCGGCCGGTGGCCATGACCTCGGCGAGGCGCATCATCTTGTCCAGGCTGTCGCCGTCCAGCACCAAAGCGCTGGTGCTGGTTGCTGCGTGCGGAAGGACGTGGAGGTTTCGGTCGTGCGCCACCGGCGCTACGCTTTGAGCGGACATGAGGGATCCTTGCCGCGCGGTGCGCAGCGATTGAATGCTTTGTTTATTGGGGGATGCGACCGGCGAGGGCGCTGAGCAGCATCAGAAAGGTGAAAACGCCGAGAGAGGAAAACGCTCCGCGCCAGATGATCAGGTGGCGCGCCCATTGGCGACCGGTCACGGCCGAACTCTCACCGCAATTCGCTTGCCCTTCATGGAGGGCGCCAAGCGCTGCGGCAGACTGGCGACCAGGTCCTCGCGCTTGCGACCGATGACCTCGTTGAAGGGAAGGCCAAAGCCGAGCAGGGCGATCTTGTTTTCTATGTCCTCGAGCTGCTCGTCGATCAGCGATTTAACCGGCGTCGTACTCATGCGTCCTCCTTGCGCCGCTGACAGGTGTCACGCAGGCGTTTGCAGTAGTGGTTGAACTCGTCGGTGGTGATCGCTCCGTCGGTGAATAGGCGGGTGATCAGCGCCTGAACCAGCAGGCTGATGTCTTCTTCGCCGGCTGGCGCTGACACGCCATCAAGGGCCTGGTCGATCAGGATGTGAGGGCTCAAAACCCGCACTCCCGCTCTACGCGATCGCTTTCGCGCTTGGCGTCGCGGTACTCGTTGGCGTGCACCGCGACCAGGTCGCCTGCGAGCGTTCGAACAATTTGCGGATCACCGCCGACGGCTTCGATGGCCCAGTTGTGCAGAATCCCGCTATCACCGCGCCGGATCAGCTCGATCAGGATTTTCTCGATGTACCGATCGGGATCTGGGTTCGCGGCCATGTGATCAGCCAGCGCCTCCGGTAAGTGGTCAGCGTTGACCAGGACCTTGCTTCGCCCAACCGGATTTGGCGCCTCGACGTGGCGGCGATAAAGCAAATCGTCGACCGACTCGGTCAGCCATTCCTGACCTGCCTCCGTGTCGAGAAAGTCGTCTTCCGGGATGTGCTTGCGCAAAGCTGACATGGGCGCCTCCAGAGTGGCGGGGTGTTGATCCAACAAAACTCGGATGCACTCGTTCGCTCCGCTGGTTGCCGTTGGGCGCGGAGGGGGAGTGCATTCGAGATTGGTCGGGAGATTGATGCCTAGCTGCGCGGACTCATTGGGGTACGACACGCAGAAAAAAGCCCGCGAGAGAGGCGGGCTTTGGGGATGGCTTCAGAGGCAGTCGGACTTGCCTATCTGAAACTCGACTATCGGTGAGCTGGTTGAATCTTTGTAGAGGAGGTCAATGGAAAGCCCCGATTTCACGAACTGCCCTAAACCTTTTTCATTACAGAATGCAGAAGCTGCAAGCGCTCTTGCGTCCTTGGTGAATTCATCAGAATCCATTTCGTCTTTCGTAACTTTTGTAAGTGTGTAAGAGATACGCATGACCTCATCGCTGTAGGTCACAGAATCGACGCGGGTTGAATCGTCGGATACTTTTCCGGACTGGACACTCATTATGAGCGCGAGCCCCTTGAGTTGGCGCTCCCGCTCCTGCTTTTCCTCTTCCGGGCCAGATTTTGCGTGCCATACCTGTACCAAGATAAAGAGCAAGGTCATTGCCGAAAAAAATATGATGATTCCGCGACTCTGTTTCAATTGAGATTACCGTAGCAAAAGGCCATTACTCATTTGACCATGCCGGTAGCACCATCTCAAGTCGGAGGAGTTACATCATTGATCCCCCAAAAAGCCCGACTGCAGCTATCCGCTCCGGTGAGTGTCTCTTGGCGTAGAGGGGAATCGCGCGCGGGTCGGGCGGAAGGGAAAAGGCGTAGCGGGGTAGTGGGGCCGGCGGTGGATTGATTGTCCGAGACGCCGGCAACGAGCATGGTCACTCTACGATGCAAATCCAGCGGTGATCTTCCCGGTATGGCGCGCGAGTGAAGTGAACATCTGAAACCAGATTCATGCCTCGCTCTTGGAGCGCTTCGGTCAGTTGTACGAGCGCCTCTGCTTGGATAGTCATTGCTGTCACCTCGTCAGATTTTCTGCGTTCATAATTCTTGACCGGGCGGGCAACTGGCTGATTCAATTTTTCTACCTGATTGATATGCAAAGCACCCAGACCCGCTACTGGCGTCGGCCTGGGTTTGCAGCATCAAATTGTCGACGTGCGTGGGGGTGGCCTACCTCATTCGGCCGATGCGCGGTGACATCGACGGCCTACGGTCCGCTGCCTGTATGAGTGATGGGCGCCGGCCTTCAGGCTTGCCGCGCCGCGCAGGTGAATCGCTCAGGTTTACATGGCTGCCATTCCTCTGATTGAAGACAACTGCCGAGCATTCATCGGTAGTTGGTTGCGATGCAGGTGGCGCAGGTTCGTCCGCATCGGGGTGGGATCTGGCCGGGGCTCAACCGGCATTAAGCGGATGGGGCAGCCCTGAAGGCTACCTGTTGGCACATCCGCCGCCCGAGGCTTGGCCTCAGATCACACCCCGATGCGCTCTCATAGAGAGGATCGGGTAGTTATCGACAGGCTGTCGTGGCGCTGGTTGTTTAGCCCGTAGCGCTGAAGGCTGGTAGCATCGAACTCCTTTTCGGAGCGCGAAATTGCTATGCATCAGGTTGTTGAAAGGGCGTTGAACGTGATCGCAGCAGAGAGCAGCGAGCCTGAATACACTGAAGCGTTCAGCGCTGCGCGGGCAGTCGTCCTTGAGTTTGGTGAGGAAAATCTGGCTGACCGGCTTTTTGCCGATATTCCCGATTCAATCTCTTTCATGCAGGTGGCCCGGCTCTTCGACTTTCTCGCCTGGCAGACGGAGGACAACGGGTCAGCGATGACTCGCTCTATTGAGCGTTGGCTGGTAGAAGGCACCAATCTGCGCAAGGTTCAGATCGCTCTCAATCTCGAGATCTACCCGTTTCCGGATGAGCGCGAGATGTATCGAGTGCTGTCTGATGTGGCTGCGTCACTCCCGGAGATGGCTGATAAATGCCAGCAGATAATCAGCTCTCGGAAAAGTTGGTAGCACCTGGTCTACATCCCAAAGCCCGCTCATAGAACGGGCTTCAGCGATGTTTTCCGCCGTGACCCGCTACTGGCGTCGGTCATCGGCCTATCTCAAATTGTTCCTCCAGCCGCGGGCCTTTCGGCTTGTTCTCCCGCTGGATAACTGCTTTCGACGTTTTACGCTGCACGCCCGGGTCAGTTGCCAACCCTCTGAACCGTTGAGGCCGGTTCATCGCTGCCTTCGAATCTAGGCCGGTGATAATCCGGCAAGGGATGACGCTAAAGAGCGACGGGGTTCTTGAGTCCCTTCGCAGTGGTTGTGTGTCGCTGCGATGGCTGTAAATTAACCGGCGGTTTGTTTGCGGTCAATACCGGCGGTTAATTTATTTTTCAGAGGAATTGGTTATCCTTTTGTTTTACTGTATGGATGTACAGCTATCAGGAGCGAAGTAGATGGCGATGGCAACAAAACAAAATCAACCTGAGAGAGGCGCTATGTCGGGTCTAGAGCGGCTGTCGCTCAGGGTGTCGTCGATGATCAATCATCCGGTCGCGCAGATTCAGTGATGGGTGACGATCCATCGACTGGACACGGATGGAGAAAGGGAGTGGGAAGAAGTGATGGGGGTGATCGCCGAGGCGGATGAGCTCGAACTCATTCTGAATGACGACAGCAGCGTGACGGTGAGATGGGAGCAGCAAGAGCAGGACGCGGCGGCAAAGAATTTTGCGGAATTTGATCTGGAGGAGGCGGCGCCTTTTTAAGACGAATGAAAAAGCCCGCACGCGGCGGGCTCTGTTTCAATTTTAGCTTACAGCGAGTCGTTCTTCTGCTTTTTTAGTTCAGCGCTGCATTCAGGACCATTATTGAAAGTGTACTCAACCACGAAGTACCCTTTGTCTCTGGCAAGTGCTCTCGCATCAATTGAGATGGTGTTGATGTTATTTTTTATTCCGGGCCCCTTCCATTCTGCTGCCAACGTTCGGTCCTGCTTATAAAGTCCGGTCATCCAATCGTTCGAGTCTTTCCAGATGCTACTCGGCATTAAGAAGTCATAAGTCTTTGGCTTTCCATAGACAGCGGTCAGTGCTTCTTTCATGGCGCCATAACCTGCTTGCAGTTGATGCCCGAAGTCATTTGTTTGAATCGTCTTGCCGACGCCTCTGACCACACAAAGGCCGACGGTCGGGGAGATGACCAATCCGTACTGATCAAATGCATCGTTAGGCTTCGGAGCGTTATCTATCAAATACAAATTTTCGGATTCCTTTACAAGCCTTGGTGCTTCGCCTGTCATTTTCTCGATGACGTCTGCGCTTATGCCCGCCTCAAACCCAAATGGCCCGGAGCCGGGAGGCAGAAGGTCAGATTTGGGAGCGCTCTGAGGCGCCGGCGCCGAGTTGCTTTGAGCTGCGATCAACGTCGGTGACGGCAATGAAGATGTGCGAACAGGATTTAACCCATATTTCGCCACTAGGTATTGCTGCTCAAGCATCGCGAGAGTCTGCTCGCTGGTAGCAATAGCGGATAGTTTCAGTGCCTGGATAAGCCCTCCGCTATATTGCGCGGCCTCGGCTTTAGCAGAAGCAATTTCTGACTTCGCTCGCGTGATTTCAGCTGAAAGCTTGTTGGCAAGATCCTCATCAACCTTGGACGTGGTGGTTGCTACATTCACGCTACCTTTTGATTGGACAGCTAAGATCCGTTGCTCTATCAGCGCTTGATTGGTCTTAAGAATCTCGACACGAGTTGAAATTAGCTCCTTTATTAGTCCGCCACTGTAGGCCGCCGCCGAGCGGGTGCCAGCATCAATATCCTGCTTTGTCTGTGCAAGCTCGGTTTCTAAGCTGGCAACATATGCCTTTTGCTCTGGGGTGAGGTCTTTCTCCATGCATCCCTGGAGAGCGATGACGGCCAAAAAACAAAAAACGTATCCGCGCTTGCCCAATTTGAATCCCTCCCATAATTGAGCCCGCACTTTACCATTCGTGGCTCGTCGCCACCATTGTCGAGCGGGAGGGAGAGGGAGCACGCTCAGCAACGGACTGCGGACTGCGGACTGCGGACTGCGGACTGCGGACTGCGGACTGCGGACTGCGGATCAGATCGGGGGAGGGGAGAAACTAGAAGCCCGGCGCTGGGCCGGGCTTCTGTCGATCTACAGTATTCAGCAGGCTTTAATTAAGCTTCTTTGGTGCATACATAGCGCCAATTTTAACTGCTTCTTCCTTGCCGCCTTTCAGGGTATTAGCTTTCTTCAAAATATACTCAGGAAATTTGGTGACCAAATAATCGTAACGGAACCACCTTCTAAACTCGGGTAAAGCATGGTTAGGATATGCGTTAGCTTCTTGGGGATTGCTACGAGCTTGCGGGTACCTCGCAGGGTAGTTGTGCTCGCAGGCAATTCGGTCGCCATAAATCGTTGAATAATTGTGATCCTTCCAGTGTTTTGCCCACATCTGACCAACGCTGATGTCTGGTATTGTCTTATCGTTTACAGTCAGGTCCGCATTGATCAGGTCGACGATTAGCCCTGTCACTTCGTGAAATACAATAAAAAAACCCATTGGGGCTTTGTTGTGAAGCAGCGATACCCGCTCGTGGTGATACTGCCACTTGTCGCCAGGTGTGTAATTTAGAGATTCGTAAATGAATCGACGCAGGCCAAGAGCCGCAAACGCCCTATAAGTATCCTTCGCCTGCTGGCTAGGGGAGCGGGACTCGAAAGCGTAATACTCCAAGATGGCCATACAGACGACATCTGGATAAGCATAATGGGGTTGGCCATCTCGCGTGACCTCAATATATAGCGAGCGGTCTGTGTACCCCTGCCGAAATAGATATTCTTTTATGAAGGAAATTCTATCCTTCGTTATTACTTGGTCATCGAAGTGCTCAACCCATTCCTGAGAAATTTCATGGAGAGCGCTTCTAGGCGCGCCAGTGGCGAGAGCAAGGCCACGCTGAGTAAGAAATGGGATACCGTTTTCGAGCACCCCCATTTCTATTCCGTTCACATCCCTTTGAACCTCGACACCGAGGTCTAAAATGATCTGTTTTGGAGTGGCCTTCAACCCTTTGTTTTTCATCACTAACTTCCTGATAAATAAGAAAAAACAGGTGGCCTGCAAAATGCCTTTCGGGCTATTCCTCAGCACACTCCAATCTTTACGGCGCTAAGCTTCAGTCATTGCGCAGAATCCTTCCCGCCTTATACCCAGGTAACTTGTCCTCAGCCTCTTGGAAGCTTGCAGCGACGCTCAGCAGCTCTTTGGCCTCATCCTCATGCCCTGCCTGTGACAGGGTCACTGCAGCCTGCATCAGATCGAGGCCCGACCACTTGAGCAGGGCGGCGGCTTCTTTAAGGTCGCGGCGAAGCTGCTGTTTGGACTTTGTGAGGGCCATGGCTTTACACCAGTTGCGCATTCCAAACGAGGAGGACGCGAGCCTGTATGTAGGTTTCGTCTGCTCTAATTGTGTGCGGAGGGTGCCTCTCGTTATCTGAAATCATCTTGATCTGATCATCACCGATCCACTGGAGACGCTTGATGTACAAATGGCCTTCCCACGAAAACATGTAGATTCCATCGCCTACGAACTCTCGGATGCTGACGTCCACCAGCAGAGGGTCGCGATGTTTGATCGTCGGCGCCATTGACTGGCCCCAGCCGGTCACCATTTTCAAATGGAAATGCTCTTTGAACTCGACACCCATCTCGCGAAGATGCTGAGGGCTTACTCGAACATCCTGCAGCATCTCTGGATAGTCGTGCGGGATCTGGCCGCCACCCATCGCAGCACGGACGTCGTAGTGTGCGATCCACACTTCGTCACCCACAACGCCCGGCCTGTAGTAGTCAATCTCGATGGCGCCACCGGCATCATCTGCTTCAGCTGCCGCCATCAATCTTTGTCTGGCAGTGTCTGTAAGTCCTTTGCCCTGCTTTTCGAGCATCTGACGAACCATCTCAGCGGCTGAGAGCGCCGAACTTGATGGCGCTTCAGCGACACTTGTAAGCCCGCTGATCTCGCGCGCAAGTCGCTTACTGAAACGCTCGACTGGGACGCCAAGTAAGCGCGACAGTACCGCCGCAAACTTGGCGTTCAGAGGATTCGTACCGTTAAGGTACATCGCTACCGCAGCGGCCGAGATATCAGCCTCCGCAGCCAGACTTGCTTGGGTCAATCCGAGGGCGTTCTTTTTCGATACGAAAAGCGCCTTAGCGGCGTCGCACTCAGCTTTCAGTTCTGGGGATAGCTCTTTCTTTTTGCTCATCCGTGAAATTTAACCGTTGGTTAATTTTATTGCGGCAACCGCCGGTGTTGCCAGAAAACTAACCGGCGGTTAATATCTGGTCCGACAAGTTTGCTGAGGCAACGATATGAAAAAGACGCCACTGCCAGAGTTGGTTGAGCGAATTGGTCAGTCCGCTGTCGCCAAGGGCCTTGGCGTTAGCGCACCAGCCATTTCCAAAGCCTTGAAGGCGGCCAGGGAAATCCTGGTTATCGAACACGAGGACGGGAAGTTGACAGCGGAGGAGGTTCGTCCTTTTCCGTGCCAGTTGCCGGTTCAGAGAACCGCCGCATGAAACTCCCGTGCGCTGATCCATTGAGTAAATGATCGCCCCAGCATCAGCAGGGCGCCACGTAAAGAATTTCGAGGTGTTACATGCAGGAATTGATGAAGGCGATCTACGACGTGGTTGACGACCATGGCACCAAGAAGATTGCCGAAGGCGCGGACTTCAAGTCACGGACCCTTCTTTCCCAGAAGGCGAACCCGGACTACGACACTCACCGCATGAACGTGGAAGAGCTGCATCGGATCATGAAGTTCACCCAGGACTTCCGTCCGCTGAAGGCATGGGCGGAGGCGTTCGGTTTCGACTTGGTTCCGAAGGAAAAGCCAGAAGGCATCAATCTCAACGCCGCACTTTTGCGGCTGCACGCCGATCTTGCCGACGTTACCCGACTTGCGTTCGACGCACAGGCTGATGGACGCGTCTGCTCGATCGAGAAAACGAGCCTGCTTAAGGAGGCAGAGGAAGTGATCGTCAGTCTGGAAGTATTCAAGCAGTCCGTGAAGGCAGCCTGAGTTTCAGACACAAAAAAGCCGACGTAGAAGGTCGGCTAATTCGCAAAACTAGAGAGGCCCGATTATGCAGAGCCATCCCATTTCGAGCAATACCCCGAACAATGTCGCGACACGTTTTCAGAATTCTCAAAACGTGTCGCGAGCTTTTATCTTTTCCGTTCAGGTCAGGAACACCTGACATGCAGTTCACCGTCACGATCAATCAGGTGAAGACATTTACGTTGGGTGTTAGCTCCCAGCAAGCCTTGCTCGTTGCTGGAGGTTGCACATGAGCATGGGCCTTATGGTCGCCGCGATGAAGCTTCGCGTCGGCAATCCACTTCGCAAACTGGTGCTCATCAAGCTGGCAGACAATGCCAGTGATATAGGGGAATGCTGGCCGTCCTATCAACACATCGCCGATCAGTGCGAGATCAGCAAGCGTTCGGTTATGAACCACATCACCGCGCTGTGTGAGTCAGGGCTGCTGCGCAAGGAAATTAGGAAGGGGGGGCCGAAGGGCAACTCGTCGAACGTTTACTTCCTGACCCTTGATGGTGGTGCACCTCCTGCACCAGGGGTAGTGCAGCAGATTCACCAGGGCGGTGCAGCAGGTTCACCCCCTAGTGAATCTCCTGCACTAGGGGGTAGTGCAGGAGCTGCACCCAGAACCAGTCACTCTTCTGAACCAGTCAATGAACCGGTCATTGAACCAATTGCACCCCCGGCTTCCGCCGAGGTTGTGCCGGCTCAGTCCCGCAATCTGGTTCTGGTGGTTGATCGCACCGATGCGCCCCGGGTTGAAATTCCCGCCGATATGCCGGGCCCAAAAGACCAGTCCTGCAAAACCTTCAAGGTCTGGGCGAACTACGCCATGGCCTACCGCAAGCGCTACAACGGTGCTTGGCCGGTATGGAACGCCAAGGTCGGTGGCCAGCTCGGCCAACTGGTCGACCGCCTCGGCGCCGATGTCGCTCATCACGTCGCCGCGCACTACCTGAAAACCAGCGATGCCGCCGTCCTGCGCAAATGCCACAGTCTCAATGAGCTGCTGGCCAACGCCGAGAGCTACCACACCCAGTGGGTGACCGGTCAGCGCATCAACGGGACTACCGCACGCCAGATGGAACGCACCGAGGCGAACGTATCCGCCGCCGAGCAGGCCGCGCAAATGGTCTTGGCGAAGCGCAAAGCAGGAGAGCGCAATGAGTACCTTTGAAATGAACGACCAGCAGGTTGCTGGCCTCGCCGCCGCGATCTGCGCTACAGCCGAGGCCATGGGGCAGGAAATGAACCCAGGCACTGCGGCGATGATGGCTGAAGACCTTTGCGCTTACTCGGTGCCCGCCGTGAAAGCTGCGCTGAAGGCCTGCCGCTTCGAGGTGAAGGGCAAGCTGGCGATGGCCGACATTCTCCAGCGAGTGCAGGCCGCTGACGGCCGCCCGGGCAAGGACGAAGCATGGGCGATCGCCATGACCACCAACGATGAATTTGAAACCGTGGTGCTGACCGACGAAATCCAGCTCGCACTGGCTGCTGCAAAACCTGTCCTCGATGCCGACGACAAGGTTGGTGCACGCATGGCATTCAACAGCGCTTACGAGCGTCTGGTGGGTCAGGCTCGGGAGGACAACAAACACGTCAATTGGCACGTGTCGGTTGGTTTCGACGCAAACCGCCGAACACAGGCGATTACCAAGGCATTGCAAATGCAGCGAATCCCACAGGAGCGCGCGCAGCAGTATCTGGCCGACTTGAGTGTCGCGCCGGTCACTGAAGACGGAAGGGCCGTCGTTGCGCTGCTCACCGGTGAGGTCGCGCGGCCTTCGCCAAAGCTGCGCGAAAAGCTCGCCGCGGTGAAGGACTCGATGCTGGCGATGCGCAAAGCCTCGGACGAGGAAAAAACAGAACTGCGAATTTTGGCAGCCAACGAGCTGGCTGATCGCCGGGCGCTGCTGATTCGGCAGGCCGAACAATTGAAAGCAGGGAGCGCGGCTCAATGACCGATACCACTGAACAGAAAAAGCAGGCTGAGGCCAGCTTCAAAAACTTCCACCGCAGCCTCTGCGAGCGCTTCGGCTACTTCCACGATGAGATCGACTGGCAGCGTGACCTAGTTTCGCTGGAAGAGCACATCGCCACTCAATTCAGCCACGTCAATGCGGAAAACGCGGCGCTGCGTGGACAGGTGCAAGCGCTGCAGCGCGGTGCCGGCCAGTTTCAGGAACAAAACGATGCTTTGCTCGAAGGCATGACACGCATCATGCAGTCGACTCGCTTGGGCGACCCGGCGTTTGCCATAGCGTGCGAAGTGGTTGGGGAGCTTGAGCATTCCGCTGGCAGTCGAGCGGGCGGGGAAGGAACAGAATCCAGCCTCTCGCTTTCGCTCAGACTTCCGAAAGGTTCGCGCGCGCATGAGGCTGGTGAGCAGAGTTTATGCAACGAAAAAAGCGTGATCAAGGGGGTGGACCATGGCTGACAAAATCTCCGTGAACTGCCAGGCCAAGCTTTCCGAGGCTATCACCGCTATCAGTGCCATGTACCGCGACAAGAAGTTCGTCGTGGTCTCGCTGCGCCCCGGCAAGGACCGAACGCTGGACCAGAACCGACTGTGGTTCGCGATGTACAAGCGCATCGCTGAAATGACGCAGATCGGCGATGAGGCTGACGCCCGCCGGTACTGCAAGTTGCACATCGGCGTGCAGATCCTGCTGAACGAGGATGCCGGGTTTCAGGCGGAGTGGTACCGGGTGATGCGCCATCTTCCGTACGCGACAAAGCTGGAAATGATGGGGGGCTGCCATTTGTTCGGCCCGGACGGTTTCCCGGTGACCAGTCTTTTCAATCGAGCTCAAGGCGTGGCGTACACCGACCGCATTGTCGCGCGCTTCGCACCGCAGGGTGTGTACTTCGATGATCTTCTGAGCCAGGAGGCTGCATGACGATTGAAAGGAAGCAGCCGCGCCCGAAAAAATGCTCAGTCAAAACCTGCAGGACCTCATTCGTCCCGAAGGTGAGCTTTCAGTCTTGGTGCTCGCCGGACTGCGCCGTTGTCATCGCGCGGGAGAAGCAGGAGAAGAAGCGCAAGTCGCTGGCCAGCATCGAGCGTCGCGAGATCAAGGTACGCAAAGAGAAGCTAAAGAGTAGGGCGGATCATCTACGCGAAGCCCAAGCCGCGGTGAACAAGTACGTCCGCCTGCGTGACGCGCACCTGCCATGCATCAGCTGCGACTCGATGCCGAAGGACAGCGACCTGATCACCGGCAGCCGCTGGGACGCTGGGCATTATCGATCCGTGGGTGCCTGCCCGGAACTGCGTTTCGAGCCACTGAACATCCATCGTCAGTGCGTGAAGTGCAACCGCAACCTGTCCGGTAATGCCGTCGAGTACCGCATCCGGTTGGTACAGCGCATCGGCGCCGAAACCGTGGCCTGGCTGGAGGGGCCTCATGAGCCCCGCAAGTACACCGTCGAAGAAATCAAAACCATCAAGACTGAATACCGGGCCAAGACCCGCGAACTGAAAAAAGGGGAAGCCGCATGAAGCTGATCAACGCAAGGCAGGTATGGACTGAGGCTCAGCATGAATCGAACGCGTCGATCAGCGCTGCAGCCATTGACCGGGCAGAGTCTGCGCCGGTGAAAAAGGGCGCCCGTATGCGCCGGCATGAAGCGGTATTCGCCGCACTTGGTGAAGACAAGGAAGAGCGTATTCAAGTTGTGCGCGAGCGGATCAGCATCAGCGAGACGCGTCGCACGCCAGTTGGACGATCGACTGCTCGGGCTGCGCACTTGGCAACCATCGGCAAAGTTCTCCGCGCGATCGATACGCTACCGTTCCAGGTGCAGCAGCTCGGGCACTACATGTATCACCCATGCATGACGATGGTTCACGTGCTCAACGCCGAGAAACTGATCTGGAATTACGTGGATTTCTCCGCGCTGACAGATGCCAAGGCTGCGAAAGCTCATTGCATGATCACCGTCGCTCTGCAGTCGTACAAAGTTGAGGCTCATGGCGGGGAGCAGTGGGGGCCGGCACGCGTCGCCGAGGGGATGCTCAATCTGTACGGAGTGCGCATCGAGCCGAAAGTGTGGGACCGCGACTGGAAGGATGTGTGGAATTTCCTGCGTGAAGCTATTTCAGAAGTGGATGTTCAGGCCTTGCAGCCTGTATGGCAGGTCATATTTGATGAAAATTCTGAAGATGCGGCATAAAGGTGTTGCTATGTTGGGGTTTATGAGGTAATTTTTCCATAGTGCACAAGTAACGCGAAACGCACATAGATATTCAAGCCCGGCCAAGCGCCGGGTTTTTTGCTGAGGTGATATGGATACTGCCGGCCACCAGTTCGACCAAATCTACTTCGTGACACTTTACCTTCCCGGTTTCTTTTCGTTTGTATTAGTCATCGCCTTAGCAGTGCTTAGGAGGCGGTTTCTCGTCATACGGCAATGGAAAACTTTTGCGCTCTTTACGTTAGGGTTGCTGATCATCGGCGGTGCGTTACCAGTATGGCGGGCACTCTTTCCTGTGCCGTGCCTCTACTACCCTTTTAAGCCATTGAGCCCGTGTTGGATGGAGCCATCAGCAGCATTTCAGATGGGACTATTTGGCGGGGTTGTCGGTGCGCTAATAGCGCTGGTAGTACTCAAGGTTTCGCGAGTATCCGCCAGGAAAATAAGCCGTCTAAGGCAGTAGAAAGCCCGCCCGGTGCGGGTTTTTTTATTCCTCGAATTTACGTGTAGACAGGACAGCCTTCGGGAAGCCTGGACGTCGATAGGCGGATAGTGCGACGTACGGAATCAACACCGGCAGCCCGCGTACCCTGATCTCACAATGCTGCAGGGTGGCGCGACGTCGAATGGTGAGCGCAAAAGCACTGGACTGTATACGTGGGGGGCGCTCAGATTGGGGGTACCTGATTTTCAGGACCCGACCCTCCGGCCGGGCCGCATTGTTACTAGGTTATTTTGTCTCGCTGGTCTGCAACTGAAGCGACTGCAGCTCCATTGGCGAGAACTCCTTGGGATCCAGCTTGCGGTCGTATGTAGTAATCACGGGCTTCGGCCCCGACACGACTGGAGTGAGATCAGCAAGTGTTCCCTTATATGCCAAGGTATCCTTCGGAATCATAAGTAAATTTACGAATTTCACTGTTACGGTATTGCCTCGTTGAGAGTCTGCTCCTGACGTCAAGCCGCCGCCAGCCTTGGCCGTCCCAGCTCCTCCAGCAATTGGAGCTGCCAAATCGATCGTCAAATTTCCTGACTTTTTGTCACTTGCAGCGATGTTGAATACCACGGTTACTTCCGACGCGATCAGCCCGGTTTTCACATCCCCTTCAGCCATTTTCATTGCTTTTAGACCAGTACCGACTTCCTGCATAGCTTTCGCAAGCGTGATCTCACTCGGCTTTGCCGTTTGCTGGAATAGGCCACATCCTGAGATAGACAAGAATGCGGTTGCTATAAACATTTTTCCCAACATGATGCGCTCCTTTTTTTGGTGGCTATGCGCCACCCTCTGAGCGTAGTCGTTTAAATCTCTGGAGAACTGAATGGATCCTACTGACCTCGGCCCAGGCACAGCTACCTGGCTGGGCGGTAGTGCCACGGTGATACTAGGCGGGCTGCTGTGGCTGCGGAAATTCCTATCGAAGGATGCTGCTGACCGGGCAATGGACAACGCCGATATCGGCACCGTCCGCCGCCTCAATGAACTGCTCGACTCGGAGCGCACCGCCCGGAAGGAAGCGGAGTCCCGTGCCGATCAGTTCGCGAAAGAGCGCAACGACCTGGCTGCTTCGGTTGGCCGCATGGAAGGGAAGATTGAAGCGCTGACCAGTCAGGTCGCCCAGCTCACGGAGCGAGTGACCCTGCAGAGCGACGAGATCACCCGCCTGCGGAACAAGCTCGGAGGTGCTGTGTGATGGACAGATGCGCGATGGAATTCATTGCTCGCCGCTGGTGGCGCCGGGCAGAAGTTTGGGCGATCGCCATTGTGCTGGTCGCCGGCGGCACGGTGCTGGGTTATCAGGCCTGCTACTGGTCGCTTGCCGAGAAGCAGGCGAAGCAGGTCGAGGAGATCCGCAGTGCATACGCCACCGCCATGAATGAGCGGGACCACCGCCTGGACGAATTGACCCGCAAGACTGGGACTGCTGCCGAGAAGGCTTCGAAGGCCGCAACTACTGCCACCCAAGCAGCGGACAAAGCGCTCGAAGCAGTCGATCGGGTAAGTCAGTAAGTCGCGACACGTTTCGCGAATCAGCAAATTGTGTCGCGCCTTGTAGATCAGTCAGAGCTTGCCCTGAGTTTTCAGATTACTTAGCAACTGATATAGCTTGTTAAATCTACCTTTGAGGTCCTCGCCATAATTGTCGAGGAAGGAATCGAACTGGGCCTTTTCTTGCTGGGTTATTTGTTCCTCCTGGATTCGAAACCCATCGGGTTGATCAGTAAATAGGCCGCGTTCTATTTCTACTGCTGAATTGTCGCGGTCCAGCAGGGCTTTGGCCAAAAAAATGGAGGAGTCGATTACACGGTGGAGAGGGAGCTCTTCCGATTGTCGCGACCATTTGTCTTTGTAGCGCATGATTTTCAGCGAGAGCTCGTCGCTATCCCATTGCGAAAAGCCAACAGAGAGGTATCTGACATCGGTGTTTTTTCGGTACATGCCATCAAATGTTTTGTAAGGCATGGCATAGACGGGCTTATGATCTAAGTGCAGAGGAAGAGGCGGGGAAAATTTGTAATTTTCCTTCGCTGCGAATTCTTCGATGGGCATGGTTAGCAATCCTTTGAAGTAGGGGCACAGTTGTGCCGCAGGTGAGTGCGGCACGGATTGCCCAGATCTTAAACATTCTCTTTTTTGTGGCCTGTGCGGGCCTCTCTGTGCTTGTGGTCAAGCTCAATGAACTCGTCTGTCGGCTCGCTATTGTGAAGTAATACGTATCGTTCTGACTCTTGTCGTGTAAGTCCGACAAACAGTTCTTTGTCGGATTCAACTATGAGCGCTCCCGTAGCTTCCAATTGCTTCCTGTTGAAGTTGGGAAGATACAGGGGCTCCACTCCCGAGTTCAGTAGGCCGCAAGCGCTCACCGCCTCATCCTCAATTTGATACGGGCCGCCGACGTAATCGCCGTCAGCCTGCGAGTCCTCGATCTGATAACAGTATTGATCGATCGGGAGCGCGGGTGGCTGTGCCCCATGTTGAATTGCGAGAAGTGCCACGTTTGGGCGGTGCACCACACTGTATCTGTTGTTCATTGAATCCATCCTTGTGTTTGACGCTTACCAATACCGTCAACCAGTTTTCATTTCAAGCAATCGGGACAATCTATGGCAACCAAGCAACCCGACTGGGAGGCGATCGAACGAGCCGACCCAGCCGAGGTTGCAAGCATCAGGGCTTACTGAGCAGGCAAGCAACGATCCCGGGCTTCACACATTCCGGAGCGATCATCAAAATGACGACGGCTACTGCAAGCACTAAGTAAATTGTGTTTTTCATCCTTCGAGCCTCGTTGGTTAATGAGCGCTCATTAGGCCGGGCTGGCTCGCAAATAGGCGGGTAATCTGCCCCCCTTTTGGGGGCGAACTCTGAATTCAAAAGGTTCTTCTGGTATGAATCGGCCGCGCCCTCCTGCGTCATTGGTCGAGCTATCCGATCTTTCGGATTTCGGCACCCGCCTGATCCCAGCGCCTGAAGTTTGGGAATGGCTCCAAACCGAGATCCTCACCGAGACTGGCAGCATCCACAACGAGGACCATGCCCATCTGATCGACGCGGACATTCGTGTGATGTGGGCTTCTGCTGCCTTCACGAAGAAAGGGCAAACGGTGGTTGGCCAGGCTGAGCAGGTAGCGTTCCGCGCGGGTGGCTGGCAGAAGGCCCGGATGGAGCAGCAGATGCGTGATTGGTTCGGCGAAGTGCCGGGCTACATCATCACCCTGGCCGCCGACTACTGCGCTGACTGCTCCGATGCTGACTTCTGCGCCTTGGTCGAGCATGAGCTGTATCACATAGCCCAAGCGACCGATAAGTACGGTCAGCCAGCATTCACCCAAGACGGATTGCCCAAGCTTGAGATGCGCGGACACGACGTTGAAGAGTTCGTCGGTGTGGTGCGTCGGTATGGGGCGAGCCGTCAAGTGCAAGAGCTGGTGGACGCTGCAAACAAGCCTGCTGAGGTAGGGAAAATCAACATATCGAGGGCCTGCGGAACCTGTCTGCTCAAGTCGGCCTGATTCTGGACAGGCTCTGGACGGATGAAAATCTATGGCAGCCCTTCAAAACGACGTGAAGGCCTTTATCGTTCAGGCCTTGGCGTGCTTCGACACGCCTTCACAGGTTGTTGAAGCCGTCCAAAAGGAATACGGGATAACGGTGACTCGCCAGCAGGTGGAGACACACGATCCCACAAAGACATCAGGGAAAGGCCTTGCCAAGCGCTGGGTGACGATGTTTGAAGATGCCCGCAAGCGCTTCCGCGAAGAAACCGCCGAGATCCCGATCGCGAATCGTGCCTACCGCCTCCGGGCCATGAACCGGTTCGTTGAGAGGGCCGAGTCGTTGAAGAACATCGGCCTCGCCATGCAGATCCTCGAGCAAGCCGCGAAGGAAGTCGGCGACGTCTACGTCAATCGCCACCGTAAGGATGAGCCCGACGACGAACCGGCAATCCCGACGCGCATTCAGGTCGACGTAGTGGATGCGAGGAAGCCGAATGCCGAGCCTTAACGTTCCGCAGTCGCAGTTCCTCCTGTTACCCCACAAGTTTCGCGCATTCGTTGCTGGTTTCGGCTCCGGAAAGACCTGGGTCGGATGCTCGGCGCTCAGCAAGCATTTCATGGAGTGGCCCGGCGTCAACGCTGGTTACTTCGCACCGACTTACCCGCAGATCCGCGACATCTTCTATCCAACAATGGAGGAGGTGGCCTACGACTGGGGGCTGAAGACCAAGATCAACCAGGCGAACCATGAGGTTCACATCTACAGCGGTCGGCAGTATCGCGGCACTGTGATTTGCCGGTCGATGGAGAAGCCGCAGACCATCGTCGGTTTCAAAATCGGTCACGCCCTGGTCGACGAGCTGGACGTGCTGACGTCAATCAAAGCGCAGCAGGCCTGGCGCAAGATCATTGCACGGATGCGTTACAACATCCCCGGGCTGAAAAACGGCGTGGACGTGACCACGACGCCGGAAGGCTTCAAGTTCGTCTTTCTCCAGTTTGTGAAGCAGTTGCGCGACAAACCGGCGCTGAAGGAAATGTATGGGCTGATCCAGGCCAGCACCTTCGACAACGAGCTGAATCTGCCGGATGACTACATCGCCTCGCTGATGGAGTCGTACCCCGAACAGTTGATCCGCGCGTACTTGAACGGCCAGTTCGTCAACCTGACGTCCGGATCGATCTACCACGCTTACGACCGCAAGCTGAACCAGTGCTTCGACACGGTCCAGCCCGGCGAGCCGCTGTTCATCGGTATGGACTTCAACGTCGGCAAGATGGCGGCGATCACCCACGTCAAACGTGAGCAGGGCCTGCCGCGCGCCGTGGACGAGTTGATGGATGGCTACGACACGCCGGACATGATCCGCCGTATCAAAGAGCGGTACTGGGAACACACCGGCAACGACTTCAGAAAGACCTGCGAGATCCGGATCTACCCGGACGCCTCCGGCGACTCGCGCAAGTCGGTCAATGCCAGCCTCACCGATATCGCCATGCTGAAACAAGCAGGCTTCACGGTCATCGCGCCGGCGGCCAACCCGCCGGTGAAGGATCGGATCAACGCCATGAACGCCATGTTCTGCAACGCGCAGGGCGAACGGCGGTACCTGGTCAACCCGTTTACCTGCCCAACCTACGCCGACGGCCTGGAACAGCAGATCTGGGCGCCCAATGGCGAACCGGACAAAAGCCAAGGCAACGACCACGCCAACGACGGCGGCGGTTACTTCATTCACCGCGAGTACCCGATCATCAAACCGGTCACCGCCATCAAAATGGGATACGCCCGATGAGCAACGACGTCTCCTTCAAGCGGGCGGACTACATCGAAGTGCTGAATCGCTGGGCAACCGTGCGCGATGTTTGCGCCGGTCAGCACAGGGTTGTTGACCGACTGCCGTACATCAATGCTCACGACAAGTCGCCTGAGAACGTAGACCGAAACAAGGCCTATCGCGAACGGGCGGTGTTCAAGAACGCCACCGGTCACACGCGCAATGGCTTGCTCGGTTTGGCGTTTCACAAAGACCCGACGCTGACCGTCGCCAAGAAGATGGAATACCTGCAGGACAACGCCAACGGCTCCGGCGTGAGCATCTACCAGCACTCGCAAGGCACGCTAGAGAAGGTGCTTGAGGCCGGTCGGCATGGTCTGTACGTCGACTATCACCATGACGCCGGCGCCGGTGGTCACTCCGTGATCCTGTCGTACTGCGCCGAAGACATCATCAACTGGCGCACGGGCATGGTGAACGGACACTGCGTGCTGACCCTGGTGGTGCTGCGCGAATCGCCGGAAATCGAAGACGGCTTCGGCTTCAAGGTGATCGAACGGTACCGGGAACTGGCTCTCGAGGATGATGGCTTCGTCTGCCGCGTTTGGCGCCGATCCGGGCCGAAAGGCGGCGGGCCGCTGGCTGTTGTTGAGGAGTTCAAGCCCACCGGCGCCGTCGGCCGCTTGAAGGAGATTCCATTCACCTTTGTCGGCGCGCAGAACAACGACCCGAGTATCGACGAGTCACCGCTTTACGATATCGCCATGATCAACTTGGGCCACTATCGGAACAGCGCCGACTACGAGGACAGCGTCTTCTGGTGTGGCCAGGCACAGCCATGGATCTCCGGTCTGGATGAACAGTGGCGCGACTGGATGGAGAAAAACGGCGTTTACGTTGGTTCCCGTGCGCCGATGATGCTGCCATCAGGTGGCGCCTTCGGTTATGCCCAGCCTCTGCCGAACACGCTGGTGAAGGAGGCCATGGCCGACAAGAACCAGATGATGATCGAGTTGGGCGCACGAATGGTCGTGGCTTCTCTCTCGTCCAAGACGGCGACCGAAGCCCGTGGTGATCAGTCTGCATCGACTTCGGTGCTTGCCGGGTGTGTGGCGAACGTAAGCGAGGCGTATACCAGGGCGATCATGTGGTGCTGCACCTACATGGGCGTCGACGACGCGAAGGTTGCTTATCAGATCAACCAAGAGTTCGTGGAACTGACGGCTGATCCGCAAATGATCACCGCGCTGGTCGCCCTCTGGCAGAACGGTGGATTCGCCAAAGCAGATCTTCGAGCGTACCTGCGTAAGTTGGGCCTGATCGCGCCAGAGCGCACCGACCAGCAAATCGACGGTGAGCTGGCAGAGCAGGGCGACGGCTTGGGCCTGGACGATGAGGGCGTAATCGATGGCAGCAAACCAAGCAATCCTTGACGCCACGATCCGGCACGCGGTCTTCCTTGAAAAACTTAAGGCCGGGGAGGTTGGCAAGTTCGCTCCCTTCCTCAAGGAGATCGACCGCTCGATCCGCGACCGGCTCACCCAGTCGGATCTGACCGAGTACAACGTGAAGCGGCTGGAAGCGCTGCTGAAAGAGGTCGACAGTCTGCTGCTGGGCATCTTCGACCGTTACAGCGCGCAACTGAACCTCGACCTGATCGACATCGCCAACTACGAGGCTGAGTTTGAGGCGTCGAGCCTGGCCCGGTCGGCGCCGGTGGGTGTCTCGTTGGATGTGGTTACGCCCACGGCGGCGGCTATCCGCACCGCGGTGCTGACCAATCCCCTCAGTGTGCGCGGCACCGGCGGCGGTAAGCTGCTGAAGTCGTTCATCAAGGGCTGGACCAGTGCCGAGCGCGAGCGCGTTACCGGCACGATTCGGCAGGGATTCTTCGAAGGTCAAACGAACTTCCAGATCATCCGCAACATCCGTGGTAGCAAAGCAGCCGGATACAAGGATGGGGTTCTTGCCATCACCAACCGCAATGCCAGCACGGTGGTGCATACCGCGATTCAGCATGTGTCGTCCCAGTCGCGCATGGAGGTGGCCAAAGCCAACACGGACATAGTGTCCGAGGTTGAGATGGTCGCCACGCTGGACAGCAAGACCAGCCAGCAGTGTCGGTCGATGGATAAGCGCCGATTCCCGGTCGATTCCGGGCCGCGCCCTCCGTTTCACCCGAATTGCCGGACCACATTCGTCCTGCTTACCAAGCTCAGCGAAATGTTCGCCAAAGATGCTACACGGGCGGCGGTGGGCGCAGGTGGAGCAGGACAGGTCAGTGCGAGCCTCGACTATTACCACTGGCTTCAGCAACAGCCGGGATCGTTTCAGGACGTGGCTATCGGCCCCGTGCGAGCCAAGCTATTTCGCGAAGGCGGTTTGAGCGTCGAGCGCTTCGCAGAGTTACAGCTTGATCGCAACTTTGCGCCGCTGACACTTACTCAAATGAAGGGGTTGGAGCCCTTGGCATTCGAGCGTGCAGGAATATGACTCCTCAGCAATCTTGTCGCTGAGCGTCCAGTTCTGACATGTATTTGTAGTAGGCATCTTTCCAATCTGTGACGAGCTTTTCGTATTCCTCTTTGATGAACTCGGGTCTTTCGAATGATTTGTAGTCCGATACCCTAATGGTCATCCAGTCGGCGAGCTCGCCGGACTTTTCTCCGAGTTTTGAGTTATTCAACAGCATCAACGAGTAACCAGCTCTCGAGAACGCTTCTACATAAGCAGGTTTCTTCTCTTGAAATCCTGGTGAAGCACTGCCGGTCGCAAGTGTCGCTAGGGAAGCGATGAAAGCGTCACTTTTGATTCGGGCGTACTCCTCCCTTTTGTCTAACCGGCTTATGCAGCTAAGTTTTTCGCTAGATCTGGTCGTTTGCGCGCTGCTTATCCAAGACGTAACGCTGGTCGCAAGCACGCCGGTGAGTGTTAGTGCGGAAGATAAAACAGCGATCTTTAACGCGTTCTTCAGATTTTTTTGGGTTTCATATCTTGATGCCGATGACGCCATTTTTGTTTGTCTCCTAAAAAGTCGGCATTGAAATGCTTTAGCACTGGAAACGCAACGTGACCCGCTACGGCGGGTTTTTTTACGCCTGCAAAGTGGGCAACACATACCCAAGGGGTGCATCAACGTGGCAGAAGAAAACGAAATCGACCTGGACAATCCGGCAATCAAGGCCGCTATCGCGACTGCCGTTGAGACCTCTGTTTCTGGTCTGAAAACCAAAAACTCCGAGCTGCTGGGCAAGCTGAAGGAAACCACCGGCAAGCTCAGCCAGTTCGAAACCCAGTTCGAGGGCATCGACATTGACGCCGTCAAAGGCTTGCTCAGCCGGGCCGGCCAAGACGAAGAAACCAAGCTGCTGACTGAGGGTAAGGTGGACGAGGTGTTCAATCGTCGCACCGAGCGCTTGCGCGCCGACAACGATAAGCAGTTGAAGGCGCTCACGGCGCGGGCCGAAAAGGCTGAGGCCTTCGCCGCCAAGTTCCAGGGCAAAGTCCTGGGCGATTCGGTACGCGGTGCAGCACTCAAAGCCGGCGCACTGCCGGAAGCAACCGACGACATCATCCTGCGCGCCAAAGGCGTGTTCTCGCTGAACGAAGAGGGCGAAGCGGTCGCCGTTGATGAATCCGGCCAGGTCATCCTCGGTAAAGACGGCAAAACCCCTTTGACTCCGCTCGAATGGGCGGAATCCCTGCGCGAAAGCGCACCTCACCTGTGGCCAAGGGCTTCAGGGACACAAGCCCCGGGCGGGGGTGGCGGCCAGGCTGCATTCAAGCGCTCCGAAATGACTGCCGAGCAAAAGCGTGACTACCAGCGCAAGCACGGCCAAACCGCATACCTGCAATTGCCCAAGTAAGGGGATTTACCCATGGCAACGACTGTGAACAGCGACTTGATCATCTACAACGATGAGGCGCAAACCGCATACCTGGAGCGTGTCCAGGACAACCTCGATGTGTTCAACGCATCGTCCAATGGCGCGATCGTGCTCGATAACGAGCTGATCGAAGGCGACTTCCGCAAGCGCTCGTTCTACAAGATCGGCGGCTCGCTAGAGCATCGCGATGTCAACTCCACCGGCAAGGTGACCGCGAAGAAGATCGGCGCGGGCGAAGCCGTTGGCGTCAAGGCGCCGTGGAAGTACGGCCCATACCAGACCACCGAAGAGGCGTTCAAGCGCCGCGGTCGTCCGGTCGATGAGTTCTCCCAGATCATCGGCGCCGACGTTGCTGACGCCACACTGGAAGGCTTCATCCAGTACGCCACCGCTGCGCTGCGCGCCTCGATCAGCTCCAATGCTGACATGGTGGTTTCGGCCAACATCGAGACTGACGGCAAGAAAACCCTGACCCGAGGCATGCGCAAGTTCGGCGACAAGTTCGGTCGTATCGCGCTGTGGGTCATGCACTCCAGTGCTTACTTCGACATCGTCGACGAGGCGATCGCGAACAAGGTCTACGAAGAGGCGGGCGTCGTCATCTACGGCGGCCTGCCTGGCACTCTCGGCAAGCCGGTGCTGGTCACCGACACCGCGCCCGCAGATGTGATCTTCGGCCTGCTGCCAAACGCTGTGGTTATCACTGAGTCTCAGGCGCCCGGCTTCCGTTCGTACGCAGTGAACGACGAAGAGAACCTGGGTATCGGTTACCGCGCAGAAGGCACCGTCAACATCGATGTGCTGGGCTACAGCTGGAAGGAAGCCGCTGGCGGCGCGAACCCAACGCTTGCCGCCGTGGGCTCGGCTGCGAACTGGGTCAAGCATTCCAACAGCAACAAGGTGACTGCTGGTGTGCTGATCACCCTGACCACCACGCCACCAGCCGGCGGCTGATACTGGCCCTGACAGCGGCCAGCAATGGCCGCTACGGAGACTTTTATGGAACTGGTTTACTCCACTCAGAACTCGGACTTCGATCCGGAAAAGCGGTACCGCAATCCGGCGCACTTTGATCGGCCTGAAGCGGGTGTGACACACGCAGTTGTGATTGGCGATTGGCCGAAGGTGGTCGACGCTTATGAGGCGCTCGGCGTTGAGGTCTCGGTGATGAAGCCTTTGATCAGCGAGCCGATTGATTCAGGTGACGCTGCGGTCATTGCCAGCCTTGAGCAGGACAACGCCACGCTGCGCGCCGAGCGCGACGGCATCCTGCGACTGATCGAAGCCGCCGAGGGGCAATCGGAGCTGGAACATCCGGACGCGGGAGAGCTGCCGATCCGTCTGTTCGGTTCGCTGAAAACCATTCATGAGGGTTTCGAAACTCTTACGGGTGAACGTGACAACTTGGCGGGCGAGGTTGAATCCCTCCGCGCTGAAGTCGCCCGTCTCAAGGCTTCAGCGGAACCGGTTGACAGTGCCGAGAAAATCGCGGTCCTCAAAGCCCAGCTCGACGCCGCTAAAGTGCCGTATCGGGCGAACGCTTCGGTAGAATCGCTGGAAAAGGCAGTTGCTGAGCTTCCGAAGGCGTAATAATCCGGGTGTCCATTCACTGGCGCCCGATTCAAACAACACAGCGAGCTGATTCATGACTCTCATCATCGAGGACGGTACCGGCAAGCCTGACGCCGAAAGCTACGCATCCGCCGAAGACCTAGCCATGTACGCCGTGAAGTTCGGCGTGGTCATACCGGCGGAGGTGCCAGCACAGGAAGAGCTGCTACGTCGTGCCGCCCTGGCAATGGACGGCATGACGTGGAAAGGGCGAAAGTCCAACAGCGAGCAGGCTCTGGCCTGGCCGCGCCGCGGTGTCGAGTTGGATTACGAGATCAAGCCCGACAACTACCTGCCAGCGCGGATCCAGTACGGTCAAATGGCTTTGGCCGCCGAGATCCACACTGACGACGTCGACCCGATCGAGAAGCGCAAAGGCGCGGTAACGCTGGAGCGTGTTGAAGGCGCTGTCACACGCGAGTACGCGGCGATCCCGAACGCCAGCGGACGTCTGTTGCCAGCAGCGCCGGGCCGGCCGAGCGCTACGCAGTTCGCCGATTACCTACAGAAGCGTGGGTTGTTTGCGGTTAGAGCTTAGTGATAGCGTAATGACTTCATCTAATGGAAGAGAAGCTCATGACCGAAAAAGCAAAAACTGAAACCGAGCTGCAAGCGTGGGACATTTACTTCGCTGCAGCGCTGCCACTGGCAAAGGAAAAAGCAGATGCGTCAGGCTTAAGTGAAAATAAGTCTTGGGACAAACTTTTGAAGGTTGCCAGTGAAGTAGCCGACGATATGCTTAAAGCGCGTCGGTTAAGAGGATAGCTAATTAGCCCAGCCACCGTGCTGGGCTTTTCATATCGGGAGCCACCATGGCCTTCTACGACGAAATGGCCGTGATGGCTCTGGAGATGATCACAGAGTTCGGCCAGCCAGTGACCATTCGCGCAACGACTGTCGGTGAGTACGACCCGGAAGCCGGATCGGCACCACCAGACAGCACCAAAGAGCAGACCGCCCAAGGCATCCTGCTCGACTTCACCGGCCAGGAGTACCAGAACAACAGCCTCATCAAGCAGGGCGACAAGAAGCTGAAGATCGCCGCGCAGGGACTGGAGTGGGTGCCGGATCTGCTGAACAAAGTGATCATTCAGGGGCGTACCTGGTCCATCGTGCCGCCTTTGAAAGAGGTCAACCCAGCCGGCACGCCAATTCTGTATGAGCTGCAGGTGCGGTCATGAGCAAATACTCAGGCCTCAACGGCAGTTTCGCCGAGAACATCCGCCAGTTTGCCGAGCGGGCCCAAGCTGGACTCGACGCCACCTTCCGCGAAATCGTGATCGAGATCGGTAGCAGCGTCATCCGCATGTCACCGGTGGGTAACCCCGAGATCTGGGCCGCGAACGTGGCGCATCGCGCAACCAACACCCGTGCCGCTGATCACTACGATTTCAAGGTCGCCGTGCGCAACACCCTCATCAATCTCGATGAGAACAATTTCACCAAGGTCGGGAAGCTGAAGCGCGGCGTGAAGTACGCCAAGCCGCTGACAAAGACCGAGCGCGACCAGAACTTCAGCGTGAATGGACTGGTTGCTGGCAAGGATTACGTCGGCGGCCGATTCCGCGGGAATTGGCAGTTCTCGATCGGGACGCCGGCAGAAGGCGAACTTGATCAGGTCGATCCGGCCGGCGGCATCACCTTGGCGAAGCTCAGGCTTCAGGTCGAACAACTGACCATCGGGCAAACGGCGTACATCGTTAATAACCTGCCATATGCGGTGCCGCTTGAGTACGGCCATTCCAAACAGGCACCGGGCGGCATGGTGCGTATCACGCTCGCGCGATTCCAGCAGATCGTCGACGAAGCCATCAGGAACAATCAGGTATGAGCCACAACATCATCGCTTCGATCTACGAAGCCCGGCTGATCGCTTGGGCGAAGGCTTTGCCGACACCCATCAAGGTCGTCGTCGAGAACGAGGCCTATGAGCCCGGAAATGGTGTCACCTACCTGCGAGCTTTCACTTTGCCGGGCGACACCGCAAGCGGCACGCTTGCCGGTGATCACAAGCTGTTCACGGGGGTGTTTCAGGTCAGCATCGTGACACCAGCAGGGAAGTATCGCGGCGCGGCCGGCGCGTTGGCTGACCAGATCGCCGCGCTGTTTCCGCTGTACGAGCGAAACACGAAGGGTGCGCTGACCGTGGTGACCATAACGCCGGTCGATCAGGGGCCAGGTATTCCAGGCGACACGACCTTCACCGTACCGGTGTCGTTCATGTACCGAGCCGATACCGACTGATCTGCTGAGGTAGAATCCCGTCATCAACTCTTAAGAGCTATTGGTGATGGATGAAAATCGGAAGCAACGGCTTCAATACCTCGGCGAAATGGTGGATGCCCACTGCTATCGAAACCGTGAGGAAATTGGCGGGAGCGACCGGTGCCTATGCACTGGGTGCGGCGCATGGCTGAAGCCGGCCGAAATCATTAAGTGGTACGAAGAACTGCATGCTTGTTGCCCACACTGCGGGCTCACCGGCGTGGTTGTCGGTTCGAAGTCCGGCATACCGCTGGATGAAGTGCGTAACAATATGAAGCTTGAGTAGCAACATCTAAACCGCCCATTGGGCAAACCCAGAACCCGCCATTGAGCGGGTTTTGTCATTTCTGAAGAGAGGAAAACCCATGGCCGGTATTCAAATGCCCAACGGCGCGACGTTCGAAATTGCTTCCGCCTATGGCGCTGCAATCCCATTCACTGCCTTGACCAATGCCAACCCGGCAGTGGCGACCGCGGCAGCCCACGGTCTGGCCGAGGGCGACATCATCGCCCTCAGCTCTGGCTGGACCCGCCTGGACGGCCGTGCCGTGCAAGTCGGCGAGATTGCCAGCGGCACCTTTGCGCTCGATGGCGTGAATACCACGAACATTCAGCAGTATCCGGCCGGCTCGGGCGTCGGTGCCGCCCGCGAGGTGACGACCTTCACCGAGATCTCGAAAATCACCGAGCTCGGCTCGAGCGGGGGCGACCAGCAGTTTCTGACGTTTGGCTTCCTGGCTGACGATGACGACCGCCAGATGCCGACCACCAAGAATCCGATCACCCTGACTATCACGGTTGCCGACGATCCGTCGCAGCCCTATGTCGATGTCTGCGAGGCCGCGGACGACGACAAACAGGCCCGCGTTCTGCGCCTGAACCTGCCGGGCGGCAGCCGGATCATCTACAACGGCTACGTCTCGATCACCTCGACCCCGACCATGTCGCGCAACAACCTGATGACCCGCGTTATCAGCATCGCGCTGACCGGCCGCCCAACCCGCTATAGCGCCTCGGCGTAAGGAAGGCACATGGCAAAGTTCACACTCGCCCGGAATCCAACCTTCAATCACGTCGTCATGCTGCCAACGGTTGGCGGTGACCCGGTCAGCGTTGAGTTCGAATTCAAATATCGCGATCGCACCGAACTGGCCGGGCTCTACGCGGAGTGGGGTGAGCGTCACAAGGTGCTCAAGGAGAAAGCGGGAGAGGCCGGCATTGAGCAGTTCACGGCTTTGCTGATTGATCTGCAGGTCGAGCAGCTGAAGGCGATTGTCGCCGGCTGGGATATTGCCGAAGAGTTCACCGACGAAAACCTGCGCATCCTGGTCAAATCAATCGCCGCCACGCCGGGCGCGGTGCTGGCCGCTTATTCCGATGCCTTCAGCAACGCACGCTTGGGAAACTCCTAAGCGTCTCCCGCAAGCTGTACGAGCCGGGGCCGTCAGCCGAATCGCTGGCGGCCTTCGGCCTTTCTCTTCGTGACATACCCGATGAGATCTGTGAGGTCTGGCCTGATGTCTGGCAAGCCTTCAAGGTCTTCGAGGCCATGGGCACCCAGTGGCGTACAGGCGCGTGCGGCGCTACCGGACTCGATTACACGTCAATTCGCCATGTCGCCGGCTTTCTCGGCCTTACCCGGTCGGAGGTCGCCGACGTCTTTCCAGACATCCGTGTCATGGAAGCCGAAGCCCTGCGGGTGATGGCGGAACAGAGGGACAGTAAATGAGCACCACCTTCGCGTCCCTCGGTATCGAGGTGAACTCCTCGTCGGCATCCAAGGCGGCTGACGATCTCGACAAGCTGGTCGACTCGGCAGTTGATGCCGAAAAGGCGATTGACGATCTCGGCAAGTCGGGCGAAGGCCTGGCCAACACCGGCAAGAAGATCAGCCAGGCCGAGAACGAGGCTGCTCAGAGCATCGACAAGGCCACGGGCGCCAAAGAGCGCCAAGTCGATGCCAGCCGCAAGGCAGGTGCCAGCGCGGCCAGTGAAATCGCAATCATCAGCCAGCTCGACAAGGCGATGTCCGGCAACATCGGCAGCATGGAGCAACTGATCCAGGCTGAAGGCTTGCTGGAGCGCGCTCGCAAGGGCGGTCTCGTCACCATCGAGCAGCAGGAGTCCTATCAGGATCGGCTTGGCAAGGCGTATGAGCGGATCGAGAAAGCCGAAGCCAAGGAGATGGCGCAGAAGCAGCGGCTGATCGACGCTGAAAACCGTCAGATCGAAGCGTTGAAGCGCACGGTCAACGGCATCGACCCGGTCACTGCGAAGTTGGCAAAGCTGGAGGCACAGGAGAAAGCGCTCAATGATCTGTACAAGGCCGGCCAGATCGACGCGGCCCGTTACGGTGAGGCGCTGGCGAAGATCGGCAAAGACCGTGACGGCCTGACCGCGACGGAAACTGCATTCGACAAGCTGAAGCTCGGCACCCGCCAGGCGCAAGAAAACGTGATGCAGTTGACAAACGCCCTGCAGTCTGGGGATTGGGGTAGTGGTGCGCGGGCTGTTGCTCAGTTGGGGGCTGGTGCGGGAGCGTCCGCCAAGAGCTTGGCCGCAGCACTGATTCCTGCCGGTTTGCTAGCTGGCGTCCTCGGCGCGCTGGGCTATGCCTACTTTGACGCACAGAAACAGGCCCGCGAGTTCAACGTCGCCATCAACGGCGGATCGAACGATGCCGGGCAGAGCATTGCCAGCCTCAAGGTTATGGCTGAATCCGCTGGGGCGATCACTGAGAACTTTGCTGGCGCTCGCGAGGCGGTGATTGCGCTGGCTTCTGGTGCCGCTACCAGCGGCGTCCAAATGCAGAACCTGGCTCAGGCCGCCGCAGCAATAGGTGAAGTGACAGGAAAGGGCGCTGGAGACATCGCCAAATCGCTCGCGAATGCCGGTGACACCGCTACAGAAGCCGCCGAGAAGATCAGCGACCAGTATGGGCTGCTTACCTACGAGCAGTACCAGACGATCAAGGCGATTGATGATCAGGGAGACCATCAGCGAGCACTGGACGTCCTCAGTGAAGATCTCAATCAGTCGGCCCTGGAGCGCTTGAAGAACTACCGCGAATCCCTGTCTGACATCGAGCGTGACTGGGATCGGGTGAAAGTGGCGATCAAGGGTGCCTATGCTGAAGTCCGGTCTGAGATATTTCCCGACCTGGCCAAGCAGATCGAAATCACCCAGCGTGTGCTGGATACCCGAAAGGGTGGTGGTGTTGCCGGTGCGCTATCCAATGGGCTCAGTTGGCTGAACTCTTCGCTGGGGCTGGACGACGGGGAGAATGACGACTCAACTCCGGCACTGGAAGCCAAGCTTGCAGGGCTGAAGGCGCGTTTGTCAGCAAGCGAAAGCAACACTGCCGCCGCTGGCGAGGAAACGCGGGCGAACAAGGAATTGATCGCTGTCCAGAAGGAACTGGACAAGCAAATGGACAACCTGAACCCGCTCGCAAAGCGTGAGGAGGCCTACAAAAAGCTCAACGATCAGTTCACTACCCTCTATCAAAACGCAGAAAAGACAGGTCAAAAGTCCGCGCTGCTGGATGGTGTTCAGTTTGACGGGAAGAAGTTTTCCGGTGGTGCCTACGACAAGCTGCGCAAGGCAATCGACGAGCAGAAAAAGGACCCAAAAGCAGCCGCGGGTAGCGTCGATCTATCCGGTTTCAATGACTCGAAAAATGCGCTCAATACCGTGCTCGCCGAGTACAAAAATGCTCAGAAGGATCTGGAGGCTTCGCAAAAGGCCGGTCTGATCTCGCAGGCTGATTATTTGCAAGCGCGTGAAGCCATGATCGGCAACGAGCGCGACGAAGTTACTGCCGCGTATGAGGCTGAGATCGCCGCACTGGAAGCGGCGAAGAGTAAAGCCGGCACATCGGCCGCGCAGCGCATCCAGCTTGACCAGAAAATCGCCGACGCCCGGGCCGCCATGGTCAAGGTACAGCAGGATGCTGACACCGAACTGAGCGTGCTGGCAAAGAACGAAGAGGGCCGGCTGAAGAAACAGACTGAGGCCGTCAACACCTATAGCAGCGCGCTGCAGCAACAAGTCAAAACTCTGCGTGAGCAGGGCCAGCGTGCGGCGGCGGGCATCGGCCTGGGAGATCGTCAGCGCGATCTGATGAGCCAACAGAACGGCATCGACGATCGCTTCAATCAGCAGAAGCTAGATCTGGCGAATCAGTACGGCGATGGCTCGCGCGGCATGAGCCTCGACGAATACACGCAGAAGCTGGCGGCATTGAAGGCCACTCAGCAGGACCTGCACGATACGGTTCAAGCCAACTACGACGAGATGACAGCAGCCCAGGGCGACTGGAGTGCCGGAGCCTCGTCGGCATGGCAGAACTATCTCGAGTCAGCGCAGAACGCCGCGGGGCAGACGAAAAGCCTGCTCACCAATGCGTTCAGTTCGGCAGAGGACGCTGTAGCGAGTTTCGCCATCAACGGCAAGTTCTCTTTTTCTGACTTCACCAAGTCGGTGTTGGCGGATATGGCGAAGATCGCTACCCGACAGGCCACGTCTCAAGGGCTCAGTGCTCTATTCGGCGTTGCTGCATCTGCGGCGGGTTCTTACTTCGGTAGCGGTGGCAATGGATTGGCCGCTGGATCTGCCGGTGCCGTGTCTTCAGATCTCGGAGCATCGCAGGCCGGCTACACGGGGTTTGATCTCTCCGGATATCGGGCTGCTGGCGGGCCTGTTGCGCCGAACTCTCTTTACGAAGTCAACGAACTGGGGCCTGAGCTTTACAACGAGGGCGGCCGGTCGTTTCTGATGACTGGTGCCAACGGCGGTAGCGTCACGCCGTTGACTACCGGTGGCGGGCCTGCACTGGCCGCAATGTCCAGTGGTGGGGGCAACACGTACAACTTCCCGGTGGCGGTCTCGGTGCAGACATCCGGGAGCGACGGAGCGGGTGTTTCGCAAGAGACAACCAACCAGCTTGGCAAGAGCATCCAGCAGGCCGCCAAAACTGAAGCGGAAACTGCAATTGCCAGAGCGTTGCAGCCGGGCGGCTCAATCTGGCGCCTGACAAATGGGAGGGCCTAATGACCATTGAGAAATTCACCTGGCCAACCGAGCGCGGGGAAACACCCGAGATCTCGTATCGGGTGCGCACCTCGAAGTTTGGCAACGGCTACGCGCAGAACGTCGGTGACGGCCCGAACAACAAAGAGGACTCCTATCCAGTTACCTGCGTCGGCCAGAAGGCGGTGGTGCAGCAGATCATGGCGTTCCTCGACCGGCACGCCGGGGCGAAGGCGTTTCTCTGGACAACGCCGCTCGGCGAGCTCGGGCTTTTCACCTGCAAAAATCCCGCGCCCACACCCATGGGCGGAGGGGTCTTCAAACTCACTGCCACGTTCGAGCGGGCATTCCAACCATAAGGGGCAATCATGCCGCTGATCAGTGACATCCAGGTGCTTGAACCTGGCAGCGAAGTGCTGCTCTTTGAATTGGACGGCACGGACTATGGTGCGGACGTGCTGCGCTTCCACGGGCACGCGATTCCGCACACGGCGGCCGAGCTGATCGCCGCCGGCGACAATGCAGATCAGCTGCCGGCGAAGGCCATCTACTGGCAGGGCAACGAGTACAGCGCCTGGCCGATGCAGATCGACGGCATCGAGGCGAACGGCGATGGCACTGCTGTTCGGCCCACACTGTCGGTCGGCAACGTCAACGGGCGCATCACGGCGTTGTGCCTCGCGTTCGAGGATCTACTCGAGTTCAAGCTGACGATGCGTCACACGCTGGGCACGTACCTCGACGCGGCGAACTTCCCGGCCGGGAATCCTAAGGCAGATCCGACCCAGGAGACGATCGAGGTCTGGTACATCGACCAGAAGACGAACGAGGACGGGGAAACGGTCAGCTGGGAGTTGGCCAGCCCGGGCGACGTCGGTAACGAGTCCATCGGCCGGCAGGCCACGACGCTGTGCCACTGGTGCCTCACCGGCGGCTATCGCGGGCCGAACTGTGGCTACACCGGGCGATACGTGACCAAGGACGGCGCCGTTACCGACAACCCAGAACTGGACGAGTGTGACGCCACGCTGGGCAAGGGCTGCATTCCGCGCTTCGGCGAGGGCAACCCGCTGCCTTTCGGCGGCTTCCCGGCCGTTTCGCTGATCGCACGGAGCTGATATGCGCAAACACATATTGAACGCGATCCAGGCACACGCGGCCGCCGAGTATCCGAAAGAGTGCTGCGGACTGCTCCTGGGCATCGGTCGCAAACAGCAGTATTACCCGTGCCGCAACGTTTCGACCGAGCCGAACGAGGAGTTTCGCATCGACCCGGAGGAGTACGCCCAAGCCGAAGACATCGGCGAAGTAATCGGCGTAGTTCATTCGCATCCGGACGCCACCAGCCGGCCTTCGCCGCGCGATCTCGCCATGTGCGAAGCGACTGCATTGCCATGGCACATCCTGAGTTGGCCCGAAGGCGATCTTCGGACGGTCATGCCGGCCGGTGAGGTGCCGCTGCTAAAGCGGCCTTTCGTACACGGCGCCTGGGACTGCTGGCAGGTTTGCGCAGACTGGTACAAACGCGAGTGGGGGCTTGAGTTCGAGGCCTTCAAACGCGCAGATGGCTGGTGGGAGAACAAGGAAAACACCAGTCTGTACGAGGCGAACTACGAGGCCGCGGGCTTCTACCGCGTGGATCAGCCACAGCGCGGCGACATGATCGTGATGGAAGTGGGGCGCACCGTGTATCCAAACCACGCCGGGATCTTCCTCGGCGCTGACCCGGCGCTGCCAGGTGAGGACGCGACGACGTTCGGCCCTGGGCCGTTCCTGCTGCACCACCTGTACGGCAGACCCTCCGAGGTCATCGTTTTCGGCGGACCATGGCTCGACCGCACGCGCCTGGTGCTGCGCCACAAGGACTCCCGGTGATATCGTGGGCCATTTCCACAGGAGTGACCTGCATGAAATTGATCGTAGGAGCGTTGGCGGTAGCGCTTCTGTTGGGTGCTCCCACAAAAGGCAACCACTTGATAATCGTGACCCTTGCTTAGATTTCGGCCCCCCTGAAAGCTCAGGTTTTAAAGCTTGCTTAGATCGTCGAGCCCAAGCTCTGAAGGACCTGCTTGAGGGCACTTGTAGAAAACAGTATCAAATAGTTTTCGATTAGAAGGTCGATCCCTGACTCGAAATCACAAGCGCAACTGGAATTGGTATTGGAGCGCTGGCGCTGCCTGCTTCAGCCAATCTGCAATCGGAGCTGTAAATGGATCTGTCTCGCTTAAACGAACTCCTTTTCGAAAACAATTGCGTAGCTGCGATGAAGCTCGAAATGGTGGATTTTAAGTACAGCCTCAGCCTCACTATGTCCTCCTCGGAAGACCCAGAAACAGAGGGTGTGACGGCTGTTTTTCATGATGTCAGCTCACTGAATCTAAGCGGCTTCGGCGGCGGACTAACCCAATTCACGGATCTCGTCGTAACTCGCATCGACCGCGGTCTGGATAGAATCCGGTACGAGCTAAGGGATATTGAGGACAAAAAAATTTCGTTCTATTTCTTCACCTTCAGCGTACGAGACCATAAGGAGTAAATATGCGGATTTTGATAGGGGCGTTGGCGGTAGCGCTGTTGGCGGGGTGCTCGTCGCCCGGAGATGTGAAGAAGAACGATCCGACCATCAGCGCATCCACCAGTAAATCAGCCAAGAAGTACGCTCTGTGCGTATTCCCGAAATGGCAGGAGCAGCGCTCCACTTCGACCATGTCTGAGACAGAGAACGGCTACCGGCTGGTTGTTGCCACTGACATGATGACCGATGAGGTGCTTGAAGTTTCCAGCGCTGGAACAGGCAGCAAAGTCGCACTGTACCAGCGGTTGCCGTGGTCAAAAATGTGGGGCCGCGCGGCACTTGAGGCAGCAGTTCGCGAGTGCCTGTAAACCGAGCAATTCATCAAAACCGCCAATTGGCGGTTTTTTTCGCTAGGAGATAGCCCATGGCGGCCGTGGCAATTTCTAAACCATCAATGACCACCATTCTTTTATCTGGCCCGCTGGCAAGGCTATTCGGACGCGTGCATTACCGAGAGCTTGGCAGTAAATCGGTCGGCGAAGCATTCCAGGCATTGAAATGCACAATCGACGGGTTTGAAGGGGCGATCAAGGATCTGGATCGGCGCGGTATGCGATTCGCGATTTTCCGAAATCGGAAAAATGTGGGCGAAAAAGATTTTGCACTCGGGGGCGCTCAGGAAATTCGAATTGTTCCGGTTATTTCAGGAAGCAAGCGAGCTGGCGTACTTCAAACAATCATCGGCGTCGTACTGATTGCCGCATCATTTTTTGCCGGCGGCGCTGGTCCATCTCTGTTCTCGGCTGGTCTGGCAATGACTGCCGGCGGCGTGATTCAAATGCTCAGTCCCCAAGCGTCAGGTCTGAAGCAAAGCGCATCCCCAGAAAATGCCCCGTCGTATGCCTTTGGCAGCGCCAAGAACACCACGGCAAGCGGCAACCCGGTACCGATCTGCATCGGCGAACGCCGGTGGGGCGGGATGATCATCTCGGCGTCGATTTTGGCGGAGGATAAGGTATAGGCCAATTGGCCTACTATATGAACTATTGAATTGAGTCTCACGTGTGAGACTTAAGTTGCAGTATAGATAAAGCCAAATCCTCTCACTATGACTACAAAAGCAAAAGCCCCAGGCGTTCGCAGCGCGCTGGGGCTTTTTCACATCCACCCCTTGAGTAAGCAAGGAGTCAGACGTTGCCTGATCTTAAACCATTGGTAGGAATTATGAGTACCTCTATCCAGAAATATGGCCTTTGGCCGACCGTTGGCGCTTTCTGCATTTGTGCATTCGCCGTAGGAGTGGCCGGTTTTATATGGCACACACCGAAGCTGATCGCAGCTCTGGTCAAGTAGTCCAACTCTTCAAATAACCCACCGCCCCCGAGGCGGTTTTTTTATGCCTGGAGGAAAGCATGGGCGCAGCGCAACAGATCGAGATCCACGGCGAGAAGGGCGGCAGCAGCAAGCCGAAGTCGCCGGTCGAAGCCAGCGATAGCCTGCGCTCGACCAACCTTGCGAAATTGCTGATCGCCGTGGGCGAGGGCGAGTTCGACAGCGTCCCGACCGATTACGACATCTACCTGGACAACACGCCGATCCGCGATGCCAGCGGCAATTACAACTTTCCGAACGTGAGGTGGGACTGGCGCCCGGGCTCAGTGGATCAGACCTACATCCCGGGCATTCCGTCCGTGGAAAACGAGACCTCGCTGAACATTGAGCTGCGCAGCGATTCGACGTGGGTGCGCTCGATCACCAACACCCAGCTTTCCGCCGTGCGCATGCGTTTGGCGTGGCCGGCGCTGCAACGCTCCGATGACCAGGGCAATGTCGGCGGCTACCGCATCGAGTACGCCATTGACGTGGCCACCGACGGCGGCGCTTATCAGCAGGTGCTGGTGGATGCTGTCGACGGCAAGACCACCACACGCTACGAACGCTCCCGCCGGATTGACCTGCCGACCGCCACCACGGGCTGGCAGATCCGAGTGCGCCGCCTGACGCCGAACCAGAACAGCAACAAGGTCGCCGACACCATGCTGGTGGCCGGGTATACCGAAGTCATCGACGCCAAGCTGCGCTACCCGAACACAGCGCTGCTCTACATCGAGTTCGACGCTGAGCAGTTCACCAACATCCCGGCGGTCACCATGAAGTGCAAGGCCCGGCGCTGGATGGTGCCGAGCAACTACGACCCGGTTCAGCGCACCTACACCGGGACGTGGGATGGCTCGATGAAATCGGCCTGGACCAACAACCCGGCGTGGATCACCTACGGCATTTGCACCGAAGACCGCTTCGGCCTGGGCAAGCGCATAAAGTCGTTCATGGTCGACAAGTGGGAGCTGTATCGGATCGCCCAGTATTGCGACCAGATGGTGCCCAATGGCGTGGGTGGCCAGGAGCCGCGCTTTCTTTGCGACATGAACCTGCAGGGCAAGGCCGACGCCTGGTCGCTGCTGCGCGATATCTCGGCAGTTTATCGGGGCATGACCTACTGGGCGCAAGGCCAGTTGGTGATGCAGGCCGACATGCCGCGCGCGCAGGACTTCGACTATGTCTTCACCCGGGCCAACGTGATCGACGGCAAATTCTCGTATGGCAGCGCCTCGGCGAAGACCAGGTACACCCGGGCGCTGGTCAGTTACGACAACCCGGCGAACAACTACGACACCGACGTCATCCCGTTCGCGGATCTGGATCTGCAGCGCCGGTATGGCGACCGGCCGACCGAGCTGAGCGCCATTGGCTGCACCCGCGCCTCCGAGGCCCAGCGCCGCGGCAAGTGGGCGATCTTGAGCAACAACCAAGACCGCACCGTGTCGTTCAAGACTGGTATGGAGGGCGTGATTCCGCTGCCTGGCCACATTATCCCGGTGGCTGACTCGTTGCTGGCGGGCCGAGAAGTCGGCGGGCGGATCTCGTCAGCGGCTGGCCGCGTGGTCACGCTTGATCGCGATACCCAGGCCAAAGCCGGTGATCGGTTGATCATCAACCTGCCGGGCGGCCGCGCCGAAGGGCGTACTGTGCAGAGCGTCAACGGCCGCGCCGTAACCGTGACCGTTGCTTACAGCGAGCCACCGGTGGCGCAGTTGCAATGGGCGCTCGACGCTGACGACCTGGCAATTCCGCTATACCGCGTGCTGCGTACCAAGCGCACCCCCGAGGGCGACTTCGAGATCAGCGCGCTGCAGTTCGAGCCGAGCAAGTTCGCACACATCGACACCGGTGCTCGCTTGGAAGAACGGCCGATCAGCGTGATTCCGATCACCGTGGTTCCGGCGCCGGCGAGTGCGTCCCTCACGTCGACTTCGTCTGTGGTACAGGGTTTGGCCGTGGCCACCATGACCATCAGCTGGCCCGCCGTGGATGGCGCGGTCGGCTACGACGTCGAATGGCGCAAGGACAGCGGCAACTGGATCAAGCTACAGCGCACCGGGATGACTAACGCCGACGTGGTCGGCATTTATGCTGGCGCTTACTTGGCTCGCGTCCGCGCGGTGAGCGCCTTCGACATCTCGTCGATCTGGCGCAACTCGATCCTGACCAACCTCAGCGGGAAGCAGGGGTTGCCACCGGCGCTGGCGTATCTCAAAACGATCAGCAAGGTCTACGGCATTGGACTGGAGTGGGGTTTCCCACCTGGTGCGGAAGACACCCAGCGTACCGAGATTTGGAACAACAAGGTCAACGATCTGGCTACCGCTGTGAAGTTGGCGGATTTCGCCTACCCGCAATCGAATCACGAAATGCAGAACGTCGTGCCGGGTACCAGCCTGTTCTTCTGGGGCCGGCTGGTGGATCGCATCGGCAACGTCGGCCCTTGGTTTCCGGCGGTGAATGGAGTCAACGGGCAGGTAAGCATCGATCAGTCCGAATACGAGCAATACTTCCTCGGCAAAATCCAGGAGTCTGCGCTCGGCCAAAAGCTGCTTGAGGAAATCGGGAAGATTTCTGGTGACGGTGAAGACTCGGTCAATGAGCGACTTGAGCAGGCCAAGCAGGAACTGCAAGACCTGATCAGCCAAATCACCGACGCCATGGTGTATGACCCGACCAAGCCGTACAGCAAAGGCGAGGTGGTCCGGCTTGATGGGCGATTGTTCTCGGCGGTGACGGCGGTGCCAATCGGCACTGCTCCTCCGAATGCCGACTTCTGGTACGACATGGGGACGATCGCCGAAACCACCAATGCGATGGCCCTGCAAATTCAGCAGCACTCCACGCAAATTGAAACCATCGACGGCAAGGTCACTGCACAAGCCTCAACGATGCAGGCTCTACAAGCGGCCTGGAGGGAGGATGACGGTACTGGGGCAATGAGCGAGGCGCTCAAGGCGTATCAGAATACAGCCAACATCGTGACAAATGAGAAGGTGATCGCAGAGGAAAAGCGCGCGTCTGCTACGCGCTTTACCTCCATTGACGCTGCGGTAGGGAAGAACGCTGCGAATCTATCCTCGCTCGAGTCTGTTGTCGCTACTGACAAGGAAGCCACAGCCCGAAAAATCGATACGGTAACTGCAACCGCCAATGGAGCTACGGCAAAAGCTGAATTTGCCAGTACGGCTGTTTCCGGTCTTAACGGCAAGGTGTCCGCGCTCACCACCATCAAGACGTCTACTACGGTGGGCGGGCGAACGGTGATGGCGGGGCTGGCCATCGGCGTCGAAGGGCAGGAGCAGGAATCGCAGATTCTCGCGTTCGCCCAGCGCTTCGCGATTTTGGACGAGGTCAGCGGCCAGATGATTGCACCGTTCGTTGTCCAGGGCGGACAGGTGTTCATGAACACGGCGATCATCAGCCAGGCATTCATCAAGGAGTTGGTGCTTGGCATGACGCTGCGCTCTGCGGCGCTGAACAATCAGGGGCTTCCACTGCTGGAAATCAACATTCCGGCCGGAACGTTCACGCTGCGCGGCCAGTCCAGCACCGGGTACACGCTCCTGAACAACAACGGCATCTATGTGTATGACTTGAACTATATCGAGCGCGCGGCTCTCGGGAAGATGACGTGATGGATTACTACGGCGCAAGGACAAGGAACGCAGCAGGTCTGGTGACGCTGGACACATCGACGATGACAGTTCGCTCAGTCGTAACGAAGCAAATTACCGTGCCACCTATCACCAGTGACTTCACCAGCTTCATCAACATGCCGGAGATCACTGCGCAGTCATTTGTGTGCGTTACGCTGCCCGACCCCACCAATGAATCGGCGAACCTGCCGGCCGTATTCTGGTCGACGGGGCAGCTCAGGGTTCGGCGCGGGCAAGGGATGGTGCTCAACGTCTTTATCCTGACCTACCAATAGGAGGAGGGCATGGACTACGGTTTCAGGTCGCGCAATGGCCAGAACTTCTTCCAGGTCGATAGTAAGAACAGAGTGCTGAACGTGGCGGCATCTGGCACCTATACGATCGGAAAACCAGCGGCAGCTCCAGTAACAATCACACAAGCTGTCATCACTTACCCCGCACCGATAACTACCCTTGAAGCACCGCACGTTTTCCTGAACCCCTACAACCAAGGCATGTACCACTCGTTGGTTCAAATGGGAGGTCCGGGGAACTGGACGGGTTTCTATTTCAGGTTGCATCTGATGTCGCCGTTCAATAGCTCCGACTGCAGTGGACGATGGTTGGTCGCAACGTTCCGTTCGACTTCGGCGCCTAACGAATACGACCTGCGCTTGCGCAACGCTGCGGGTGAACAAATCTTTGTCGGTGCGGACAACCTTCTGATGATGACCGGGCTACCCATCAACGAAGGCTGGTCGCTCGATAATCGTGGCGGCGAGGTCTCTGGGATCTACTGGAGCGGATGCCAGATGCCGTGGACGGGGTCTTTCGATGACTATTTTTTAGCGTCCACGTTACTCGGCGGGAAAATTTACAACGGCAATACAACGCTACAGACACCATGTGGTTTTCATGCGGGCGTTCGCTCCACGCTAAACGGCTATGTGGGAGCCATGGTGAGCTCGGAGGGCGGCACTGCCAAAAACGGCAGAACTACTTTCGCTGCACGACCCGTGCGTCCGTTATGAGAACCCAAGCCCGCCAAGTGCGGGTTTTTTATCGACCAGAATTAGGATACTTCCATGCCTTGGCTTAGAGGTGGGACGGTTGCCGTCACCAATGGATCAGCGACCGTTGTCGGCACGAATGCAGATTTTGCTGCGAATGCAAAAAACGGTGATGCCTTTGTCGGCCCTGACGGTGCGACCTATGAGATTGGCAACGTCGCCAGCGCGACTGTCATTTCGATTATTCCAGCTTATAAGGGTGTAACAGCCAGTGGCGCTGCCTACGCCATCATGCCGGTGCAGGGTTATCCCAAGGCACTTGCAGACGCGTTCAGCGATATCAATCGTCAGTGGGGTGCGAAGCTTTCCGCGCTCGGCACGACCGGCAACTACGAAACTCTGCCGGTTGATAAAGGCGGGACGGGTGGAACTGACCAAGCCACAGCGCGCACTGGGCTGGGAGCAGCGAAGAGTGGCGTCAACAACGACATCACCGAACTCAATGCCGTAACCAAGGCTCTCACGGTCGCACAAGGGGGCGTGTCGAAAGGCTACATCGAGGGGCTGAATTTCACCTGGGTGTCCGGCACGCAGATCAGCATATCGCCAGGCGCAGCATATATACCGGGGCTCGCAAAAACGTTAGAGGTTAATAACACTTTGAATTTGAGCATCACTGCCGGTAGCTTGGCTTCTGACACGTTCTATTATTTGTATCTTTACAGTAATTCTGGAACGCCAGCTCTCGAATTAAGCACAACAATAGCGGATGCATATACTGGCGGAGCTGCAAGGCAGAAGTCAGGTGATCCGACACGGAGATTTCTTTTTTGCATCCGTAGCGGCTCGGGTGGAAGCTTCTTAAAGATGGTGCAGAATGGCGACGTAATGGAATACAGGAACATACTGAATGCGGCCCCCTATCGAATTGTTGCGGGCAACTCATCAACTGTTCCGTATTCTGTATATCTAATATCTATCGTTCCTCCAATTGCCAAGAGCGCCATTGTAAACTGTCACAACGCAACAGCGGGCACCGGCGGGCCAACACTCTGGATTACTGATGCCGAGTTTCAGTACTTTCTGATCAGGGGTATCGATAGCTCAACAAGGCAGGTTCTGCGAATTCCATTGGTAAATCTGAGCTTTCTTTTCTTCTTTGTATCGTCAGGTGGAAGCGCAAACTTTGACATCCTTGGTTATAGTGCGGAGAGATAGAGTATGGAAGGGTTTGTTATAACTGAGACTTCTTGGGCGCCTTATACAGAAAGTCGCGGGATTCTAGACGGTGAGACTTTTGTCGAGGAAATCCCTCAATGGTTGATTGAAAATCTTGCAAAGCTTGATGCTGAACGCGAAAGTCGTAGCCTTCTTTCTGCTCGTATGACGGTGGCGAGCGATGTAATACAGCCATTGCAGGATGATTTCGACATAGAAGAAATTAGCGATGAGAACCAGGCCAAATTGAAAGCCTGGAAGAAGTACCGTAGCGCACTGGGGAAAACCCCTGAGCGTGTAGGGTGGCCAGTTACGCCTGACTGGCCACCGCTACCTGAGGTTGGTTTAGCCTAGGGAAGGCTATACCGCCTCAGCGGATGCTGCTGGATTGGCTGTTTTTGCTTGGCGCCTAATGACATTCCTCACCGGCTCCAACCATTTGTTTGCTGACCAAGCCAGGCCGTAGGAAAGAAGCAGTATTGGGATGATGGATACAGCAACGAGGCTCAGTCCTCGACGCTGCCCATCCAACACCAGATAGCTCATTATGAAACCGACGACTCGGTGCAGCAGGAACATCGGGTATGCAAGGTCACCAAGCATTTTTCCTGAGCGCTTGAAAGTCTTTTGTAGGCTGGAGTTCGCGACGCAGTAAATAAAACTTGCCATGCAAATTAGGTTTACATAGAAAAACAGGTTGAAGCTCTTGAAGGCGAGGCCAGAGAATAACCCGCAGGCGAGAAGGTTCGCCGCCCCGATCAGAACAGATGCGCTAGCAATCGTGTGGAGCAGGGTGGGAGTCATTTTGTTTGCGAAGTCTTTGAAGAAATAAATGCAAGCTCCCATTGAGAACGGTAAAAGCGCCGCATAGAACGGGAAATAGCGTTTTGTCCAATCCATATCCATGGCAAAAGTAGCAGCATGATAGATCAGCGTCGCGATTACTGTGATAACTGCCAGTTTTTTGCTTCTGGCAACAAACAGCCACAGTATGAAATAGTTTATTAGCTCCACGCCTACCGACCAAGCTGGCGGGATCAACCTGAAGGAAGCGTCATAAAACTCGAATGGGAAAATGAATAGGTTGCCTACTACGTCTATGGCTCTGCCTGTAAATGTCCAAGCGTTATGGTATTCCTTAGCCCCAGGAATCACGACCATTGCAATAATCGTTATTATTGCTGCAACGTAATATATGGGAAAAAGTCGGAGGAACCGATTTTTCGCAAATGATGGTAAGTTGAAAGAGTACGCTTCATTTAGGACAATGGTCATTAGGTATCCGGAGATCAAATAGAATCCGAATACCGCAAAAATACCCCAATGTTCGAAGAATAGGCGACCTTCAGTCAGGTGCGCGATAACCACTAGCGCGGCTAGTCCAAATCGGTAGATCCCAAGCATTTTCGCATCCAAGCCGTATTTTAATCGGCGAATTGTATCGTTAGGTTTGCGCCTCAGCCATAAAAAACAATGGCCATAAGCCGTATTCATTACCCGCCACTGAGCGGGTATTTTTTTGCCCGGAGAAAAGTGATGCCTATAACCGAAAAAGATCGTGACATCCTCGCCCGCACACTGTGGGGTGAGGCTCGCGGAAAAGGGACGGCCGGCCAGATCGCCGTGGCCTGGACGATCCGCAACCGTGTCTTTGATGGGAAGACCAATTCGTGGTGGGGTGAGGGGTACGCTGGCGTGTGTCAGAAGCCGTACCAGTTCAGCTGCTGGAACAAGACCGACCCGAACTATCAGTTCCTGATCGGCGTGAAGCAGATCACGTTCCGCGAGCTGGCGCAGTGCCGTATTGCGGCTGACCAGGTGATCGACGGCAAGGTGCCGGATCCCACCGGGGGCGCCACGCATTACTACGCCACCAGCATCAAGGCGCCGGCTTGGTCGGCGAAGGCGAAGCAGACCTTAAAGCTTGGCGGGCATGTGTTCTTCAGGGATGTGCCGTGATGGTCGTGCCGTGGAAAGCGGTGGGCGCGCTGGCGCTGGTGCTGATCAGCGCCGGCTGCGCCTGGCAGTTTCAGGACTGGCGCTACGGCAAGCAGTTGGCCGAGCAATCCCAGCAGCACGCCGAAACGCTCAATCAACTGACCCAGGCCGCGGCCACTGCACAGCAGGCTGAGCAGGACAAACGTCTGGCGCTCGAGCAGCGGCTGGCGGACAGCGAGCAAATCCACTTCGAGAAAATGACCGATGCTCAAAAGAACCAAGATCGCCTGCGCGATCGCCTTGCCACTTCTGATCTGCGGCTGTCAGTCCTTCTCGACGCAACCGACGCTGCCAAAGGCTGTGGGGTGTCAGCCACCGCCGGCGCCGGCGGCTTGGATCATGCAGCCGTACGAGCCCGACTTGACCCAGCGCATGCTCAACGAATTATCGCCATCACCGATACCGGCGACCGAGGATTGATCGCGCTCAAGGCGTGTCAAGACTACGTCGGTGCCCTAAGATTCTGACCTATACTCCTACTCCAAGTGCAGTGGGATTGATGTCAACAGCGGATATGAGCTGAAGCTCAAGCTTTAGATCGGTGGGGGGGCATTAGCTTGGAGTCAGTTGTTTTTTTTCGCATCCAGAAGTTGTTCGTTGTGGTAGATGAACTCTGTTTTTGCGGACTTCAGGAGTTCGTGCATATGTGTTTTTTGAAGCTCGCAATTTAGTGCAGATATAGCTTCATTTTGAAGTGAGATATTTAGTTTAAGTACTGTTTTGCATAGTTCGCAAAAAATTATAAGATCTTCAAAAGATATTTCAGCTGCAAACGATGTGTGGCAGATATAGTTTGGTGCTTTTTCTCTGAGTGGGTCGGTTATAAATATTGTTTTTGCTGTTTCCATTTGAGATTTTCCGCAATGGGCGACCCAGTTGTTTCTCAGATTTAGTATTTGCTCGTGAAATGCAAAAAGATCGTCGCCAATGATTTTTCTAAGTTTTTGTTCCGGTAGTCTTGCGTTTCTGCCTTTGGCTGTGGCAAAGCATTTTCCATAGGTGATTATGCTCGACAATATAAAGTTATGCTTTATTAGGTGGTCAATATTGTTCTTGTCGTATTTTACGATATTGTTATCTTCAGGTTGTTGCTCCGCGTACAAAGATAGTGCGAACTCGATAGACGAAATGGCATGTTCTAAGTCCTTTGTTATAAGTTGATGTTCTGCAGCTTTTCGCGCAGATTTGCTAGTTAGTTCTATTGAGGGGCATGGCCGTCCTTCTCTGAGAAAAGAAACGATTAAACGATTGCTGTCATGCTGTTTGGTTTTGTTTATTTCCAGATCCGTGCGTTTTAGTGGTTCCATTTTTTATCCTGATGATCGTTGTTTTGGGCTGCCTATAACAGGTGTTATATCGTTGATATAATCGGTCACATTACCTTGATTCGCTTATGGTTTTCAGCGTAGCCCATTGGGCAGTGGCTTTTTCACGAAACCTTTTCCGGCGCAGGCCGTGCAGTCATCACGCGCACCAAAGCAATCGAGACAGGCTGGACAAATGCAGAAGGCTGCCGACTCGATATGAGGTCGAACCCTTTCAAATGTGCGCAGATCTCGCTCCTCCTGGGAGACCTGCGCCGTATCTACGAGTGCCCGATAAGCGTCTGCATCGGAAAGTGGGGGGCGGGAGACCCCTGCAATCGCCCGTTCGGTCTCGATCAGTTGGTACCGGCACCCATTCATTTCCAGCACCAAGCCAGAGATTTTCCCAATCTTTCGGGAAAGCCCCAAGGTCAGCCGTATCCCGTCCGCGTCAGAGTAAACCTTGCCGTCGTAAGGAAAAGAGGCGCCGCGTGGTTCGCCACTTTTGAAGTTGAAGATCGACCGGCTGATCGTACCCAGCAATTTCCCGTTGTCGACCTGCACGACGTCATAGGTCGATGCTCCGCGGTAATGTCCCGGCGAGTTCTGCAGCTCCTCCACGGCGTGCCAGTAGGCGGCGTTTGCCATCTCGTTCATGTCGAAGCGCTCAAGCTGATCGATCAGTCCCTCTGAATGCAGCGCCGCAGCCATATCATGGAGAGTTTCCCGGTGCCCCTCGGGGTTTTGCATGCGAAAGTCCTGGTCGTCGAGAGTCGCGCGCCATTGCTGGAGCCGAAGGGATTTGGCTTGGTCGAAATTCATGGAGGGAGATTCGCTGTACAAATGCTGTATGTATGTACAGTAATCGAGGCGTGACGAGCGAGCGAGGGTGAGGCGACGAGCTGTAGGAATTTGGACTGGTTACGGTCGGCAGAACGCCGGGGGAGGGGCGAAACACTGTAGGAAAATACAGCGCTAAGTTGTTGATTCTTATAAGTAGTAATGGCGATTTTTTACCATGAGGTTTGTGGTGTGTTTTCCTTTTATATCAGTAGGTACGTTAATTCCGAAGTCACCTTGACATGGTGGCGTGCGAAGTTGCGTGGGCTGTGTCCTGGTACTACAAGAACGACCAGCAACTGAACGTAGCGCACGACGTTTACAGTATCTTTTTTCTCTGTAATCATGAGGTTAACCCCGCAGAAGGGCCGACTCGATCGACTTTGGTTGAGTCTAAAAAAGGTGTTTACCAAATGAGTACTATTATCATTGTCCTTGTTGTTGTTTTGGCGACCGCGTGGGCGCTGTGGAATGTCGTTAGCTGGATTTACGATAAGATCTGCAGTCAGTAAACGTACACAGCTGTAGCCGACTTGCCGGCTATAATTGCAAGTATTTGAAGGCCCCTTTTTGGGGCCTTTTTTTATGAGCGCTATCGCGCGGCGAGCGAATCATCCGATGACCGGATACGAGGAGTTTTTTTTGCGCAAAACCTCCTCCGGACACTGCGTGTTTCCGTTTGCATAAGCAAAAAAAACGGTTTTTTTGCCACCACTAAAGCGGGCCGTTATCCTTATAAAACAAAAGTTTGGGTTGCTATGGTTCCCAGCTTGGGAGGCAAGTGCTTAGTTATGGTTTTACCCAGCGGTCGGTATAGAATCATTTGCTCGAAAAAACTTGACCCAGAAAGGATATTCCAATGCTGAAATTCAGTGATCTAACGCTCGGTGATCGCTTTACATTGGTGGGCGATGACCGATACCCACTACTCACAAAGGTCAGTGACCAGCAGGCCCGCTGGCACAGTTTCTATAGCATAGAAAATGAGATGTTTGGCCAAGACTCTGGGAACCTCGAAGAAGTAGGACCCGATGAAGCAGTTGAATTCATCCCGGTGGTGATTCGATAGCTTTCGAAACAGTCATGACCTTAAATCTGAAAATAGTATGCAAAATCGGCATATTGCATGACGTTTTTGAAAATGGTGTAGAGCAATTTATCTCATCAATAGGGTATATTTTTCGGACCGCAATCCTTTTAAGGTATGCGGAAACATTGACCTTGATGGCAGGCCTTCGAGCTTAATTGCGGACCAAAAAACCTATTGCAAGGCGCGGCCTGATTGATTTCAGCCCGGGACTTAAAATCCCCCGCTCGTAAGGGCGTGCCGGTTCGATTCCGGCTTCGGGCACCATGAATATCAAAGGCCTGCATGAGATTTCTCATGCAGGCCTTTATCATTTGTACCCTGCAATAGTTGGGCGCTTTATGCAATTCACTGGGTCGAAACGATCTCAAGGGAAGATGCACAGCGCATCAGAGCGGGAGCATGGATAACGTGAATCACACACCAATTGAAAACCCGGCTGAGCTCCGGGTTTTTTTGTGCCCGCCATTCGACCAAGCGCACGTCGTCTGCCAGACACCGATTCCTTGAACTAAAAGTTGACCGGTAAGTCGGGATAATGAGTCATCCCTTCATTCAGAGGTCATCCATGCGCAACTACACGATCCAATATTTGTTCGACGGCACACCCCGTACGCATCAGCTCCAACTGAATCAGTCGGAGCTTTCGGTCGCGGATGCTGCAATGCATCTGCTCGAGCTACATTTTGGCGATGGTGAGAACAGCTTGATCATGCCGAATGCGGATTCGACCGCTGAAGGGATCCTTCAGCAGGCGGATGTGATGGGAATTACTCAGGTCGAAGTGGTTACGTGAGCAAGGCCGCTCACCATTTGAATAATTTTGTGCTTATCGGCAGGCAACAAAAAGCCCGGACGTATCCGGGCTTCTCAGAGCTAACCTCAGCGCGAATTTACTTCTTCCTGTGTCCGGGCCGACGCTTTTTCCCTGCGCCGGCGAAGCCAGCTATAGAAAGCGTGAACCGGGTGTAAAAACGCCGCAAGTACGCACAGCAGCAAGATGATGAAAATGGCAATCAGCGGGAGGCTTTCGTGCGAGAACATGGTGGGGTACTCCTGTAGGCACTATGTTGGAACCCGCAGGCTAGACGCTTTGAGCCATGCTTGCGATGAACGTATGTTCATCCTCGGGCGCTTGAACTGTGCTACGGAGGGCTCACCAAAATGATCGATTCCAGAGGTGCGCAAGCGCCGGTCTTCCGTTAAGGCCGGCGCCGTGCGTGGAGTGATTACGCAGGTGTGTTTCAGCTGCGCTTGGGCAGCTTCCAGTTCGGGCGGATGAAATGGCAGGTGTAGCCATTCGGTATCCGTTCCAGGTAGTCCTGATGCTCAGGTTCCGCTTCCCAGAACGGCCCGGCAGGTTCGATTTCGGTGACTACTCGACCCGGCCACAGCCCGGAAGCGTCGACATCCGCAGCAGTGTCTTCGGCGATGTCACGTTGTTGTTCATTGAGGTAATAGATCGCCGAACGGTAGCTGGGGCCACGGTCGTTGCCTTGACGGTTGGGCGTACTTGGATCGTGGATCTGGAAGAAGAACTCAAGGATCTGCCGGTAGCTGATCACCGCCGGGTCGAAGATAATTTCGATGGCTTCAGCGTGGTTGCCGTGGTTGCGGTAGGTGGCGTTCGGTACATCGCCGCCGCTATAGCCGACTCGCGTCTGCAGCACGCCGGGATAGCGCCGCAGCAGGTCCTGCATGCCCCAGAAGCAGCCGCCGGCGAGAATCGCGGTTTCGGTTTGTCCGGTCATGATCTTTTTTGCCTCTCGGTGACTGTGGGTACGGTGCTGGTTATGAGGGCGCGTTGGCTATTTGCAAGCTTGACTCAGGGATAAGGACGGCTCGATCCGGTATTTTCAACAAAAAGCCCTGACGCTCAGGCCAGGGCATTGATGGGTTCGAGCGCTGAATTCGAGTCAGTTCACATCGAGTGATGGACTAAAAACACGACACAAGCGGTTATACAAACGCTTGCCCGAAAAAGCCCCGTGGCAGGCGCTGCGGCCCGGCCAGTGCGGTCAGGCGTTCGATCCACTCCGAACGCCAGTTAGAAGCGCGGTGATCAGCCTTGGTGTGGCGCGCCGCGCGGCGTGCGGCATTGCGCTGGGTCTTGCGTGCTTCTTTGTAGGCGTCGGTGTTGCGGCAGCTGCGGCATTTGACGCGATTGAGTTCCAGGCTGGAGGCCAGGTTGTTGCCCTTGTGACCACAAGCCAGATGTCCGTCTGTTTTGAAATGGATAACCATGAACAGTCTCCTGGGTGACGTGTACAGGTTTTGACCTCCCACGACCGCAGGCGTTCGCCGGATCGGCCGAGTGGTGCGCCCGGAGACTGTCGTTTATCGCTGTGCAGTCATCTGAAACGTGGCAATGGCCGCTCGACCGGTTGTAGCGACGACAGGGTGCTGCGGATCAGCGGTGTGTCTTTTTCGATGTCGTTCAGGCGATCGCGGATGCGCAGGGCGGTCGGATGGCCGCCTTGATGATCGACCCAGTCGGCGATTTCCTTGCAGGCCGCAGCCAGGCGAGCCTGACGGGAGTCGAGCAGGGTGAGGAGGGTGGTGATGGACTCTTTTTCGGACATGGAACACCTCCGTTCAGAAAAACCGTTGAGAGGCAGCAAAGAGCCCGCGGGCTGCGAGCTCTGTGCCGTTGGGGCGCTGGTCCGTCAGCTGCTTTGAGTATAGACCCCGCCTGTCAATTGCATCAGCCGGCCGATTGTCGCGCCGGCAGCGGCGAGCTGGCCGCATTGAGCCGTCGGCATTCGCGTCGGGCATCCTCCTCAAGATCGTAGCCATCGCCGATGAAACCGCCGGTGCGCGTGTCGTTGATCCGAAACCAGCTGCTGGCCTCGGCGGGCTCGTGCTGGCTTTCCCCGGCGCGGCGGCCGTGAATGATGATCTTGTTGCAGCGCTTCACGACAAAGATGTCTTCCATGGCGTCACCACAGCAAATGGGTGTCAGATCAACTATAGAAGCCTTGGCCAATCGTGCAAAAAATTGCCAGTCAGTTCGTCGGTTGCAGGTGCCATCCCCCGCAATACCAATCCAGGCGATGCGTCGGTTTCAACGCCTGTAGAAACTCAGGGTCGTGGGAGACCGCGACAATGGCGCCGGGAAACGTCTGCAATGCCTGTTCGAAAGCCTGAACCGATGCCAGATCCAGATGATTGCTCGGTTCATCGAGCAGCAGCAATTGCGCAGGTGTCTTGCCCCACAAGGCTACCGCCAGCGCGGCTTTCAAGCGTTCGCCGCCGCTCAGTGAAGCGCTCGCTCGGGTGACCCGTTGTGCGTCCAGTTGCAGATGAGCCAAATGCCCGCGCAATGCGCTTTCACTCAACGGACTCTGCAGCGCCAACAGTTGCTCGATGACGCTGAGGCGGTCATCCAGCAGCTTCAGATGCTGGTCCAGATAAGCCACGGGAACATGGGTGATGCATTCGCCACTGACGGGATGCAGTTGACCTGCGAGGACTCTGAGCAGCGTCGATTTGCCGCAGCCATTCGGACCATTGACGGCGACGCGCACAGGACCGCTCAGCGCGAGATTGAACGGTTGCGCCGGCAGCCATGGCAGGCGCGCATCAATCAACGAGCAGACCCTGCGCGCAGCGGGCACTGCGCTGCCGGGCAGGTTCATCAACACGGTCTCGTCCGCGAGCACTTTGGCGTAGGCATCGCGCACCCGTGTATCGAGTTCGGATTTGCGCTGCTGATGACCATGACGCACCTGGCCCATGATCTGCCTCGCAGCACCTTTCAGGCCGGCGCGCTCGAAACCGGAGACGTTGGCGGTTTTCGCATTGCGCAGTGAGCGGGCGGCATGCCGCTGGATGGTGTCGTGCTCGTTTTGCAAGCGCTGCTGCTCGCGCCGGCGCTCGGTTCGGCTCTGATCCAGCGTCGCTTGCGCCGCTGCCTGATGGATCTGTCGTTGTTGCTGGTAAGCGGAAAAATTGCCGCCGTACACCGTGACACCCAGCGGCGTCAGCTCGACGATACGTTGCATGCGCTCAAGCAATTGCCGGTCGTGACTGACGACGATCAATCCGCCGCGCCAGCGTTCCAGTTCGTTCATCAACCAGTCGCGGCCGGGGCCGTCGAGATGATTGGTCGGCTCATCCAGCACCAACAGGCGCGCCGGACTCAGAAACGCTCTGATCAACGCCAGCCGCGCCTGCTGGCCGCCGCTCAGTGGTTGGGTCAAATCCGTGGCGGCAATGTCTGGCAGACCGGCGTTATCCAGCGATTGGCGCAGACGTTCGGGCAGATCCCAGCGCTCGCCGAGGATGTCGAAGTCTTCCGCCGCCGCCGCGCCACACTGCAGCCGTTGCAATGCGCGAAGAGCGGCAGCGGTGCCGGTGGCATCGGCCACGGTCTGCCCCGCATCAGCGGTGAATGTTTGCGCGACATAGGCCAACGGAACCGAGCAGGTGACGCTGCCGGCAGTCGGTTGCAAATGTCCGGCAATCAGCTTGGCCAGCACGCTCTTGCCGACGCCGTTGCGTCCGACAATTGCAGTGTGGATGTGATCGAAATGCAGATTCAGGTCGTTGAAAATCGCCTCGCCATTGGCGAACTGAAAACTGGTTTGATTCAGGGAGACGAGGGCAGGCGTACGCGAGACGTGAGTCATCGGCACCTCCGAAAAATGTCGTGAAGACTGGCAGGCGCTATTCAGCGCTTGTCGCGATTACATTTTCAGAAGGCTTGATTGTTCACGGTCTGCGGTCGTCCAGAAGGAGGAGAGGTGGCTAGCCTAGATCACCCATCCGCCGCGATCAAGGCGCATCCATCATTTGCTCGAGAAACATCGCCAGCGCCACTTCCTCGGAGCGCAAACCCTTGCGCACTCGCGGACGAGGCAGTTCGGCCAGTGCACCGAGCAGGAAGCGCTCAACCACGGCTGGATGGATGTAGCACTTACGGCACACCGCCGGGGTGTTGCCCAGCTGTTTGGACACGTTCTTGACCATCTCCACCACGTGCCGTTTCGCTTCGGCTTCGGACTCCCATTGCAGTTCGCGCAATACCGCCAGGGCCAGTGCGCTGCCGGCCCAGGTGCGGTAATCCTTGGCGGTGAAATCGGCACCGGTGAGGGTTTGCAGGTAGCTGTTGACGTCGTGTGAGCTGACGGTGTGCCGCTCACCGTTTTCGTCCAGATACTGGAACAGATTCTGCCCGGGGATTTCCAGGCAGCGCTTGATGATGCGCGCCAGGCGACGATCCTTGACGGTGATCTGATGTTCGATGCCGCTTTTGCCGCGAAACTGGAACAGGATCGCGCTGCCGTTGACCTCGACATGCCGGCTGCGCAGGGTGGTCAGGCCATAGGAGCGGTTGTCCCGCGCGTATTGGGTGTTGCCGACGCGGATCAGCGTGGCGTCGAGCAGCGTGATGACCGTGGCCATGACCTTGTCACGGCTGAAGCCGGGTGCGTCGAGCAGGGTTTCGAGCTGTTTGCGCAACTTCGGCAGCGCCAGGCCGAACTCACGCAGGCGCGAGTACTTGTCGGCATCGCGCACCTCGCGCCAGCGTGGGTGATAGCGATACTGCTTGCGGCCCCGGGCGTCGCGGCCGGTGGCCTGCAAATGGCCACGCGGATCGGCGCAGATCCACACGTCGGTGTAGGCCGGCGGCACTGCCAGCGAATTGATCCGTTTGATCTCATCAGGGTCGGTGATGCGCTGCCCGGCCGGATCGAAATAGGCGAACTTGCCGCGCAGCTTTTTACGGGTGAGGCCGGGTTGGGTATCGTCGACGTAATGCAGGTCGGGCGGCAAGACGTCGGCTAGTGCGGTGTCGGGCATGGCAGTGTCCTTGGCGAATCGCTCTGTTACAGCGATTGACCGCGCGCCGTGGCCGTCGTGCCAACCAATTCAGGCCAGCACGGCGACGGCCTTGATCTGCGCCCACAAATGCTGGCCCGGGTGGATGCCAAGCTGATCCCGGGAAAACCGCGTGATCCGTGCCAACAGCGGTGTGCCGCCAGCGTCCAGACGAATCAGCACATGCGCGGTATTGTCCGCCGTCTGCTCGCTGATCACAGTGACCGGCAACCGATTGAGGATGCTGCTGGCCACACTGTCGTGGAGGCTCAGGCTGATGTCACGGGCGTGCACCTTGGCGCGCAAAGCCTGGCCCACGGCCATGGGGGCGTGGGTCACGCGGATGTTCATTTCGGTGGCCGGCAGTTGCAGGCTGAGCAACTGATAATCGGCGTCGTAGGCACTGACTTGACCTTCGATGATCACCCCGGCGTCGTCGCCCATCGCCATTGGCAGGTCAAGGCGCGCGAGGGTTTCGCCAATCGGGCCGCTGGCCAGGGCCTTGCCGTCGCTGAGCAACACCAGATGATCGGCCAGTCGCGCGACCTCATCCTGAGCGTGGCTGACATAGAGCACCGGAATGTCCAGTTCATCATGCAGACGTTGCAGGTACGGCAGGATTTCGTTTTTACGCTGACTGTCGAGGGCAGCCAACGGCTCATCCATCAGCAGCAGTTTCGGGCTGGTCAGCAGTGCGCGGGCGATGCCGACACGTTGGCGTTCACCACCGGACAGGTGTTGCGGATGACGCTCCAGCAAATGACCAATGCCCAGCAGTTCGGTGGCTTGCGCCATGTCGACCCGGCGCTGGGCCCTGGCAATGCGCTTGAGACCAAACTGCAGGTTGGCCAGCACTGACAGATGCGGGAACAGGCTGGCCTCCTGGAACACATAACCCAGCGCACGTTTGTGCGGCGGGACAAAAATCCGTCGCTCGCTGTCCTGCCAGATTTCGTCGTTGACCTGGATGAAACCCTGCTCGGCGCGCTCGAGCCCGGCGATACAGCGCAGGCAAGTGGTTTTGCCGGAACCGGAATGGCCATACAGCGCGGTCACGCCGCGCCCCGGCAAGTGCAGATCGACATCCAGGCTGAAACCCGAATAAGCGATTTTCAGACGTGCATCAATCATCGATCAGCTCCAACCCGCGCGGGTCTTGCGGCTGGAGTAGAGCGCCAGCAACACCAGAAACGAAAACACCAGCATCGCCCCGGCCAGCCAATGGGCCTGGGCATATTCCATCGCCTCGACATGGTCGTAGATCTGTACCGAGACCACGCGGGTTTTGTCGGGAATGTTGCCACCGATCATCAGCACCACGCCGAATTCACCGACGGTATGCGCGAACCCGAGGATCGCCGCCGTTACGAAACCGGGGCGGGCCAACGGCAGGATCACGCTGAAAAAAGTGTCCCAGGGATTGGCGCGCAAGGTTGCGGCCACCTCCAGTGGGCGGGTGCCGATGGCGGAGAACGCGTTCTGCAACGGTTGCACCACAAACGGCATGGAATAAATCACCGAACCGATCACCAGCCCGGTAAAACTGAAGGTCAGAGTGCCCAGGCCCAGCCATTGCGTAAAGTGGCCGAGAAAGCCATTGGGTCCCATTGCCAGCAGCAGATAGAAGCCGATCACGGTCGGGGGCAGCACGAGGGGCAGGGCGACGACTGCGCCGATGGGGCCGCGCAGCCAGGAACGGCTGCGCGACAACCACAGGGCAATCGGAGTGCCGACGACCAGCAGGATAGCGGTGGTCAGGGACGCCAGTTTCAGGGTCAGCCAGATCGCCGCGAAGTCGGCACTCGTCAGCGACATTTAGAGCTGATAGCCGTAGGACTTGATGACCGCAGCGGCTTTCGGGCCTTTGAGGTATTCAACCAGAGCCTTGGCAGCGGCGCTGTCCTTGCCCTTGTTCAGAATCACTGCGTCCTGTTTGATCGGGTCGTGCATGCTCGCTGGAACGATCCACGCCGAACCGCTGGTGACCTTGCCGTCCTTGTAGATCTGCGACAGCGCGACGAAGCCCAGTTCGGCATTGCCGGTGGACACAAACTGGTAGGCCTGGGTGATGTTCTGGCCTTCGACGATCTTGGCTTTGGTTGCTTCAGTCAGTTTGAGTTTTTCCAGCACCTGAGTGGCGGCCAGACCGTACGGCGCGGCTTTCGGATTGGCGATGGACAGGTGCTGGTATTCGTTCTTCTTCAGGACTTCACCTTTGGCGTCGACATAACCTTCTTTCGCCGACCACAGGGCTAGGGTGCCGATGGCGTAGGTGAAGCGCGAGCCTTTGACGGTGTCGCCTTCTTTTTCCAGTTTCTCGGGGGTGGTGTCGTCTGCCGAGAGGAACACTTCAAACGGCGCGCCGTTCTTGATCTGGGTGTAGAACTGGCCGGTGGCACCGTAAGCGGCGACCAGTTTGTGCCCGGTGTCTTTTTCGAAATCGGCAGCAATTGCCTGGATCGGCGCGGTGAAGTTGGCGGCAACCGCCACCTGCACTTCATCAGCCTGAGCGGCGCCGAAGGCGAATACCGCAAGCAGGGTGGCCAGGCAGGTAGGGGCAAAACGTGAGGCACGAATGGTCATGTAACAGCTCCGTTGTTGGCGAGTGCAGAGGGCAGTTATTGTTGGGGGTGGACTGCACCGATGCGAGGGGGTGAAACGCTATATAGCGAAATATATAGCGAAATGCCGCTAAACAGGAAGTGCTGTTGTATACAGAGTGAGGCTGTGCCGCGCCTCATCCTCAATCGAATCAGTGTCGAACCAGTTTTGCCAGCGCGCCTTGCGCCAGTTCCCGGGTCAGATCGGCGCTGCTCAGTTCCTGGCCCAGCGGGAACGCCTGGCCGGCCCAAAGGTTACTGAACTGCGCTTCACTTTTGGCACGCAATGGCATCAGCGCTCCGCCTGCCAGCGGGAAGGCCGGGGCTTTCGCTGACATCGGGCCGATTTCGCGCATCACCCGATTGAGAATGCCGCGAGCCGGGCGCCCGGTGAACAGGTTGGTAACCGCGGTTTCGCTTTCCTTGGCGGTGCGCAGCGCCTGATGATGGGAAGCGCTGACTTTCGCTTCCGGGGTGAACAGATACGCGGTGCCGACCTGCACCGCTGACGCACCGAGTACCAACGCCGCCGCCACCCCGCGCGCATCGGCAATGGCGCCGGCAGCAATCACCGGCACCTTCACGGCATCGACGATCTGCGGCACCAGCGCAAAGGTGCCGACCTGACTGCTCAAGTCATCGCTGAGAAACATCCCGCGATGCCCGCCAGCCTCGTAACCCATGGCGATGATCGCGTCGCAACCGTTTTGCTCAAGCCACAGCGCTTCATCGACGGTGGTGGCGGACGAGAGGATTTTCGCACCCGTGGCCTTGACCCGATCCAGCAGGGATTTTTCCGGCAGGCCAAAGTGAAAGCTCACCACCTCAGGACGAAACTCTTCGAGCACGGCGCACGCTGCCGTATCAAATGGCGCCCGATTGGAAACCGGGGTCGGTGCGTCGAAATCGACGCCCAGTTCGCGGTAATACGGCTCCAGCAGGTTCTTCCAGTCTCGCGCGCGCTGTTCATCGGCGGCCGGTGGCTGGTGGCAGAAAAAATTGACATTGAACGGATTGCGGGTGTGCTCGCGAATGGTCTTCAGCTCTTCGCGCAACTGCTCGATGCTCAGCATTGCGGCCGGCATCGAACCCAAGCCACCGGCGTTGCACACGGCAATCACCATGGACGAGTTCGTGGCACCGGCCATCGGGGCCTGGATGATCGGCAACTCGATGCCGAGCAGGTCAAGAATGCGAGTGTCAGGCCATTGGCTCATGGAAGCGCTTCTCCGAACGATGAAACGGGGCAGGGACGGCAGAGCCGGTTTTTTAACAGCAAAACCGGACCCAGGGCCAGTGCGAATTTTTCAGATCAAGGACAATCGCGCGGCCTCAACGTCGATGAAATCCCCCGCCGCCAAAGGAGTGGTTCATCAATCGCGAGGAATCGTGAAAGGTGTTGGTTCGCTGATTGCCGAAGTTGCGTGCAGCGGATTCGCGATTGAGGTTTTGCAACTGCGCGTTGTTGTTGACCGGTGCCGTGCGGTTCGGGCTGCCCTTGACCATCGATTGCCAACCATTGTCGGTCTTCTTGTAGACGTTGCCATCGTGCCCGGCGTAGACGTTGTCACCCACTCGTGCGGCGGCGCCGTTGCGTCCCTTGACGCCACCATATTGTGTGGTCTTGTCGGTGTTGGGGTTGTATATCGCGCCACGATTGGCGCTGACCTGGGTGCCATTGCGAGCGTTGCCTGCGGTCACCCGTCCACCGGCGATGGCGCCACCGTTTGGGCCGACCACTTCACCGCTGCGCCCGGCCGCATAATTGCCGTTATAGACATTGTGTACGGCACCGCGCTGGCCCGCCGCCGCAATGCCGGTGCGCGAGTTGTAGGAAGAACCGACCTGTCCGGCCCAGTGATTGCCGGTCCAGGCGTTATATCCGGCGCCATAACGACTCACCGTCGCGCGATCGCCCCACTGCCGATAAATATTGCCGGTGGTGCCGGCCCAGCCACCGGGGCCCCAGGCCACAGCACCGCCGCGATAACCATAAGCGGCGCCGCCCCAGGCCAGTGGCGCCGGATACAGGCGCGGCCCCCAGGCGTAACCCCAGCCATAATTGCCCCACCACGGATAAGCACCCCAGCCCCAACCCATCGCTACGGTATTGCCGCCCCAGCTCCAGCCGAAACCGAAGCCGAAGGTCCAGCCAGTCCACGGCGTGTAGCGCATGGCGACGCCGAAACCGTAGGTCACCGGTGGCCCGTACCAGACGCTGCCGACCCACGGCGTGTACGGATAACCGGTGCCGTAGACCACCACACCGGTGGCCGGATCCAGCGTCGAACCCTGATAACCCGGGGTGTAGCCGACCACCACAGTGTCGCCGCTGGATTCATAGACTTTGACGTAGGTGAGGTAATGCATCGGCGAACTCGGCGGGATCGAATAGATCACCGCCGGCACCGAACTGGCCACGGCCCATGGCCCGTTCACCGAGGTGGCGCTGAACCAGATACCGTTTTCCACCGCATACCAGTTGTCGTTATCGACACGAATAATCGGCGTCGCGCTGTTGACCACGTACTGCAGGGATGTGCTGTTGATTGCCTTCAACTGTGGCTCGCCATCGAACTGCGGTGCGGTCATTTTCACAGCGCTCTTCTTGATCGCCGAGGTTTGCGGGATGGTCGCCGCGATCGCGGCTTCCTTGGCCTGTGGCGTGCCGGCGACCGAGGCCTTGACGTTCTCTTTCGGGCTGTCGTCAGGGATGTTGGCGAAATCCGCCGGCAGCTTGTCTGCCGGGGTAAACGTCCACGGTCCCTTCATGTCGGCGGCGCGAAACCAGCGCCCGGAGATCAGCACGTAACTGTTCTGGTCGCCGATTTCCTTGAAGATGTGCCCGGTGGTGTTGCTCACGTAGAGCAGGCTGGTGCCTTGAATCGGCAGCCACTGCGCTGCGCCGTCGGTGACGATCAGCTCCGTGGGCGTGGTGGCGATGAAGATTTTCGGCTGCGGCGGTTTGGCCAGATTTGGGATTTTGTCTTTCGGATCACTCTGCCCGGTCAGCAGGTCGACCTGACGGCTCTGGATCGCCGCCTGTTTGGCTTTCTCCAGATCGGCCGGTGGTGTGCTCAGACGAGTGTATTCGCCGCTGAGGCTGTCAGCGACCATCCAGCCATCGAACACATGCAGGTAGTGCTTGCCCTCGGCGTCCTTGAGCAACAGCGGGCGGGTGTTGATCACCCGCTGCAACGCGGTGCCGTCGACCGCACGGTACACGGCGTCGCCATCGATGTAGACGAGCAGGGCGGGAACGTCGGAACTGATGATCGTCGGCGGGGTGTTTTCCAGTGGTGCGCTGTCGGCTTTCTGCTCGGCCGACAGCACGCCGACAGCGGCTTCGAGTTGATCGAGGGAAATGGTTTTCTTGCGGCTTTCGGCATCTTTTTGCAATGCGCTGAGCCAGACGTTTGCCTGACTGGCGTCGGCGGGGAAATCGGCCTTGATAATCTTGTACTGACCCAGTGCGACCCAGCGCGTGGCTTTGTCGACCAGGGTGTGCGCGCTGAACTGGACGATGCCGAAAGTGGGTTTGCCGTCGGCGCCGGTGGCTTCGACGGCAGCCCGGGCATTGAGGGTGTAGCCATCCCAGCTGTCGAGTTGCGGCTGGTACACGGTCAGTTTGGCCTTGCCGCTGCTGATCACTTGCGGCCACGTCGGCGCGCTGGGAGCGGTGTCGGCCGCAGTGGCTTGGGTCGCCGGGGTGGACGCTGCCCAGGCATCGCCAACGGTCAGCAGGCACAGCATCAGTATCGCAAGCAACGAGCGCGGGTAAGACATTGTCAGCTCCATCGACAGGGCCGCTTTCAGCGGGATGGCGGCGAAAGTTCGACCGTCGAAAAAGCATAGCCGCCCGCTCCGGAATTACTGGATGGATTTGCGAATTAGCGCAAAGTCGGGTGGGGCAATGTGTTGCTTTGTGTTATTTCAGGGCACGAGGACTTGAACCCATTGATTGAGAGGCAGCCATGTTCAACGGCATTTTGATCGACAAAGACGACAGCGGATATCGCGCCAGCCTGCAGCAGATCAGCGAAGCGCAGTTGCCCGAAGGCGACGTGACGGTGAAGGTCGCGTACAGCACGCTGAACTTCAAGGACGGTCTGGCGATTACCGGCAGCAGCCCGGTGGTGCGCAAGTTCCCGATGGTGCCGGGGATCGATCTGGCGGGTACGGTCGAAGCCAGTTCGCATCCCGACTATAAAGTTGGTGATCAGGTGCTGCTCAATGGCTGGGGTGTGGGCGAAAGTCATTGGGGCGGGCTGGCGCAGAAGGCGCGACTCAATGGCGACTGGCTGATTCCGCTGCCCAAAGCCTTTACCGCAGCGCAGGCGATGGCCATCGGTACCGCCGGCTACACGGCGATGCTGTGCATTCTGGCGCTGGAGCGTAACGGCGTGACGCCGGATCAGGGCGAAGTGCTGGTGACCGGCGCCAATGGCGGAGTGGGCAGTTTCGCCATCGCCTTGCTCAGCCAGCTTGGTTATCGCGTGGTGGCGTCCACCGGCCGGGTGTCGGAGCATGAGTACCTCAAGCAATTGGGCGCCAGCGAGATCATCGACCGCGCAACCTTGTCGGAACCAGGCAAACCGCTGGCCAAGGAACGCTGGGCCGCAGTGATCGATTCGGTCGGCAGTCACACCTTGGCCAACGCCTGCGCCAGTACCCGCGCCGAGGGCACGGTGGCAGCCTGCGGTCTGGCCCAGGGTATGGATTTTCCGGCGTCGGTGGCGCCATTCATTCTGCGCGGCGTGACATTGGCCGGGATCAACAGCGTGACCCAGCCCAAGGCGCGGCGGATCGAGGCCTGGGCGCGTCTGGCCAAAGATCTGGACTTCGCCCTGTTGCCCTTGATCAGCCATGAAATCGCCTTGAGCGAAGCCATCGACGCGGCGCCGAAACTGCTCGCCGGACAACTGCGCGGCAGGGTTGTGGTCGACGTCAATCGCTGACAGAGTAGGCGTCATTGCGGCCCTGTGTGGCCGCACTTCTATTCAGGGAGCCGCAATTTCGATGGATTTGAAACGACAGCAAATCGACGCCTTCACCGTTGCCGGCCTGCGCGTGCGCACCACCAACGCCGCCGAGCACCAAGCCGAAAACGCGAAAATCGGCCCGATGTGGGGCCGGTTTTTCGGCGAGGAGTTGGCCGAATCCATTCCAGGCAAGTCAGCCCATTCGCCGATTTATGGCGTGTATTCGGCTTATGAGTCGGATGCCTCGGGTGCGTTCGATGTTATCGCCGGTGTTGCCGTGAATGCGCCGGTCAATGACTTCGAGTCCGTGCGGATCGAAGCAGGTGAATATCTGGTGTTCGAAGCACAGGGACCATTGCCTGATGCGGTCATCTCGACCTGGGGGCGGATCTGGGAGTTCTTTGAGCAGAATCCACAGATTCAGCGTCGTTACGCCACGGACTACGAGGCCTATACCGGCCCCGAGTCCGTTGCTGTCTATATCGGCGTGCGCTAAGGCTGGGTTTCGCGTTCCAGCAACTGGCGCTTACGCTCAACGCCCCAGCGATACCCCGACAGATTGCCATCGCTGCGTACCACGCGATGGCAGGGGATCGCCACGGCCAGACGGTTGGCGCCGCAGGCCTGCGCCACGGCGCGCATGGACGTCGGCGCGCCAATGCGCTGGGCGATTTCGGCGTAACTGACGGTGCGTCCGGCGGGGATTTCCCGCAGCGCCTGCCATACCCGTTCCTGAAATGCGGTGCCGCGCACGTCCAGTGGCAAGTCGAGGCCCAGCGCTGGCGCCTCGATGAAACCCACCACTTTGGCAATCAACTGTTCGAAGCCGGCATCGGCGCCAATCAGGTTGGCCTGACGGAATTGATCCTGCAGATCGCAGACCAGTTGATGCGGGTCGTCACCCAACAGAATCGCACACACCCCGCGTTCGCTTTGCGCCACCAGAATCGCCCCGAGTGAGCATTGCCCGACAGCAAAATGAATGTCGTTGTTGCGTCCGGCAGCGCGGTAGTCGCCGGGTTTCATGCCCAGCAGCTTGTCGGCCGACTCATAAAAGCGGCTGTTGGAATTGAAACCCGCGTCATACAACGCATCGGTCACCGAGCCGCCGTCTGCAAGCCGTTCACGCACCCGGCGCGAACGATGCGCCGCTGCGTAGCCTTTGGGCGTCAGGCCGGTAGCCGCCTTGAACACGCGATGAAAATGGAACGGGCTGAGGCCGGCGACCTCGGCGAGTTCATTGAGCGCGGGCACTGTTTCACTCGACTCGATCTGCCGACAGGCCATCGCCACGGTCGCGGCGTGCTGGCTGGCGACTTCAGTCTGATCCTTGCTCGTGCGTTTGCTTGGGCGGTAGCCCGCCGCTTCGGCAGCTTGAGCACTTTCGAAGAACTCGACGTTCTGCGGTTTGGGCAAGCGTGAAAGGCTGCTGGGGCGGCAGTAGATGCCGGTGGTTTTCACCGCATAGACAAACTGCCCGTCGGCCCGTGGGTCCCGTGCAACGACAGCGGCCCAGCGTGGATCGGTTTCAACGTTGATGATGGGCGAAAGCTTTTTCATGGCGAGTAGTCCGTTGACCTGTTTGATTCAGGTTAACCAGCAGCAATGTTGGTAACACTCCGGGCCTTGCGGTCAAACTTTTCAGATCATCCGGCGACACGCAAGGTCAGGTTGATCCGCCGCTCGCCCAGACGCGGATGCTGGCCGGGCTTGATCGGCAATACGCCGTGAAAACGCAAGCGATCGACCCCGCCCCAGACCACCATGTCGCCGTGCAGCAAAGGAATACGCTGGCTCTTGTCGCCGCGGGCAAAACCACCGAAGAGGAACATCGCCGGCAATCCCAATGACAGCGACACGATCGGCGCCGCGTAGGCATGTTCGTCCTTGTCTTGGTGCAAAGACATTTTCGCGCCGGGGACATATTGGTTGATCAGGCAGGAGTCTGGATGAAAGTCGGTAAATCCTGCGCGCTCTGCTGCTTGGCGTGCCAGTTCTGACAGTACTTCTGGCATCGCCGGCCAGGGCTTGCCGGTCAGCGGATCCACGGAGCTGTAGCGATAACCGCTACGGTCGGTGATCCAGCCCAGCGTTCCGCAACTGCTGGTGCCCACCGACATGCTGAAGCCACCCGGGGTCATCATGTGGCGCAACGGTGCTGCGGCAACAATGGTATCCAGCGCGGGCAGCAGTCGGTCTACAACCGGCAGGGCGAAGCCGCGCAACACCCACGACTGTTCGCCGATCTTTTCAGCGCGGGGTTGTTGCTCGGGTTCGTGGTCGGCGAACAGGTCGAAAGTGGTCGGTTGCATGGCGTTCATGATGCGTCGTGAAAGATGATGCCCAGAGTATGCCGATTTCCGCTGTGCAGGCGACTGACGCCGTGACGCATGGTCACTCGATAATCACCGCGTGTGCCGCTGACCGGGCGCTGGTTGACCGCGAATATAACCGCGTCACCCTTGTGCAGATCCACAACGTGCGGGCGCGACTGCATGCGTGGGCGCTGCTCGGTCAGGACGAACTCACCACCGGTAAAATCCTGCCCCGGCTGCGACAGAAGAATCGCCACTTGCAGTGGGAAAACCAGTTCGCCGTACAGATCCTGATGCAGGCAGTTGTAGTCCTGCGGGCCGTATTGCAACAGTAATGGCGTCGGCCGCAGCTGGCCGGCAGCCTGACAGCGCTGCACAAACTCGGGATGGGTGGCGGGAAAACGTACAGACAGATTCATGCGTTCGTACCAGCGGTTGGCCAGCGGCACCAGGCGCGGGTAAAGCGCGGTGCGCAGACGTTCGATGGTGGTCGGCAGGGGATAGCTGAAGTACTTGTATTCCCCGCGACCGAAACCGTGGCGGGCCATGATGACCTGCGAACGAAACGGTTCGGTCTGCGAATACAGGGCGCTCAAGCGTTCACAGGTTTGCGCCGACAGCAACGAGCGGACGATGGCATAGCCATATTGATCCAGATGCTGTTCGAGGCTTGCCCAATCGAGCGCATCCAGCCGAGACGGGGACATTGACATTCTGACTCCTGAACCCTTTGGTCGAGGCTGTCAGTCTGGGCAAATCCCGGCGGCAGAACACTCCGCCGCTTGCGGTCGAATCCCCGGATGTTGCGTTACAGGGCTTTGCTGACGGCGATGTCGCTGATTACATCATCAGTCTGGCCGTGGATGGCATCCAGTGCGGCCTTGGCTTCTTCCTCGGTGCCGTTTTCCAGTTGTGCGAATTCGAAGCGGCGTTCGCCGTTGAGCTTGTATTTGATCACGTATTTGGTCGTTTGGGCCACGGTCGTGCTTACCTTTGCGTTAGAGGCGACTCAGCTCAGCTTGGAGCTGGAGCGGCGGATGATCTTGATCGAGTGGGTCAGGGTCGGTTTGCGCGTGACGCTGATGGCGCGACGGTTGACGGTATCGATGGTGATGTTCCAGAAACCGGTGCTCGGTGCGGTGATGCGCGCAGGAAACGTGTCGAAAGCGCCGCCGTGGTAGGTGTGGCGGCCGCCGTTCTTGAACGCTCGGAAGTTGGCGTCGTTCATCAAGCGGATGTTGCAGGTTTGCGAGCATTGGATGACGACGATGTCGTCTTCGTTGAGGTGCTCGCGCTGGTGAATGAATTTCATGGGCGCCTCCAGAAGGGCTTTTTCTACTAAATCAAAACGATAGCATGTGCGATTGGCGCAGTTTATCAGCCCGAACGGGTTATTATCCCGCCGTCGAGCGCTGCTTTGACAATTAAAAACAGTTATTCGCGATTCCATGCGGGTTTAATGGAGTAAGCCTCGGAGAAAAATGGCATTACTGCTGTCCGAGGGTCTTTATGGGAGGTATTTGTATGAAGTGGGGTGTGGTGTGTCTGCCGTTGATGTTGGTCGTGGGTGGTTGCGCGAGTGTTTCCGAAATCAACGAAACCTTGCCCACCATGAGCGTGATTTCCGGCAAGAAACCCCATGAGTATGCTCAATGCCTGGCCGACAAGCTTGCCAACAGCCGCGGCGCGCTGCAGATGCAGCCGCACAAGGATGGCGTGCGAGTGATTGTTCCCGGGAAATTTTCCACCGGCGCGGCCGCGGTGTTTGATATCGAAGACCGCTCTGGCGGCAGCAGCATCAAGCTGCATGAGCGGATGTCCAATGTGCCGATTCGTCCCCGTGACGTGCAAAACGCCGCCAATGCCTGTATTTCCGGCTGATAGAATAACGTTCATCAGCACCGATGCCGTCACAGTCATGCTGTGACGGCATTTTCATTTCTGGAGTCGCGCATGAAGCGAGAGCAAGTACGGGAACGGCATGCAGAGGGCCTTATCTCTGCCACGCATGTGATTCAAAATCCGGCGAACTCGGGCGAGTGGATCGTGTTTTTCAAGAAGAGTGCCGGTCGCAGCTATTTTCTGGTGGACGATAACGACGAAGTCGAATCCTTTGCCCGGCTCGACGACCTGATCGAGGTCGTGCGCGGGCTCGGGATCAAATTCGCCGAGATCCACATGTAGGGTCTATTTGCAGACTACCACCACGCTGCGGTTCTTGTAGTTGCCGACATCGACCCCCAGGGTCTTGTCGCTTTCCTTGGGCGCCGGCGTGCCGTCGGTACCGACGATGCGGTACCCGGTGCCGGCGCAGGAGGCGTCAGCCTTTTCGTAGCAGGTGGCCCAGGAGTTGGCTTCCCCGGAGCAGTCGATGCTCAAGCCCTGTTCGCCGTTGTTCAGGTAGGTGGTTTCCGAGGTGGCACAGCCACCGAGGGCCAATACCGCGATCAGCGGCAGCATTCTGTTCATGTTCATAAGTGTGTCGTCTTCAGCGAGGGAGGGGCTAAACGCTCTGACAGCGCCAGCATGAAAAGGTTATAGCGATTGGCCACTTGTTTTCATCATGCTGCGAGCGGCCACAAAAAAGCCCTGCACAAGGGCAGGGCTCGGCGTGTGTCGCAACCGATCAGTCCTGATCTTTGCCACGGCGCTTGGACGATGCCGGGGTGTCAGTGAACACCGACGCTACATCAGTCGCCAACTGCTCGCTGTCGAAAGGACCGGCGATGTGTTCGCCATTGGTAGTGGTCAGGTTCCACTTGCCGTCTTTCTTGTCGATCACATACCCGTTGATGATTTTTACCGCGGCCATCTATCTGTCTCGTTCGCTGGATCAAAGGCGCCATGATACCGACAAATCCTCACATTGGGGGATGATGAGCGTATGGTGATGCAGCGCATTTGAATGTTTGAGCTACTCTGTTTCCGCGGGTCGAAGTCGCCAACGGAACTATCGGCGAGAATATTTCTCTATGTTGGCATCGGTTAGCCAGTGCGGGGCATTGTAAGGTGCACGCCGCCTGATTAGACTGCGCCGAACTCGTACACACAGCCCTTTCAAGGACTTATATGATCAAGAAATGCTTGTTCCCAGCAGCCGGTTACGGTACTCGCTTCCTGCCAGCGACTAAAGCCATGCCCAAAGAAATGCTGCCGGTGGTAAACAAGCCACTGATCCAGTACGGCGTTGAAGAAGCTCTGGACGCTGGCCTGACTGAAATCTCGATCGTGACCGGTCGCGGCAAGCGCGCTCTGGAAGACCACTTCGATATCAGCTATGAGCTGGAAAACCAGATCAAAGGCACCGACAAGGAGAAATACCTGGTCGGCATCCGCAAACTGCTGGACGAGTGCTCGTTCTCCTACACCCGTCAGACCGAAATGAAAGGCCTGGGCCACGCGATTCTCACCGGTCGCCCGCTGATCGGTGACGAGCCGTTCGCCGTGGTGCTGGCGGACGACTTGTGCGTCAACCTCGAAGGCGACGGCGTACTGACCCAGATGGTCAAGCTGTACAAGCAGTTCCGCTGCTCGATCATCGCCATTCAGGAAGTTGATCCGCAGGAAACCAGCAAATACGGCGTGATCGCCGGCGAGATGATCCGCGACGACATCTACCGCGTACACAGCATGGTCGAGAAGCCAAAGCCGGAAGACGCTCCATCGAACCTGGCGATCATTGGTCGTTACATCCTGACCCCGGACATCTTCGATCTGATCGAGCAGACCGAGCCAGGCAAGGGCGGTGAAATCCAGATCACCGACGCCCTGATGAAGCAGGCCCAGAACGGCTGCGTCATGGCTTACAAGTTCAAGGGCAAGCGTTTTGACTGCGGTGGCGCTGAAGGCTACATCGAAGCGACCAACTTCTGCTTCGAGAACTTCTACAAGACCGGCAAGGCTTACTGATAGCGCCGGACCTGCATCGCGAAGGGTGTGAGAGCACCCAAGTGAACGCACCCACAAACGCCCCGACTTGTTCGGGGCGTTTGTTTTTGTGCCGGGAAAAGCCTTGAGCCCTGCGGCGCGATTGACTGTCGCCCTCTGAGCGCTCTGGCTGCTTTTTCAGGGAGGAGGGTACGTGCGAGCATGCTGGCTGCTCCGATTTCCCTCAGGCGGCACAGTAGAGCTCCGTAGGCGCAGGCGACCTGTCCGCCCAGAACGGAAAAAGCTCCGTATCGCAAGATACGGAGCTTTTTCTTTATGCGTTACACCGGTTGCGATCTCGCGAAACCGGCGCCTTTCGAGCGGTTACTGTTGCACGACATTCGCAGCGGTGGGGTCGACCTTTTTCGGCTTCATCAGGCTGAAGTCGATCAAGGCGCGCTGCTCGCGTTCGTACGGGTTGCCGATCATCAGTGGACGCGGTTTGAAGCTGTCGCTGACCAGGCTTTTGCTGCGGTCCAGTTCATCGAAACTCAAACCGGCCAGGTCCGCCCAGGTGTGGATCAGGTGCGAGCTGCTGTACGGCCGGCCCAGGTCGGCGGCAAAGTTCCAGTCGTGGGTCTCGCGCCATTTCGGCGACGCCCAGGCCATGAACGGAATGGTGTACATCGGCGCGGTCGGTTTGTTCTCGTTACGGCCAAGGGTATTGTGGCCGGCGGAGTCAAACACGTCTTCACCGTGGTCGGAGAGATACAGCAAGAAGCCGTTCGGATCGGACTTGGCGTAGTCCTTGATCAGGCTCGACACCACGAAATCGTTGTACAGCACGGCGTTGTCGTAGCTGTTGTAGGTCGGCACCTGATCGTCACGCACGCCGGCCGGCACGCCGGTACGGTCCTGGAACTTGTCGAAGGTCGGCGGATAGCGGTACTGGTAGCTCATGTGAGTACCGAGCAAGTGCACGACGATCAGCTTGCGCTGCGCCGGGTCGGTCAGCGCCTTGTTGAACGGCTCGATCACGTCACCGTCGTACTGCGCGGCGTTCTGGTTGCGGTTGTTGTTCAGGTACACCTGCTCGTCGGCTTGCTCGGAGAAGGTCGTGAGCATGGTGTTGCGCTTGGTCATGGTCTGTTGGTTGGTGATCCAGAACGTCTTGTAACCGGCCTGTTTCATCATGCTGACCAGCGACGGCGTGGACAGGTACAGATCAGGGTTTTCTTCATCGGCGAAGGTCAGGACCTGCTGCAGCGCTTCAATGGTGTAGGGGCGTGGGGTGATGACGTTGTCGAACACCGCGAGCTGATCCTTGAGCTTGTCCAGCTCGGGGGTGGTCTTGCGTCCATAGCCGTACAGGCTCATGCGCTGACGGTTGGTCGACTCGCCGATCACCAGCACCAGGGTCGACGGTTTATCGGCGTCGGCAGCTTTCAGGTTATGCAGCGGCGGCACCTTGCTGGTGCTGTGCAGCATGTCCTGCATGCCGGCCAGGGTGTCGAGGTAACGGTGGTAAGCCACTGCCATCTGCCAGGGCACGGCTGGCTCGATGCGGTCTTCGAACTTCTCGAAACCGCCGGCGAAACTGCCGGTACGCTGGGTCTGTTTGATCAGCGGGTAACCGACCACGGCGAAGACGATCGCGATCGCGGCCACGAACGCACGGCCTCGGGGCATGTACACCGGGCGCAGGCGGGTCCACAGGAAATAGGCGAAAGCGGTATGGGCGAGGAACGCCGGGATCATCCACCAGGCGAAGTACTGCGTCATGTATTCGCCGGCTTCAGAGATGTTCGACTCGAACATGATGAAGATGACGCTTTGCGAGAACTCCTGCTGATAGATGAAGAAGTAGCCCAGGCTGGCCATGGAGCAGGCCCACAGGACTACGCCGATCAGCGCGGCCAGCAGTTTGGTGCGTTTGGGGAACGCCAGCATCGGGGCGAGCCACAGCGCACTCATCACGAAAGCCTGACGGAAACCGCTGAAACCGGAGGTGCCGGTCAGCTGGATCAACAGTTGGGTGATACCCGAGAAATACCAGAAGAACGCGAACAGCCAGAGAACCCCGGCCCAGTCGAAACCTGTCGCAGTCGTTTTGCTGCGTTTGAACAATGCCATTCAGCACTCCAGCTCATCGTCACTAACCACCGTCGGAGCGCTACATCAAACCGACGAACGGAAGCCGCGCGCAAACGCACGGCCAGAATGGGCCGGAGTATCACCAAGGCAATGTGAAAACTTCGTTAGTTGCTGATCAGGGGCAGGGGAGCATCATGTCGGGAACGACAGGCGCCGTTCCCGAAGCTGGCGGGGCAGGTCAGGCGTGCGGATGGCGCTGGACCACCGGCAGAGGTTTGGGCTGAGCGCCCTGGGTCAGCGAGCGCAGCTGCGCCAGCTCCTGCTTCAACTGGTCGCGCTCGTCTTTCAACTGGCGCAATTCATCGCGACGGATTGTGACGTACAGGGTTTGTGGCGGCATTGCTGTGTGTACTGTGCCCATTGCTCACCTCGCAAATGGCGTGTCTCAACTGCAAATCGTCCCCGCGTCGGGGCTACTGACTTGCTATCGGCGCCAATTTTGATTTCTTTTGCCCATGAATGGAACTTTTTTATTTTTCATGGTCGGTGTGTCTTCGGCAGGATTCGGGGCGTTATCAGTCTGGATCGGGCACAATGCCCGGAAACTTCATCGCAACGCTCTGGACTAACCTCCATCAGTCGCGTTGGGCTATAACCAATGACACACATTTATTTGTAGTAAGGAGCATCAGCACATGCAACTCGGGATTATTGGACTGGGCCGCATGGGCGGCAATATTGCGCGACGTCTGATGCTCAACGGTCACACCACCGTTGTTTACGACCGCAATACCGCTTTCATCGATAACCTGGTCGCCGAGGGCTCCACCGGCGTTGCCGACCTGCCCGCTCTGGTGGCAGGCCTGGCCAAGCCACGTGCCGTATGGGTCATGCTGCCGGCCGGCGCGCCGACCGAAGACACCATCAACACTCTGAGCGACTTGCTGGAAGCCGGTGACACCATCATCGACGGCGGCAACACCAACTATAAGGATGACATTCGCCGGGCGAAAACCCTGGCCGAGAAGGGCTTGCACTACATCGACGTCGGTACCTCCGGCGGCGTCTGGGGCCTGGAGCGCGGCTACTGCATGATGATCGGCGGCGACGCCGAGACCGTGAACCGTCTGGACCCACTGTTCGCAGCGCTGGCGCCGGGTATGGGCAACATTCCGCGCACCAAGGATCGCAAATCCGAGGATCACCGCGCCGAGCACGGCTACATTCACGCCGGTCCTGCCGGTGCCGGGCACTTCGTGAAGATGATTCACAACGGCATCGAATACGGCATGATGGCCGCCTTCGCCGAAGGCTTCGACATCCTCAAGACCAAGTCCAGCGAGCGTCTGCCGGAAGATCAGCGTTTCGACCTGAACGTGGCCGACATCGCCGAAGTCTGGCGCCGTGGCAGCGTGGTCTCGTCCTGGCTGCTCGATCTGACCGCCGACGCACTGGCCAGCGATCCGAAACTCGACGGTTTCTCCGGTTCGGTGGCTGACAGCGGCGAAGGTCAATGGACCATCGAAGCGGCCATGGAGCAGGCGGTGCCGGTTCCGGTGCTGTCCAACTCGCTGTTCTCGCGCTACCGCTCGCGCGGTCAGGGCACTTTTGGCGACAAGATTCTTTCGGCCCAGCGCTTCGGCTTCGGCGGCCACGTGGAGACACCGAAGAAATGACCCATACGATCCGCAGAAAATCCAAGGCAGAACCCGCACCACCGACCACGCTGTTTCTGTTCGGTGCCCACGGCGACCTGGTCAAGCGCTTGCTGATGCCGGCGCTGTACAACCTCAGTCGCGACGGCTTGCTGGACGAAAATCTGCGGATCGTCGGCGTTGATCACAACGCCATTACCGATGAAGCCTTCGCGCAAAAGCTCGAAGACTTCATCCGCACCGAAGTGGCGGCGAAAGTTGGCAAGGGCGATCAGATGCTTGATCCGGCCTTGTGGGCCAAGCTCGCCAAAGGCATCAGCTACGTCCAGGGCGACTTCCTGGACGACAGCACTTATTCCGCGCTGGCGGCAAAAATTGCCGACAGCGGCACTGGCAATGCGGTGTTCTACCTGGCCACCGCGCCACGTTTCTTCAGCGAAGTGGTACGCCGTCTCGGCGCCGCCAAGTTGTTGGAGGAAACCCCGGAAGCATTCAGAAGGGTGGTCATCGAGAAGCCGTTCGGCTCCGATCTGCAAACTGCCGAAGCGTTGAACGCCTGCCTGCTCAAGGTCATGTCCGAGAAACAGATCTATCGGATCGACCATTACCTGGGCAAGGAAACCGTGCAGAACATTCTGGTCAGCCGGTTCTCCAACAGTCTGTTTGAGGCCTTCTGGAACAACCATTACATCGACCACGTGCAAATCACCGCGGCAGAAACCGTCGGCGTTGAAACCCGTGGCAGTTTTTACGAGCACACCGGTGCGCTGCGTGACATGGTGCCCAATCACCTGTTCCAGTTGCTGGCGATGGTCGCCATGGAACCGCCGGCCGCATTCGGCGCTGACGCCGTGCGCGGCGAGAAGGCCAAAGTGGTTGGCGCGATCCGCCCGTGGAGCGTTGAAGAGGCGCGAGCCAACTCGGTACGCGGCCAGTACCGCGCCGGCGAGGTCGATGGCAAAGCGTTGAATGGCTATCGTCAGGAAGCCAACGTGGCGCCTGACAGCAACACCGAAACCTACGTCGCGCTGAAAGTCATGATCGACAACTGGCGCTGGGTCGGCGTGCCGTTCTACCTGCGCACCGGCAAGCGCATGAGCGTGCGCGACACCGAGATCGTCATCTGCTTCAAACCGGCGCCGTACGCGCAGTTCCGCGACACCGAAGTCGACGAGTTGCAGCCGACCTATCTGCGCATCCAGATCCAGCCCAACGAAGGCATGTGGTTCGACCTGCTGGCCAAACGGCCGGGGCCGGCGCTGAACATGGCCAACATCGAGCTGGGTTTTGCCTACAAGGATTTCTTCGAGATGCAGCCGTCCACCGGCTACGAAACGCTGATCTACGATTGCCTGACGGGCGACCAGACACTGTTCCAGCGCGCCGACAACATCGAGAACGGCTGGCGTGCGGTGCAACCGTTCCTCGATGCCTGGCAACAGGATGCAAGCGTGGAGACTTACGCTGCCGGGGAAGACGGCCCGCAAGCCGCCAATGATCTGCTGACTCGCGATGGTCGCGTCTGGCATGGTCTGGGATGAGTGACTCGATCCGCTTTTTACTGAGTGATATGGACGGCACGCTGTTGCTGCCCGATCACAGCCTGAGCCAGCGCACCATTGACGCCGTGCGTTCGCTGCGCGAGGCCGGCGTGTTGTTCAGCCTGGCCACCGGGCGCCCGCCCAAAGCCATGTTGCAGCAGATCGAAGCCTTGGGTGTCGATCTGCCGACCGCCGCCTTCAATGGCGGCACCATCGTCAATCCGGATGGCAGCCTGTTGGTGGCGCACTACCTGCCGGTGCCGACGGCGCTGATTGCCCTGGCGTTGTTTGCTGACCAGTCGGATGTGGAAATCTGGGTGTTCAGCGGTGGCGACTGGCTGCTCAAGGATCCGCACGGGCCGATGGTGCCGCGCGAGCAGCATGGCCTCGGTTATCCGCCGGTTGTGGTCGAGAGTTTCGAGCCGTACCTGGAACGCATCGACAAGATCGTCGCCACCAGTAACAACACCGATTTGCTGATCGAGCTTGAGGCGCGTCTGCTGCCCAAGGTCAACGGTATGGCGCAGGTTTCGCGCTCGCAACCGGTGTATCTGGACGTCACAGCGCTGGAAGCCAATAAGGGCACCGCACTGACGACGATTGCCGCACATCTGGGCATCCCGCTGGAGCAGACGGCGGCGATTGGCGATGGCGGCAACGACCCGGCGATGTTCCATTGCGCGGGCCTGTCGATTGCCATGGGGCAGGCGGAGGAGGCGGTGAAGCGCCAGGCTGATGTCGTTACAGCCCCCAACACCGAAGACGGTGTGGCGCAGGCAATCGAGAAGTACATCCTCCGTCGCTGAACTCACCCCAAAACAAATGTAGGAGTGAGCCTGCTCGCGATAGCAATGTTTCAGTAACCTTTCTGGGCTGACACACCGCTATCGCGAGCAGGCTCACTCCTACAGTTTTTGCGCGGCGGAATTACAGCCAGTAGCTGACGGCGTACCAGCCCAGTAACCCCATCACTACGGTGTACGGCAACGCCATCCACACCATCCGCCCGTACGACAGGCGCACCAGCGGCGCAATCGCCGAGGTCAGCAGGAACAGGAACGCCGCCTGACCATTCGGGGTCGCCACGCTTGGCAGATTGGTACCGGTGTTAATCGCGATCGCCAGGTTCTCGAAGTGCTCGCGACTCATGTGCCCGGACAGGAAGGCCTGTTTCACTTCGGTGATGTAGATCGTGGCGACGAACACGTTGTCGCTGATCGCCGAGAGCAGGCCGTTGGCGATGAACAGCATGCCCGGCTGTTGCTCCGCCGGCAGCGCCAGCACCCACTGGATCAGTGGCGCGAACAGTTGTTGATCGTGAATCACCGCGACCACGGCAAAAAACACCACCAGCAATGCAGTGAACGGCATGGCGTCCTTGAACGCGCTGCCGAGGCGATGCTCGTCGGTGATGCCGGTGAACGCGGTGATCAACACGATCACCATCAGGCCGATCAAGCCGACTTCAGCAACGTGAAACGCCAGGCAGCCAATCAGAATCAACGCGGCAGTGCCTTGCACCAGCAGGGCGGCACGCTGACGCGGAGTGCGTTCGGCGTTGTCTTCGGCGGCGTAATTGGCCAGTACGGCGCGGACGTTGTCCGGCAGCAGGGTGCCGTAGCCAAACCAGCGCAGTTTTTCCAGCAGCAGACAGGTTAGCAGGCCGGCCACCAGTACCGGCAGCGAGACCGGCGCGACTTTCTGGAAGAATTCTGCGAAGTGCCAGCCCATTTCATGACCGATCAGCAAATTCTGCGGCTCGCCCACCAGGGTGCAGACCCCGCCGAGGGCAGTACCGACCGCGCCGTGCATCAGCAGGCTGCGCAGAAATGCGCGGAATTGCTCCAGATCTTCATGGTGCAGGGCCGGCAGATGGCGGTCGTCGCTGAATTCGCTGTCCTGACGCGGATCGTTGCCCGAGGCCACACGGTGGTAGACCGAATAGAAGCCGACCGCCGCGCTGATGATTACTGCGGTGACGGTCAAGGCATCGAGAAACGCCGACAGAAAGGCCGAGAGGAAGCAGAACATCAGCGCCAGCAGCGCCTTGGAGCGTACGGCCAGCAACAGTCGCGAGAACAGAAACAGCAGCAGGTCTTTCATGAAGTAGATACCCGCGACCATGAACATCAGCAGCAGGATCACCGGGAAATTGTGCAGCAACTCATCGTACAGTGCCTGCGGGGTGGTCATCTTCAGCAGCAGGGCTTCGATCAGCAACAAGCCGCCGGGCATCAACGGATAGCACTTGAGCGCCATGGCCAGGGTGAAAATGAACTCGATCACCAACAACCAGCCGGCGGCGACCGGGCCGACAGTGAACAGCACCACGGCGTTGAGGATCAGGAACCCGACGATGCACGCCTTGTACCAGCGGGGCGAATGCCCGAGGAAGTTATGCGCGAACGCCTGGGCCAGTGAACCGGACATCGGTTGCTCCTTGTATTAAGAAGCGCGCAAGTTGCCGCAAGTGCCTGGCAAGTTCAAGTCCGGGGGGAATTATTGATTCAGATAGCGCGCGACCATGGCGCGGTAGTTGCCGTCCAGTGAATAGCCGCCGACCAATATGTGTCCGTCCGCCTGCACCGCGAGGGAATTGGCGGTGTCGAGGCTGCGTCCCAGCCGCGTGCGCAGCCAGCCGTGGCCGTTGCCAAACTCGCGGTCAAGTTGGCCATCAGGCAAATAGCGCGCGACGATGAAATCCGCTTCGATTCCGCCAATGGTCGCGCCCACCGCGATGATGCGGCCATCGGCCATGCACTGGGCGGCGCTCCACTGGCAACCACTGGGGCCGATTTCCAGCAGATGCGGATGACCGGCGTTGTTGCGCAACTCCGGTCGGCCGTTGTTGTGCAGGCTCAGTGCCAGACAGCGGATCGGATCGCGGCTGCTGCCAAAGCAGTGCAGATGCTCCTGCGACTCGATGACCTGACTGACCATGGCGCTTTGGCCGTGGGCCTTGAAGGCGAGGAAACCATCCACCGCGAAGCGCTCATCCAGACGCCCGTCAGGCAGATAGCGCGCCACCAGCCCCTCTTGGGGGAAGTCGATGGAGCCGGCGACGAGGATCCGCCCGTCCTGCTGCAGTGCAAGGCTGCTGAGCCAGGTGTTGAGCAGCAAATGACGAATCATCACGAAGCCGCGGCCATTGAAGCTCGGATCAAGCGCACCGTCTGGCATCAGGCGAATCAGCATGCCGGCATGGTCGGCGAGTTCGAAATGATGATTGGCGATCAGCAGAATGTGCCCGTCGTCCTGCACGGCAATGTCGCAGGCTTCGGCGCCAGGCACGCCGGGCGGCAGCCAGGCATCGCGGGAGCCGATGGACAGGTCGCCGGGCAGGCGCACCACTTTACGGCCATTTTCACCAAAGCTCGGGTCCGGGATGCCGTCGGCGCTGAACAAGGCAAGCGCGGGCAGGGTGCGATGGGCGGTTTGATAATGCAGACCGGCCAGCAGGATACGTCCGTCGGGTAACACCTGGATTTTGCCGGCGGTGGCTTCGAAACCGGGTTCAAACTCGCCGATGACGCTGCCTTGTTGACCGAAAGCGAGGTCGGCCGAACCGTCAGCGAGTATTCGCGCCAAGCCAAACCGGCTGCCCTGAGCGGTGCCGATCTTGGCCGCGACCAGCACGCGCCCCTGTCGGTCCAGCGCAACACCCTGGGTCATGCTGGATACACTGCCAGCGAAATAGACCTGAGCAACGCCAGTCTTGGCGAATTGTCTGTCCAGTTGTCCGCAGCGATTGAGTAGTGCCGGTCGCGCAAAGGCGTTCTCGGAGGACATGCATGCTTCTCCTTGCAAGTTGACCAGGCCCGAATCGGGCGGGTAACTGCATGAGCGGAACATTCAATCCCTGAATACACGCAAGTTCAACTGACAGAACTAACAGGTGGAGGGTCGCACTGTGCCATAACAGTGTCTTTTTGAACCAAATGAAAGCATGCCAAGCAGTGGCGCCTGATGCTTTAAGGGAAGTTGTACAAAAGTACTGGAGACGAACTACCGCAGGTAACTAACAGAACAGAGGGCGGATGACCTGAGCGTCATCCGCATGATCCTCTGATCAATGTGGCATCGACCACGATTGCAGCAGGTAACCTTCTTTGCTCAATTCGGCGCGGGCCTGTTGCAACAGCAGTTCCAGTTGCGCCGGATCGGAGTAGGCGCTGCTCGGGATCTGCTGGCGACCAATGTGCGAGTTGGTGCGATCGATGACGGTCAGGTTCAGTTCGCCGTTGCCGTCTTGTGGGGCCCAGGCCACGCACTGAAAGGGTTTGAACGCGTGGTTGGCAATCAAAAGAGCTTCGTTGATACGGAGCGGGGCGGTCATTGGGGTCTTCTCTCTGTCGTGCCCAATCAAGTGATGTGCCGTCGGTTGGGCTTACCGTTCGGCTGGTTACTTGTACTGATGCACGCAACCCCGTGGCAGGTCACACACGAAACAAAGAAATTTCAACTTAATTGCTCAGGCTCAACATTCTGAACGTTTTTGAAAGCCTGGTGAAAGATAGCAACTCGATAGCTGACTAATAAACTCCCTTCTTATAACTCGTTAGCTTGTACACCTATAAGCAATCGATACAAGGCGCTGTCAATTTCTTGCTAATGTTACAGTCGGGTCTGCCAAATGACTGTTTTTACAATAATTTCCTTAAATTTGGCGCCAAGGAACAGTCATGATCGAAGCGCCAGCGTTACGACGTTTATTGGTAGTCGACCCTTGTGACGACTGCCATCGCCTGTTACCCGGATTGCGCACGGTGGGCTGGGATGTCGACAGTTGTACCCTGGAAAATGCCGCCGATCGGACATGCGATGTCGGGCTGCTGCGACTGCAACCTTTTCACCTTGAACGTCCCGAAGCGGTCAAGGAATTGATCAGCCGCAGCGGCACCGAGTGGATCGCGGTGTTGAACCAGGAAGTCCTGCGGTTGCAGAACGTCGGTGACTTCGTCTGCGAATGGTTTTTCGATTTCCACACCTTGCCGTTCGATGTCTCGCGGGTCCAGGTGACCCTGGGGCGCGCATTCGGCATGGCGCGCCTGCGCGGGCAAGGCACGATTCACGTCGATCAGCCGGAACATGAACTGCTCGGCGACAGCAAGCCGATCCGCGAGCTGCGCAAGTTATTGAGCAAACTGGCGCCGACCGAATCCCCGGTGCTGATCCGCGGTGAAAGTGGAACCGGTAAAGAACTGGTAGCGCGCACGCTGCACCGCCAGTCCCAGCGCCACAGCAAGCCGTTTGTGGCGATCAATTGCGGGGCGATTCCCGAACACTTGATTCAGTCCGAACTGTTCGGCCACGAAAAAGGTGCCTTCACCGGTGCGCATCAGCGCAAGGTCGGGCGCATCGAGGCCGCCAATGGCGGCACGCTGTTTCTCGATGAAATCGGCGATCTGCCGCTGGAATTGCAGGCCAATCTGCTGCGCTTTCTGCAGGAAAAACACATCGAGCGCGTCGGTGGCAGTCAGCCGATTCCGGTTGATGTTCGCGTGCTGGCGGCCACCCACGTCGACCTCGAAGCCGCCATCGAGAAAAAGCGTTTTCGCGAAGACCTGTATTACCGCCTCAATGTGCTGCAGGTGGTGACCGCGCCATTGCGCGAGCGCCATGGTGATCTGTCGATGCTGGCCAACCATTTCTCGCACTTCTACAGCCACGAAACCGGCCGCCGTCCGCGCAGCTTCAGTGAGGATGCGTTGATCGCCATGGGCAAGCACGACTGGCCGGGCAATGTGCGCGAGCTGGCCAACCGCGTGCGACGGGGTCTGGTTCTGGCAGAAGGTCGACAGATCGAAGCCCGCGATCTGGGATTGCTCAGCCAGCACACGATTTCTACGCCGATGGGTACGCTGGAAGACTACAAGACCCGCGCCGAACGCCAGGCGCTGTGCGATGTATTGAACCGCCACAGCGACAACCTCAGTGTGGCGGCGAAGGTGCTGGGGGTGTCGCGGCCGACGTTTTATCGGCTGCTGCACAAACATCAGATTCGCTAGAGACCAAAGCTCAAAAGATCGCAGCCTGCGGCAGCTCCTACAGTTGTAACCCTGTAGGAGCCGTCGCAGGCTGCGATCTTTTGCTTTAGAAGTAGTACGGGAATTTCAGGCTGAAGGAAAAGTCCGGGGCATCGTCGGTCATGCCGATCGACAGGTTGGGCACAATGGTCAAGTTATCCGTGGCGGCAATGGTCATGCCGACGTTGAAGTAACCGGCGTTGGCGTCACTGGACACCACCGATTGCCAATCACCGCCATCCTGTTTCAGCTTGCTCTTGCGCTGCACCAGGTCAGACACCGAGAACGACATACTCATCTTTTCGTTCAGAGCGAACGCAATACCCGCGCCGATCTGGAAGCTGTCGCCAATTTTTACCTTGCCCGGGTTTTTCTGGTTGACGGTCGAACTGATGTCGTCGAACGACTCTTCCAGGTTGTGGGTGTAGGACAAGCTGCCGAACAGAACAGCCGGGTCGAAGGTCTTGACCAGCGAGACGCCGGGGGTGATCGACCAGACGCCGTTGCCGGTTGGCAGCGTGTCAGGCACGAACAGGTTGGAGTTGGCGTCGGTCTGGCGCAGTTTGATACCGAACGGATCCTTGCCGGTGGGTGCCTTGACCCGCAGGGTGACCACGGCGTCCGGCGTGTTGACCGACTCGTCGAGGAACTTGTACGCGATGCCGAAGTTGACGTCGCCGATGGTCGGGTCGCGCGAAACATCCTGTTCCGTCGTGACGTTCGATGCACCACCGTTGCCGCCGCCAGACTGGTAGGTCGATTCGCGGTAAACCACCGGCACGTTCACGTCGAACTGCCAACGGTTGTCGAAGTTGTAGCGCCCGGTCAGGTCCAGCGTCCAGGTGTCGGCCTTGATCCGGTCGAGGTTGATGTTGCCGAGAAAGATCGAGTCCAGCGCGAGGAAGCCGTTGAGGATCAGCTGCCGGGTGTCGTAACGCGAGTAGGTCACGCCGGTTTCAAAGCTGAATTTACCACCGCCGAAGAAGCCGCTGGCCTCGTCGTAGAGGTTGGACACGCTCTGTGCCGGTTGCGAATCATCGGCCAGCGATTGACCGTACGAAGCGCCACTACCCCCGGCCGCGCCCCCCGACGCTGCTGCGGCACCAGTACCAGGCGCTCCGGTACTGGTAGCGACTTTCGGATTGCCTTTCATGTCAGACGGCGACTTGGCCAGGCGTTTGGGTTGCGGGGCTGCCGGTTGATCTTCGACCTGACGGACCCGTTGCTCGAGCACCGCCAGGGCCTTTTGTTGTACTTCGTATCGTTGCTTCAGCTCCAGAAGTTCCTGTTTCAGGGTCTCCACATCTGCGTCGGGTGCTGCTTGCAGCATCGCCGCGGGTAGAAGAGTACTCAGACATACAGCGGCACGCAGTGATACTGATCGATACATGAATAAGCCGTCCCTTTAAGCCCAATGATCGAGACTCAGCGTAGTTCAATATCCGATATTGCGTAGTGCCCTGAGTTGAGTCAGGTTGCAGTCCAATGCGCCGGGGCTGATACCGTTATTGTTAAGCACAACATTGAGTTGGGTCATGTTGTTGACCACGTTGGCGCTGCCCAGCAGGCGAGTGTTCTGCAGCAGGCCACCCTGGGCCACTTGTTGCAGGGCGGTGCCTTGATTGCCCGAGGCCTGAATGGCCATTTGCACGCCACTGTTGCTGGCCGAAACGGCGACACTGCCGGCGGCATTGCTGGCCCCGATGGTCTGCCCGGCCATCAGCGCCTGGCCTTGTGCGGGGGCCAGTGGAGGAGGGGTGTTGGCTTCTTTGACGTTGATCGCCACGTTGTTGCTGGCGGTGTTGCCGTCGCCGGCGGCGCGTACGCTTTGGGTCACGCCCTGGCTGCTGTTGAGTGCCGCGCCACCAATGACATTGCCAGTACCCGGAGTCGGGGTGCTGCCGTTGCCCTGTTCCTTGATGGTCGAGACATAGAATTCCGGTTTGATCGTGGCGGCCTGGATTTGCATCGACGTCGCAGCGCCGATCAGATCACCGCTGGCGTTGCGCCAGGTACTGCTCATGACAATGCCGAAGCTGATGATCCGCCCCGGCATGACGTAACGACCACGAAGCTGGGACAGCTCCTGATCCTGAACTTCGATGGGTTTGAATCCTGCATTGGCATAGCCTGACACGCTCGCTGCCAGGCAGGCGGCGGCCAGCCAGTATGAGGTTTTCATCTGCTGCTCCCGGGACATCCAGTCCCATTCTTTATAATCGGCGATTAAAAGAAGTCGCTCTGTATGAACCCGAAGTCCATCAATTCAGCATCTCTGACAGGGTTGAAGTTATCCAGCTTGTTCTTCGCGGTCAGCGGGGTCGGTGGCATGCGCAATGCATTGGTTTTGTCATAACCGGGGCCGACGATGGCGAAGACGATGCCGTTCCAACCTTTGACAAAGTCATCATGGGCGTAGCGTTTGTGGCCTAAGACGGGATCTCCGATATAAACCCAATCCTTGTCCGAACGCTGCAGCACCACGAAATGCTTGTAGCCGCGAATTTCCATCAGTACCACCACCGGGATTGTTACGTCGTCGAGTTTTTCCGGTGGAATCTTGTAGCCCCTGGCGCGCATGCCGATGCTTTCTATATAGCGTTTCATGTCCAGCATGGAAAAACCTTGCGTACGCACAAGGTCCTGGTCAGCGTTGACCAGCATGCCTTTGATGATGTGCTCTTCATCGACGTCGAGCCAATAAGCCTGGCGCAATACCGTGGCCAGTGCGGCGGCGCCGCAGCTGAAATCGGTTTTCTGTTCGACGATGTCGGCAAACTTGCGTTCACGAATGCTTTGCACGTTCTTGTAGACGAGTACGCCGCCGGGCAGGGCAGCGACGGGCATCTGGGCAGCCTGGGTCAGGCCGGACAGGCAAAGCAGGGCGATAAAGGCAGTCTTACGCATGATCGATACGCCTTTGCGGACTGAGGAAAAGCCCCGTTTCCGGGGCTTTCGTTTCGATCGCGATTACATGCAGGCTTTGCAACCTGCAGCGATGGACAGCGAGTTGCTTTGTTGGTTGCCAACACCGGCGGCGTTGTTGTAACCAGCGTTACCGGAGAAGTTGTTACCAACGTTCGAGATGTTCGCGTTGTTGGTCACAGGGTTTTTCCAGCCATCAGGGGTCAGCACTTGTTGAGTGGTGACGCCAGCCAGGCCGAAGACACCGACAGCTTCGAAGGTGGCTTTCTGATCTTTGCTGCCGCCGTTACCGCCATGGCCGCGATCGTTGTCGCCATAGCCGCCACCGCCGTGGCCTTTATCACCTTCGATGGTAGCCTTGCCAACGGCAGCGAACGCGCCGACGGCGGCCACGGTGCCGGTGAGGGTATCTTTTTTGTAGGTTTGAGTGCCGTTATTGGACACAGTCAGGCCAGTGGAGCTTTGGTTCGCAGCAGCAGCAGCGTTAGCTACACGACCACCCGATACAGCAATAGCCAGGTTGTTTTTCTGTTGGTTGAAGTTGCCGGCACTGTTGTTCACGCCAATGTTGCCGGAACCGCCGTTACCCACGTTGTTGAGGTTGGCGTTGTTGGTTGTCGAGTAGTTGGCAACCGCGTTGTTGTTGTTGACCTGAGTGGCGCTGGAGACAGATACCGCGCTGCCGAAGATAAAGCTTTCGTCGGCAGTCGCCAGTGCAGCAGCGTTGTCTTGCTGGTTGCCATCGCCGGCGGTGTTGTTCATGCCGACGTTGCCGTTGGTGCCATTGGCCGAGTTATTGACGTTGGCATCGTTTTTGGTGCCTTGGTTGCCCACCAGGTTGCCATCGCTGTTCTGCGTATCGAGTACGGCAGCCCCGGCGCCGGCTCCGATTTGCAGAAGTTGTTCCAGGGTAGGGCCTTTGGGTTCATGGTTGCCATGGCCATTGCCGTGCCCGTTACCATGATCATTGCCGCCTGCCTGAGCCGCCATTGCCATTACTGCTGCAAGTGCGAAAACCAGTGGTTTGAGAGCCATTGTAGGTTTCATGGTGTTTCTCCATCGTGCTTATTAGTTGGTTAAGTGTTGGTACTTTCTAATTGCACTGCTTTTGTTGTTTGGGTCAGTCAGCGACCCGGATGCTCAGGGTGTTAGCCATACGGTTCCCCACCCCGGCACTCTGGTTCACCTGAATCACCCCTCGGCTGCCGGTGAAGGCCTGATCACTTGTCGTGACCTGGCGACTGCCGGGTGAGGTGCCAGTTGCTCCTGAGCTCGGTAAAAGCGCCACGTTCTGTTGCGACAGGGCGCTGTCGTCAACGCTTTGCGGGGCAGCACTGATGCTGACGCGCGTCACGTTGGCCATCTGGTTGTTGGCACCGGCGCCCTGGTTCACGCCCAGGATTCCGTTGCCATTACTGAAAGAGGTGCCGCCAATGGTGGCGCTGGCGTTCATCGACGGGTTGGCAGGGGTGTCCAGCTTTTGCCTGACGATGGTGGTGGCACTGGCGTTGGTGCCAATGGCGATCGCTTTGGTATTGGTCTGTTGCATCTGGTCGCCGGCGGCCTGGTTGACGTTGAAGTTGCCGCGGTACTGCACACCGGTATCCTGAATGTCCGCGTTGTTCACGGAACTCGGATCGGCCATGACGCGGGCACAGCTGAAGAGGGCAAACAGCAGAAGGGAACGATTCATTTCATTGACCTCCAGCCATGCGGGTCAATGGCGCGAGACCGGTGCTCAACGAGCGATTGATCGTATTGGAGATCGTGCCGCCACCGCCGCCGCCATGACCGGCACTCATGCCAGGCAGGCCGTTGGGGTTGGTCAGCACGTTCATGCCGGGCATGTCCGAGTTTGGCGTGATTATGTTGCTGCGGATCGAAGCGCCACTGGCTACACTGGCAAACTCACCGTCATTGAGTTCGGTGCTGGTCATTGCTTGATGGATTCGATCGGAAGGGTTGGCGTTGACCGTGGTTGGGTAGGGGTCTTTGCCACCGCTGCGCCCGATGGGAATGGGCTGGACGTCGCGGTTGAGAACGATCACGCCATTGCCTTCGGCCTGAACGTTGAAACTGATGAATGTGCTGGCGGCTGATCCAATCAGCAGAAGGCAGGTCAGGCCTTTATTGATATTCCCCACGGCGGCAATTCCTTCTTCAGTGGGCTGGCTCTTGTCAGCGTTGGGAAGGAGAGAGCGAAAGCTGTGCCGCTTTTGAGTTGTTGTTGGTTTTCAACGGGTTGGCGATGGGCCGTGCAGCGCTGATACAAATGCTGTTTCAGCGCTGAAACAGTCACCCAGACACCCACAGGGTCAATGGCGGCGCAAAGCTCTGGAACAAGGGTTTGCCGGGGACTGTTTCACTGGCGTAACAGATGTCCTTGCAGAATGATGAAGGCCATTTAAACGGCTGCTTTGCGCGGGATCGGGTGTTTCAGGAATGGACACTTGGGTCCCGAAAGGAGCTGTTTGCCAGGTCAATCAGCCATCAAACGCGCGACTGCTTCGAAAGTCTGAAACCGCCGGTCATCCCAGTTGCCCTGAATGATCTGCAACGGTTGCCCGTGCTGTTCCAGCCAGTCGCGGGTGGCCTGAAAGAATGCCATGCGTTCGCTGAGCTGCGGCTGGCAGCGTTGGCCGTCGTCAGTCCAGTCGATCTGCTCCGGCGACAACAGCAGGTGCAGGTCGTAATGCCGGGCCAGCAGTTCGGTTTCCAGCCACGCCGGGCAATCGCCAAACAGGGTCTGGCTCCACAGGATGTTGCTCAGCAAATGGGTGTCGAGAATCAGCAATGGCGGTTGCTGCGCCCGAGCCTGATCTTCCCACTGCAACTGCCCACGGGCGATGTCGGGGATGTCGTTGAGGCAGGTATCGCGTGGATTCTGCTCGATGAACCAGCGCACGTATTCGTCCACCCGCAGGCCGCCAAAGCGCTCCTGAAGGCCAGCGGCCAACCAGCTTTTGCCGGTGGATTCCGGGCCGGTGAGGACAACCACCTTCATCGCTGCAACGCCGGATCGGCGCGCCATTCGCGCCAGCCCTGCACGGCGATCAGAGTGAACAGTGCATACAGCGCGGCGGTGAGGTACAGGCCCTTATAAAGGAACAGGCCGACGAAAATCACATCCAGCACGAACCACAGCGCCCAGCATTGCAGGCGTTTCTGCGCCATCCACAATTGCGCAACCAGGCTGAACGCCGTCAGTGCGGCATCGAGCCAGGGCTGCGCCGCGTCGGTCCAGTACGCCATGGCCGTACCCAGCAGCAGGCTGCCGAGGGCGCCTACGCTCAGGCCGAGCAGGATCGAGCGCCGGTCCAGACGCGTGACTTCACGGCCGTCATGCATCGTCCCGGCGCGGGTCCATTGCCACCAGCCGTAGACTTGCAGCGCGGCGTAAATCACTTGCAGCAACATGTCCGAGTACAGCTTCACGTCGTAGAAGATCCAGCTGTACAGCAACACCATGACCAGACCGATCGGCCAGCACCACGGATTCTGTTTGACCGTCAGCCAGACGGCGATCACACCGAGGGCGGCGGCAAACAGTTCAAGCCCGGACATGGGGGTTCCTTGGGGGAATTGACGAGGGAGCGGATTGTACCGAAAAACCTGCAGGAGTGAGCCTTGCCGATTTTGACGGAGCACCTGGTCCCTCTGTGGGAGCGAGCTTGCTCGCGAAAGCGTTTTATCAGTAACGACTCTATCGACTGACACCAAGCCTTCGCGAGCAAGCTCGCTCCCACAAAGTGAGTCAGGTCAGACGCGGAACTGACGCAGCAACTGATTCAACTGCTCGCTCAGTTGGCCGAGTTTGACGCTCGCCGCACTCGACTGCTCCGCCGCCAGCGCCGTGCTGTGCGACAGGCCGGCCGCCTGGGTGACGTTCTGATTGATGTCCTCGACCACATGCGCCTGTTGCAGCGTGGCGCTGGCAATCGAGGCGTTCAGGCCGTTGAGATTACGCAAGGCCTGGCCGATGGCATTCAGGCTCGCGCCGGCCAATCCCGCCTGTTCGATGGTCAGTTGCGAGGCCTTGCTGCTGTCGCCAATGACTTTCACCGCCGCTTCGGAATGATTCTGCAGGCGTTCGATCATGCTCTGGATTTCCGCCGTCGACTTTTGCGTGCGCTGCGCCAACAACCGTACTTCATCGGCCACCACCGCAAAGCCCCGGCCCTGCTCCCCGGCGCGGGCCGCTTCGATGGCCGCGTTGAGTGCCAGCAGGTTGGTTTGCTCGGCAATCGAACGGATCACTTCCAGCACACTGCCGATCTGCGTGCTTTCGGCTGCCAGGGTGCGAATCACTTCGACCGCCTGATCAATGGTTCCGGACAATTTGTCGATCTGTTGCAGGCTGCCGTCGATGTTGATCTGACCCTGCTGCGCCTGAGCTTCGGCATCGCGCATTTCCGCAGCAGCATGTTCGGCGTTCTTCGCCACATCCTGCACGCCGTAGGTCACTTCGTTGATTGCGGTTGCGACCAGTTCCATCTGCTGCGATTGCTGTTGGCTGCGCTGCTGGGCCTGGGTCGCATCGTTGCCCAGTTCACTGGACGACTGGCCCAGCGCGCTGGCCGAGATCTGCAGGTCACCGATGACCCGGCGCAACTTGGCGGTGAAGGCGTTGAAGTGATGCGCCAGTTGCGTGACTTCGTCCTGACCGTGGGTGTCGAGGCTGCGGGTCAGGTCGCTCTCGCCGCTGGCGATGTTGGCCATGGCGTTCACCGTTTCCTGCAGCGGACGGACGATGCTGCGGGCAATCAAAATCACCAGCAAGGCCATGATCACGGCGATCACCAAACCAATCACCGAAGCCTTGATCAACTGACCGCGGAACTCACTTTGTACATCATCGACGTAAACCCCGGAACCGAGCACCCAGCCCCACGGCTCGAACAATTTCACGTAGGAGGTTTTCGCCACCGGCTCGCTGGCGCCCGGCTTGGGCCAACGGTAATCGACCATGCCGGCGCCTTTGCTTTTGGCGATCGCAACCATCTCGTTGAACACCGCGAAACCGTCCGGGTCGCGGATCGCCGAGAGGTTCTGGCCTTCGAGCTTGGGGTTGGTCGGGTGCATGACCATCACGGGCGTGAGGTCGTTGATCCAGAAGTAGTCGCTCTGGTCGTAGCGCAGGCCACGAATCGCGGTCAGCGCCTGTTTCTGTGCGGCGTCGCGGGTCAGGGTGCCGGCGGTTTCCAGGTCGTGGTAGTAGGTCAGCAGGCCGCTGGCGGTCTGCACCACATGCTGGGTTTTCTGCGCCTTGGCGTGGTACAGGTCGTCGTGGATCTGCTTGAGCATCAACACGCCCAAGGTCAACAACATGACCACGGCCACAACCAAAATGAGCCACAAGCGTCGGCTGATCGACACACTGCGCAAGCTGTTCATAACGCTGTCACTCCGATTTCTTTTTCTTGTAATAAATCAACGCCAGCATCCAACCACGTTTGCAGTGGTCAGGCATACGCGACCCAAGTCGTATAACGCCGCAGCACTATTAAGGCTTGTCTGTTAGGATTTCGGCCCCGCGCGAGAAAACCTGAATCCAAGTTGATATTTCACGGAATTTTGACCGTTTCGTGTGGATGCTGTGCGCGCGGAATCGGTACAGCAACAAACAGCTACGCTGATCGCAGTGAACGAAAAAATATTATCGGGGCATGCCGCCGTGCATCGCTCTTTGGGGGACTGATGGATCTTTGGACCGCCTTGCAGGCACTGATTCTAGGAGTTGTAGAGGGGCTGACGGAGTTTTTGCCCATTTCCAGTACCGGACACCAGATCATTGTTGCCGACTTGCTCGACTTCGGCGGCGAACGGGCCATGGCGTTCAACATCATTATTCAGCTCGGCGCGATCCTCGCGGTGGTCTGGGAGTTTCGCCGCAAGATCCTCGACGTGGTGATTGGCTTGCCGACCCAGCCGAGTGCGCGGCGTTTTACGGCCAACCTGCTGATCGCATTTTTGCCGGCGGTGGTGTTAGGGGTAATTTTTGCCGACCTGATTCACCAATACCTGTTCAACCCGATCACCGTCGCAACTGCGCTGGTGGTGGGTGGCGTGATCATGTTGTGGGCCGAACGCAGGCAGCATGAAGTGCACGCCGAAACCGTGGACGAGATCACCTGGAAGGACGCGCTGAAAGTCGGTTTCGCCCAGTGTCTGGCGATGATTCCCGGCACTTCGCGTTCCGGCTCGACGATCATCGGCGGCCTGTTGTTCGGCCTGTCGCGCAAGACCGCGACCGAGTTCTCGTTCTTCCTGGCGATGCCGACCATGGTCGGTGCGGCGGTGTACTCCGGTTACAAGTATCGCCAGCTGTTCGTGCCGGCAGACTTCCCGGTGTTTGCCATCGGCTTCATCACCGCGTTCATCTTCGCCATGATCGCCGTGCGCGGTCTGCTCAAGTTCATCGCCAGCCACAGTTACGCGGCATTCGCCTGTTACCGGATTGTTTTCGGTCTGGTGATTCTGGCGACCTGGCAGTTCGGCTGGGTCGACTGGTCGGCGGCCAAACCATGAGTGATTCCCGCGTGCGCCGCCCGGATGGACGCCCATCCGGTGGCGGCGTTCAGCATCTGAAACTGAAACTCGCAGTGCTGCTGATCGTCTGCGCGCTGCCGCTGTTCGGCTCGCTGTCTATGTGGCTGCGCGGCATCTCGCTGGTGCCGTTGACGGCTTATGGCGTGGTCAGCGTGCTGGCGTTTTTCATGTACTGGGCAGACAAGCGCAAGGCCCGCGCCGATGCCTGGCGCACGCCGGAGAACATCCTGCATGCACTCGAATTGGCTGGCGGGTGGCCGGGTGCGCTGATCGCCCAACAGGTGTTCCGGCACAAGACGCGCAAGGTGTCGTTTCAGATTCTGTTCTGGGTGATTGTGGCGCTGCATCAGGTGTTCTGGATCGACCAGTTGTTTCTCGGTTCGAACCTGCTGTCACTGTTCTGAATCACCACAAATTCCCTGTAGGAGTGAGCCTGCTCGCGATGGCGTCGCATCAGTCAAGGAGATGTCGACTGAGACACCGCTATCGCGAGCAGGCTCACTCCTACAGGGATCGGGTTTAGAGCAGTAATCCGATTTGGGTTTTCTTCGGCAACTTGCTCACCACCAACTGATGCGAACGCGTCAGCAATCCCTGCAGTTCCTCGGCGCCCAGCGGGTAGGGCGGGTGCATGATGATCCACTGCGCCCGCGCCAGATAAGGTGCCGGGTGAATCCCCGGGCGGTCGCAATGGCCGAGAAACAGATCCTTGTCGACCTTGAATGCCAGTGAATCCCCGCGCAGCCCTTGCAAGGCGAACATCTTGTTGCCGGCAATCGAGAACACCCGCACGCCGCCCCATTTGTAATCCTCCCGCGCACCCGGCAAGGCCAGGCAAAAGGCGGCGACGTCCGCTTCGTTCATTTTTCCCTTGTTCATAACAACCGCTCCCCGCACGCATTGAACGATTCGACCAGGTGATCGATCCACGCCCGCACCGCCGGCATTACCCCGCGCCGATGCGGATACACCGCCTGCAACCAGCCGCCGGGCAACGACCACTCGGGCAACAGTTGTACCAGCGCGCCGCTCTCAAGGTCAGCTTCGCAATACATCATCGGCAGCAGAGTGAAACCCTGGCCGGCCAGCACACAGGCTTTGCGCACGATAAAGTCATCGATGCCCAGCCGCGCCTCCATGTTCAGTTCGACGCTGTTGCCTTGCTCATCCAGCAAGCGCACATGCACCATGCGATCGGCCTCCAGCGCGCCGAGCACCGGCAGGTTCTTCAGGTCCTGTGGATGAGTGATGGTTTTGCCCTCGACAAAGGCCGGGCTGGCGACGACGACCATTTGTGCCTGGCGTAAACGTCGAGTCACCAGCAACGGATCTTCATCGCCCAGCTCGCGTACACGCAGGGCCACGTCGAAGCCTTCGGCGACCAGATCCACCCGGCGATTGAGCAGCACCACCTCCAGTTGCACCTGAGGAAATTTGCCGAGGAATTCGCTGATCACCCACGGCAACATTTCCCGCGCCAGACCAGTGGGACAGGACACGCGCAAGCGGCCGCGTGGCTCGCTGGACATGCTGGCGACCGCTTCGTCGGCCATTTCCGCTTCGAGCAACATCGCCTGACAGTGACGCAAGTAGCGCTCGCCAACAGCGGTCAGGTTCAATTGGCGCGTGGTACGTTGCAGCAGACGGGCGCCGAGGCGCTCTTCGAGTTCGGCAATACGTCGTGACAGGCGAGATTTGGGAATGCCCAGCAAACGCCCGGCCGCCGCGAAGCCGCCGGCCTCGACCACCTTGGCGAAATAGTAGAGATCGTTGAGATCCTGCATGAAAAATCCACCGTTCTATCAGTGGGACGAACTATCGCATTGTCGGCGGCTAATCAGCTATTGGTTTCTTCCGTAGGATTGTCTCCATTCCGTCGCCGCCGGCGATTCTTTCCAGGAGATTCCACATGAAACTGCTGCACATCGATTCGAGCATTCTGGGCGACAACTCCGCTTCCCGTCAGTTGAGCAGCCAAGTCGTCAAAGCCTGGCAAGCCGCCGAGCCAACCGCCGTGGTGACTTACCGCGACCTGGCCGCCGACGCCATCAGCCACTTCTCGTCGACCACCCTGGTGGCTGCCGGCACTACCGCTGAACTGCGCAACGCCGCACAACAGCACGAAGCCGAGCTGAGCGCCTCGACCCTGGCCGAATTCATCGCCGCCGACGCCATCGTCATCGCCGCGCCGATGTACAACTTCACCGTACCGACCCAGCTCAAGGCCTGGATCGACCGCGTCGCCGTTGCCGGCCAGACTTTCCGCTACACCGAAGCCGGCCCTGAAGGCCTGTGCGGTGGCAAGAAAGTGGTGATCGTCTCCACCTCCGGCGGCATTCATGCCGGTCAGGCGAGCGGCATCGCTCACGAAGAATACCTGAAGCTGGTACTGGGCTTCCTCGGCATCACCGACATCGAAATCGTCCGTGCCGAAGGCCTGGCTTATGGCGAAGAAGTACGTAACAACGCGATGAGCGCTGCTCAGGCGAAGATCAGCGAGCAGCTGTTCGCCGCTGCGTAAGCATTGCGTAAAGACCAGCTGCCGTTCAGGTAGCGCCTCAAAAAACTCTGTATTCTGGTTCTGCAAGGGCCGGATGCAGAGTTTTTTGTTTCAGACTGTTGCATAATCTGGCCCGGGTTATGCAGTCAAACGATCAACGTCTGAGTGCACCGCTGTGCCGAATCTTCGAACCTCGGGATTTGGGGCGTGTCGGAACACAAAGGATCTTTCGATTGAGTAACACAGGGTGGGCCATCCGATGATGCGTCTTTGTGCAACGTTACTGATTTGCCTGCTTGGCAGCCTCGGTTCAGTGCATGCCGCGCCCGGGCGACACCCTGTCTGGAGTGTCGGTTACCACGAGATGACCTTCCTCGATCCGCTGGATCTGCAGCCGATGCGCGCCATCGCCTTCTATCCCTCCAGCGATCGCGAACACACCAGCCTGCTTGAGGGCTACACCGTCGAGGCGGGCGCCGACACCAAGGTGGCCATCGGCCGCTTCCCGATGCTGATGCTGTCTCACGGCAACACCGGCACGCCGCTGGCACTGCATGACCTCGCCACCTCGCTGGCACGCAAGGGCTTTGTGGTGGTCGCGGTGATTCATCCCGGCGACAACTCCAAAGACCACAGCCGCCTCGGCACCCTGAGCAATCTGTATGGGCGGCCAATCCAGATTTCCGAAGCGATCACCGCGACCCTGGGCGACCCGATGCTCTCGCCGTTCGTCAACGCTGATCAGGTCGGAGTCATTGGTTATTCGGCCGGTGGCGAAACCGCGTTGATCCTCTCCGGCGCGCAGCCGGATCTGGATCGTCTGCGCCGCTACTGCCAGGAACGCCCGGACGACCATGATGCCTGCAACACCCAGGGTGAGCTGATCGTCGACCGCGACGATTTGCAGCCAGTGGCCGATTCGCGCGTGCATGCCTTGCTACTGATGGCGCCGCTGAGCCTGAAATTCGGCCGTAGCACTCTGGCGGATGTGCATGTGCCGGTGCTGCTGTACAGCGGCGATGGCGACAAACTGGTGGCCTTCGACAAAAACGCCGCCGCTCTGGCGCGCAAACTGCCGACCGCGCCGGACTTCAAGTTATTGGCCGGGGCAGGGCACTTCGTGTTCATGGCGCCATGCAACGAAGAGCAGATCCGCGCCATGCCGGCCCTGTGCACCGACGCCGACGGCGTGGATCGCGAAGACATCCATCGCAACCTGATTTCCGAAGCCGGACAGTTCTTCTCGCGCACGCTGGGCAAGCCGAGCCGGGCGGGGATGCAGACTGCGGATCAGTGATTTTGGCCTTTTGTAGGAGTGAGCCTGCTCGCGATAGCGGTTTGTCAGCCATAATGATGCTGACTGAACCACCGCTATCGCGAGCAGGCTCGCTCCTACAGGGGGGGCAGCTCAAGATATCGCCCGGCGCTTGAGCACCAAGGTCAACCCCAACCCGATCACCGACAACAGCGCCGCATTGAAGAAAATCCACGCATACCCCAGATTCAACGCCACCGCGCCCATCAGCGGCCCGGCAATCGCCAGCGCCAGATCAAAGAACACCGCATAAGCCCCCAACCCCGAGCCACGGCTGGAACTGGGCACCTGCTTGATCGCCTCGACCCCCAGCGCCGGATACACCAGCGACAAGCCAAATCCCGCCAGTCCCGCGCCGATCAACGCGAACGCGGTGGAGGGTGCCAGCCACAACAACACCAGGCCGACGGTCTCGATGCTCATGCAGGCAATCGCCGAATTGAAGCCGCCAAAACGGCTGATCGCCGAAATGAACAGCAGCCGCGACACGATGAAACACACGCCGAACACCGTCAGGCAATACGCCGCGCCGCTCCAGCCACGGTTGAGGTAATAAAGGGTAATGAAGGTGGTCAGCGTGCCGTAACCGATCGACGCCAGACTCAAACTGGCCCCATACGGTGCAATGCGCCCGAACACCGCCCAAAAAGGCAGCCGTTCGCCGCGTACCACCGGCACCGAGGGTTTATTGCGGATCAACACCAAGGCACCCGCGGCCAATATCGACAAGGCGATACCCAGGCTGGCAAAGCCGTAGTCGGCGACCATCACCACGCCCAGTGGCGCGCCAATCGCAATCGCGCCGTAAGAGGCGATGCCGTTCCAGCCGATCGACCTCGCCGTGTGTTCGACGCCAACCTGGCCCATGCACCAGCTGATGGTGCCGACGCCGATCAGGCCCTGTGCAACGCCGAGCAGCAGCCGACCGATGATCAGAATGATCAGGCTCGGCAACGGGAAGTCCTGCAACAGCGTCGAAGTCAGCGTCAGCAGCCCGCTGAGCACAATCCCCGACAAGCCATAAACAATCGCCCGTTTGGTGCCCAGCGTATCCGACATGCGCCCGGCCATCGGCCGACTGAGCAGGGTGGCCAGATACTGCGAGCCGATCACCAGCCCGGCAATAATGGCACTGAAACCCAGCTGTTCATGCACATAACCGGGCAACACCGCGATCGGCAGGCCGATGCACAGGAAGGCGACAAAGGTGTAGAACACGATGGAGACGATCTGCAGGGTGATCGCCAGGGAGCTTTGCGGAGGCGGTTGCTGCGCAGACATGTGGACTCGTTCGCGGGCGGCGGTGGGAGAGTCGGCATCATGGCTTGGCATTGAAATAAAAGGAAGCAGGCTAACTATTAAAACGATCGTCCGTTCGCAGCCCGAGCCTCCGGCAGCTCCTGTACAGTTCAAAAGCTGACCATGTAGGAGCTGCCGAAGGCTGCGATCTTTTGATCTTCAGCCTCTGAAATGCAAAAGCCCCGTCACATGGACAGGGCTTTCTTCAAAACTGGAACAATTTAGAACACCACACCCTGACTACGCAGGTAGTCATCGTAAGTGCCGCTGAAGTCAGTCACGCCATTGGCGCTCAGCTCGATGATACGCGTGGCCAGGGACGATACGAACTCACGGTCATGGCTGACGAAGATCAGCGTGCCCGGGTAGTTTTCCAGCGCCAGGTTCAGCGCCTCGATCGATTCCATGTCCAGGTGGTTGGTCGGTTCGTCCATGATCAGCACGTTCGGCTTTTGCAGGATCAGCTTGCCGAACAGCATGCGGCCTTGCTCACCACCGGAAATCACTTTGACCGACTTGAGGATCTCGTCGTTGGAGAACAGCATGCGGCCCAAAGTACCGCGAATCATCTGCTCGCCCTGCGTCCACTGACCCATCCAGTCGAACAACGTGACGTCGTCTTCGAAGTCGTGCGCATGGTCCTGAGCGTAGTAGCCCAGTTCCGCGGCGTCGGTCCACTTGACGCTGCCGGCATCCGGGGTCAGTTCGTTGACCAGGGTGCGCAGCAAGGTGGTTTTGCCGATACCGTTCGGGCCGATGATCGCTACGCGCTCGCCGGCTTCAACCTGGAAGCTGAAGTCTTTGAACAGTGGCTTGCCGTCGAAACCTTTGGCCATCTTTTCGACCATGACCGCCTGGCGGTGCAGCTTTTTGTTCTGCTCGAAGCGGATGAACGGGCTGACGCGGCTGGAAGGCTTGACCTCGGCCAGCTGGATCTTGTCGATCGCCTTGGCGCGGGAAGTGGCCTGTTTGGCTTTCGAGGCGTTGGCCGAGAAGCGGCTGACGAACGATTGCAGCTCGGAAATCTGTGCTTTCTTCTTGGCGTTGTCCGACAGCAGTTGCTCGCGGGACTGGGTCGCCACGGTCATGTACTCGTCGTAGTTGCCCGGGAACAGGCGCAGCTCGCCGTAATCCAGGTCAGCCATGTGCGTGCACACGCTGTTCAGGAAGTGACGGTCGTGAGAGATGATGATCATCAGGCTGTTACGCTGGGTCAGAACGTTTTCCAGCCAGCGAATGGTGTTGATGTCCAGGTGGTTGGTCGGTTCGTCGAGCAACAGCACTTCCGGATCGGAGAACAGCGCCTGCGCCAGCAATACGCGCAGTTTCCAGCCTGGCGAGACTTCGCTCATCGGGCCGAAATGCTGTTCCAGCGGAATGCCCAGACCCAGCAGCAGCTCACCGGCGCGGGATTCGGCGGTGTAGCCGTCCATCTCGGCGAACTCGGTCTCCAGCTCGGCCACGGCCATGCCGTCTTCTTCGCTCATTTCCGCCAGCGAGTAGATGCGATCGCGCTCGGCCTTGACCTTCCACAGCTCTTCGTGACCCATGATCACGGTATCGATCACGGTAAATTCTTCGTAGGCGAACTGGTCCTGGCGCAATTTACCCAGACGCACGTTCGGCTCGAGCATGACCTGACCGCCGGACGGATCGAGGTCGCCGCCGAGGATTTTCATGAAGGTCGACTTGCCGCAACCGTTGGCGCCGATCAGGCCGTAGCGGTTACCCGCGCCGAATTTGACCGAAACGTTTTCGAAGAGCGGCTTGGCGCCGAACTGCATCGTGATGTTAGCTGTAGAAATCAAAGGTTTTTCCTGCGAAGCATGCTGAGTAGCGAGGGTGCGGCTGGAGCGCTTGGCCCGAGTCAAAGTGCGCTGAGTCGGGACAGTCCCGTCATCAACCAAGGGGGGCGCGTAAAGTTTGGCGGCGATTGTACTGGTCTGGCTCTTTAAACGATAGGGCGATGACGTCGCGCCCGCCGTTTGGCAGATTCAGCGGACAGTTTTTCACAGATCAGGTTCACTATTGGTTACAAAGTATGGCTAAAATGCCATCCGATTACCCAATAGCCGCTAACGGCATGGGCTCAAGGAAGTGCCACCGGGATAGTATTTGTATTCATGCCACTGCATCAGACCCTGGGCCTCTGGCCGGCAGGCGCGCAGTTTGTTCACTTTTGACGTGTGACGATTTCCGTGAAACTCATCATTGCCGCTATTTATGTCATTTCGATTGCATACGTTCACCTTCGTGGCCGTGTGCGTCACAAACTGGGCCGTCAACTGAGCGATCACTCGACGTTTCTGGCACCGATCAACTGCTTCCTTTATCTGTTTTCGAAGAAGCCGAACAAACCGTATCTCGATCCGTCCGAGTTTCCGGACCTGAGCCCGTTGCAGGCGCATTGGGAAGAAATTCGCCAGGAAGGGCAGGATCTGCTGCGTGCCGGTGAGATCAAGCGCTCGAATCAGTACGATGACGTCGGTTTCAACTCGTTCTTCAAAAGCGGCTGGAAGCGTTTCTACCTCAAGTGGTACGGCGAGAGCCATCCGTCGGCGATGAAGCTGTGCCCGCGCACCACCGAACTGGTGCAGAGCATCGGTTCGATCAAGGCCGCGATGTTCGCCGAGCTGCCACCGGGGTCGAAACTGGTTCGCCACCGTGACCCGTATGCCGGTTCGTACCGCTATCACCTGGGTCTCGACACGCCGAACGATGCCGGTTGCTACATCAATGTCGACGGCGAGAGCTACCACTGGCGCGATGGTGAAGCGGTGATGTTCGATGAGACATACATCCACTATGCCGAAAACACCACCGACAAGAACCGCATCATCCTGTTCTGCGACATCGAGCGCCCGATGAAATATCGCTGGGCGGCGGCGTTCAACCGCTGGTTCAGCCGCACCGTGATGTCCGCAGCAGGTGCGCCAAACGATGCTGGCGACCGCACTGGCGGGATCAATCGCCTGTTTACCAAAATCTACAAGGTTCGCCTGCGCGGTAAAGAGCTGAAAAAGCGTAATCGCGCACGTTACTACATGGAAAAGTGGGCGATTTTCGGCGGTCTGCTGGCGATCTTCATTTTGATCTGACTGCTGTATCGCGCCTGTTTATGGCATCGCCAGCAGGCTGGCTCCTGCAGTGGAATGTGTGTTCGGCAAAGAACGAATTCCAACTGTTTGGAGCCACCTGCTGGCGATGAGTCTCTCAAAGCCAACCTGTCAGCTTCCTGACAGGAAACGGATCTGATTACGCCCCGAAGCCTTTTTGGTCTTTCTCGCCGGAGCTGCCTTACTGGCAGGCTTGTCTTTTGCCTTCGCTTTGGCCGGCGCTTTACCGCCCAGGCTGCGCTTAAGCAACTCGGTCAAGTCGATGACATCGGCAGACTTGCGCTCTTCCTCGCCACCCACGGTCTCGACATCCTCGATCTTGCCTTCATGGGCCTTTTTCTCGACCAGGGCCATGATCTTGTCTTCAAACTCGTCCTTGTAGTCTTCCGGACTCCAGTCGCCACTCATGTCCTGCACCAGACGTTTAGCCATGTCCAACTCGCCCTTGGCCAGTTGCGGTTTGGTCACTTCGCTGCCCAGTTCCAGTTCGTCGAGGCCGCGCACCTCTTGCGGCCAGCGCAGTTTGACCAGCACCAGCGCCGATTCCAGCGGCATCAGTGCCGCCAAGTATTGCCGAGTGTGCAGGACGACGCGGGCGAGGGCGACCTTGTTGGTTTTGCTCAATGTTTCACGCAGCAAGGCGTAGACCTTGCCGCCGCGTTTGTCCGGGGCCAGGTAATAAGGCGTGTCGATGTTCTGCAGCGGGATCTGCTCGGCATCGACGAAGGAGAAAATGTCGATGGTTTGCGTCGACACCGGGTGCGCCGAACGGATTTCTTCTTCACTGAGCACGACGTAGCGGCCTTTTTCATAGGCCACACCTTTGACGATGTGCTCCTTGGTGACTTCCTTGCCGGTGACCTTGTTTACCCGTTTATAACCCACCGGATCCATGCTGCGGTTGTCGAGCCAGTCAAAGTCCACGCCGTGCGAAGAGGTTGCCGACACCAGCGCGACAGGGATATGTACCAGTCCGAAACTGATCGCGCCTTTCCAGATTGCCCGAGCCATGGTGAGTTCTCCAAGTGATGTTCAGGTGACCTGTGGCGCCGTGTGAAAGTTTCCGGCATTTGCGTGGCGCGCAGCGTTGCCGGTCAAGCCGTGTTACATCTTGTTTAAGGGCGACGGGTTAACAAATCCGAACCCGGGGCGTAGCGTGGACTCGAAGGCTCTATCACCTGTGCATCGAGAGGCCACCCCATGAACCGAATACTGCCAGGCATTATTGTTCTGCTCCTTGGGGCCGGTCTGGCGCATGCCGACGTCGCGGCACCGTCCGCGCCGCTGTTACTGGCGCAGAACCCAGCCGGTACCAACAACAATCCCTACAACAGCCCGATCCGCCGGGCCAATCCCAACAGCATGCAGGGCACGCAGCCCAGCGCGCCGGCGATTCGCGGGCCGAATACCGTGCCGGTGCCCAGTACGCCCACCGTTGGCAATGGCGGCATCGGCAACGGTCAGCAGCAACGCTCGGTACCGAGTACGCCGCCCAGATTCATTCCCAACCCACCGCCACGCGATGGAGACAGCAACCGTTGAACGGCGGGACTGCGTTCCTGTCAGCCTTTGAAATGAACAAAAGGAATCGTGCATGTTGCGTAAAACCCTTCTAGCCACGTTGTGTGCCGGCGCGCTGATCAGCGCTCCCGCGTTCGCCGCTGCCCCCCAAGCGCTGCAAAGCGAGCAGGGCACCCTTGAAGTCACCACGATCACCCAAGGCCTTGAGCATCCCTGGGCGCTGGCGTTTCTACCGGATCGTCAGGGCATGCTGGTGACCGAGCGCCCGGGCAACCTGCGGGTGATTACAGCCGACGGCAAGCGTTCCGAGCCCATCAGCGGCGTGCCCAAGGTCTGGGCCAAGGGCCAGGGTGGTTTGCTCGATGTGGTGCTGTCGCCAGACTTCAAACAGGATCGATTAGTCTATCTGTCCTACGCCGAGGGCGGTGGCGCCGGGGACAAGGCCGGTACGGCGGTGGGGCGAGGCCGGCTGTCAGACGACTTGAAGACAATCAGTGATTTCAAAGTGATCTTCCGTCAGGAGCCGAAACTCTCGACCGGTAACCACTTCGGCTCACGGCTGGTGTTCGACCGCGACGGTTACCTGTTTATCACCCTGGGCGAAAACAACGACCGGCCGACCGCGCAGGATCTCGACAAGCTGCAGGGCAAGGTCGTGCGGATCTTCCCCGACGGCAAGGTGCCGGATGACAACCCGTTCGTGGGCCAGTCCGGCGTGCGTCCGGAAATCTGGTCCTACGGCCAGCGCAATCCGCAGGGCGCGGCGCTCAATCCATGGAACGGCACGATCTGGGAGAACGAACACGGCCCCCGTGGCGGCGATGAGGTGAACATCATCGAGCGCGGAAAAAACTATGGCTGGCCGCTGGCGACCCACGGCATCAACTATTCGCTGCAACCGATCCCCGAAGCCAAGGGCAAGAGTGTCGAAGGTGCGGTTGACCCCTATCATGTCTGGGAGAAATCACCCGGTGTCAGCGGTATGGCGTTCTATGACGCTGATCGGTTCAAGCCTTGGCAGCAGAACCTGTTTATCGGCGCGTTGGTCAGTCAAGAGCTCATTCGCTTGCAGTTTGACGGGGACAAGGTGGTGCACGAAGAGCGGCTGTTGGGTGAGCTGAAACAGCGGATTCGGGATGTGCGGCAGGGGCCGGATGGCTATCTGTACGTGCTGACGGATGAGCAGAACGGTGCGCTCTACAAGATCGGCCTGAAATAATTTCAGTTCAAATTTTCACAGATGTCCTGTGGCGAGGGAGCTTGCTCCCGCCGGGTTGCGCAGCAGCCCCAAAATCTCGTGAGCGCTACGCACTCATGCGGGAGCAAGCTCCCTCGCCACAAAAAAGTCTCTAGAACGTAACGACAGTTGGCGAAGTGCGGGCATACAAAACCACCGCCGCGCGCAATTTCCCCCGCCCAAAACGGCTCATCTTCTCAAACTCGCCATGGCTGACCGGCACATGCTGGCAGTCCATCGGCTGGCGATGCTGGCTGTGATCGACATCCGGATCGTGCAGATATACAAAGTCTTCATCGCAGTCGGTCACCATGACCCAATGCGGTGATTTGGAGCGGGTCAGGCGATAGCTGCTGATCAGCACCAGAGGCTGACCGCCAGCCTGCAGCAGGCGCGGCAAATCCAGGTGGGTACCAATCTTGCGCTCGATATCGGTCTCTTGCATTTGGGCGCTGAACTCCTCGTGCACCAGGCGCATGACGTCTTTTTTATGCTCATCGCGCACGCCATCGAGAAACAATGGCCCGGCCATACTCAGTTGCAAACGCACCCGGAAACCCCGCCGCCAGGCCGCCAGTGCCAAGCCTCGAGGGCTGCAGCCACCATGGCCGGAAGTCATGAACACCGTGGTCGCTTCACGCCAGATCTGCAATTCCTCACGCCGCTCCAGCAAGCGCTCAGGTTGCAGCGCGCCCATGGCCATCAGCAGACAGGCCGGGCCACAGGTGAACTCAGTGGTTTGCGGGTAATAGGGCACCTTGATGTTGCGCGAATCACGGTGCTGAACAATGCGCTTTTCCAGGCGCAGCGCATCGGCGTGGTCCTCGTAGTAATCGTGAATCAACGCAAAGCGTCGGTAGCCGTTGCGCTCGTAAAGCGCGATGGCGGTGGGGTTGTCGATACGCACTTCAAGGCGCAGGTACGCGCAGTCATGCTCGACGGCGCAGGCCTCGATACGTTGCAGCAACTGTTTGCCCAATCCGCTGCCGCGAGCTTCCCCGGCAATGGCGATCGAGTACAGGCGCGCCAGCGAGGTGCCGCGATGAAACAGCACCAGTGCGTAGCCGAGCAATCGACCGTCAAGCTCGGCGACCAGCAGTTGCGCATGGGCGCGGGTGATCATCCATTGAAAGCTGCGGCTGGTGAGCCGGTCGGTGGTGAAACATTGCATTTCCAGGGCCAGCAACGCTGGCAGATCTTCAACTACCGCCAAACGAAAAACAGCACTCATATGACCACCGTAAAAGTTGCGTAACGAAACGGGACTTTCGAAAAACTTCGTGCTTAATAGAAATGGTCTTGTTCTCCAACGGATCAATCTCTATGTCAGCGGTACAGGGTCATTGGCGCGAAGTATCCGAGCAAAGTTTGCCGACGGCAACTTTTTTAAATTCAGTCATCAGAACTTCCAGTCAAGTGTTGATTATCGTCGAACGCAAGGAAGACTGGGCCTCGTACTTTCCCAGCGAGGACATCGTCACGGCTCAGGAATACCTCGAGCAAACCCGTGACAGCGAACCTGGCAAACGGGTGCAGGTGATTAACCTGTGCCGCAGCTACAAGTACCTGGGGCACGGTTACTATTGCTCGCTGCTGGCAGAAGCCCGCGGCCATAAGGTGATTCCATCGGTGCGCACGATCAGCGAACTGACGAAAAAATCGCTTTACGGCCTGGCGCTGGACGACCTCGATAAAACCCTGGAAAAAGCCCTCAGCCATCATCTGTACAGCGATACCGAAGGTTTCACCCTGACACTTTACTTCGGCAAGACGCATATCGAGCCGCTGCAGGATCTGGCCCGGCAATTGTTTGAAGTGTTTCCGTGTCCGATTCTGTTAGTTGAGTTTCGTCGCACTAACGGTTGGCACATCGAGGGTATAAAGTCCGGCGCGCTGCACAAGTTGCGCGACGATCAGGAAGATCAGTTCGCCAATGCGCTGGACGGCTTCAGCCGTAAAGTCTGGCGGGCGCCACGCTCGCCACAAGTGGCGCGTTACGACCTGGCGATCCTGCACGATCCGCAGGAGGCCTTGCCGCCATCCAACGCCAAGGCACTGGAGAATTTCGTCCGGGTAGGCAAACGCATGGGCATCGACGTCGAACTGATCGAGCGCAAGGACTACGCGCGGATCGCCGAGTACGACGGCTTGTTGATTCGCGAGACCACCAGCGTCGACAACCACACCTATCGTTTTGCCAAGAAGGCTGAAAGCGAAGGACTGGTGGTCATGGATGATCCGACGTCGATCCTGCGCTGCACCAACAAGGTCTACCTGACCGACCTGCTCAACAGCCATCAACTGGGCATGCCCGCCACGGAAATTCTCTACAAGGAACGACCGGAAGACTTCGAACGGGTCGGCGAACGCCTCGGTTTTCCGCTGGTGCTGAAGATCCCTGACGGTTGTTTTTCTCGCGGAGTGATCAAGGTCGAAAGTCAGCAGGCGTTGCTGGAGGCCACCGCTGAACTGTTCGAACATTCGGTATTGCTATTGGCTCAGGAGTTTTTCTATACCGAGTACGACTGGCGCATCGGCGTGCTCAACCGCAAACCGATCTTCGCTTGTCAGTACTTCATGTCCAAAGGCCATTGGCAAATCTACAACCACAAAGCCAAGGGCCAGGACATCAACGGCGAGTGCCGTACCCTGGCCGTTCACGAGGCGCCGCGAGCGGTGGTGGATCTGGCGGTAAAAACAGCCAACCTGATCGGTGATGGCCTTTACGGTGTGGATCTGAAACAGGCCGGCGACAAAGTGGTGGTAATTGAGGTCAACGACAACCCGAACCTCGACGCCGGCATCGAAGATGCCTACTTGCAGGACGATCTGTATTCACTGGTGCTGGAGGAGTTCGTGCGACGGCTGGAACTCAAGCGTCGCGGCCAGGCCTGGTGACGCGCCGATGATCAGCAGTTTCGCATTGAGTCATGGCGCGTTACAGCGGGTCGAGCGGCTGGACGCCGAGGTGATGCTGTTCAGTAATCCCGATGCCGCCGAGCGTGATTTGCTCCACAGCCACTACAAGGTCGACGAACACGCGCTGGCCTCGGCGCTGGACCCGGACGAAGTCTCGCGAATCGAGTTTCACCCTGATCATTTGTTTCTGATCTGGAAGCGCCCGGAAAACTATTCCGGCGGTGGCAGCCTGGCGTTTGAAGTGTCGTCTTGCGGCCTGCTGTTTGCGCCCGGGCAACTGCTGGTGATCGCCACCGACAACACGCCGCTGCACGGCATCGGCACACGGCAGCCGCTCAACGCACCGCTGGATGTGTTGCTCGATCTGCTGTTCAACAACATCCACCATTACCTTGGCCACCTCAAGGTGATCAAACTGGTGGCCCGCGAGCTTCAACAGAAGTTCAACGCCTCGATGCAGAACCAGCATCTGGTGCAGATGTTCAACCTCAGCGAAAGCCTGATCTATTACATCAATGCCCTGCACAGCAACGGCGCGGTGCTGACGCGGCTGCGCAATCATGCGGAAAAGCAGCATTTCGGCGGTGAAGCGATCGGGCTGATTGACGACCTGATCATCGAGAATAACCAGTGCTACAAGCAGGCGGAGATCTACTCCACGGTGTTCTCCGGATTGATTGATGCGCGTGGCAACTTGATGAACAACAGCATGAACAACCTGCTGCGCAAACTGACGTTGATCAACGTGGTGTTTCTGCCGTTGAACCTGATTGCGAGCATTGGCGGGATGTCGGAATTCAGCATGATGACGGCGGGTACGCCGTGGTGGATTTCCTATCCGGTGTTTCTGCTGGTGATGTTGTTGGGGGCGGGGGGAATGTTGTTCGGGTTGCGGCGGTTGGCCAAATAATCAGTGGTGACTTGGCCGACGCCATCGCGAGCAGGCTCACTCCTACAATTTGCCAAGCGTTTCTCTGTAGGAGTGAGCCTGCTCGCGATGGCGTATTCAGCAATACCGGAAAACCGGATCAGCTCGCCGGGTTCGCCGTCGCGACCTTCCCGCGCTCCCGAACCCCACGCACCACCAGATACAACAACGGCCCGATCGACACAAACACCGCCGTCAGCAACAAATACGGCACCACTGACCAGATCGACATCCCTCGCGAGCGCGCATCCTTGACCATCCACACCCCGGCCAGCGTCGCCAACAGATACAGATCGATCACCACCTGCGCCGTGTCAGGACGCGACATCAGGCTGATGCCGAAGTCGATCAACGACTGTTCGGCCTGGAGCATCACCAATACGGTGTAGCCGGTAAACGCGATCAACGCAGTGAGGGGCAGGGCGACAGACATCATGCATTCCTTCCTTGGGGTGATGAGCAGAATCGCCAGCCTACCTTGGCGTCCGCAAATAAGCCATTGACTCGCCGGCCGCCGCCGGGCTAATTTCAGGCTCATGACTTCCACCGTATTGCGCTGCCAGCCAAGCATTATTACCGCCATTCCTCATTTGGCGGGCTAGCTCACGACTGCAGCACCCAACCCGCCCTAGAGGCGGGTTTTCATTTTCTGTCTCCGGGGTTTTAACAACGATGGCTCCCTGTAGGAGCTGCCGAAGGCTGCGATCTTTTGACTTTGTTTTACTCGAATAAAAAACAAGATCAAGAGATCGCAGCCTTCGGCAGCTCCTACGCAGAGCGCCCGGAGATGACGATGAAATACAGCCCCGACCAGCAAGCCCTGCTTGAGCAGTATGTGAAAAAGATCCTCGCCGCGCCGGTCTACGACATTGCCGTGCGTACGCCGTTGCAAGCGGCACCGGCGCTGTCCGAAGCGCTGGGCAACCGGATCCTGCTGAAGCGCGAAGACCTGCAACCGACGTTCTCCTTCAAGATTCGTGGCGCCTACAACAAGCTGGTGCAACTGAGCGATGCGCAGAAATCGCGCGGGGTGATCACCGCTTCGGCGGGCAATCATGCCCAAGGCGTAGCGCTGGCGGCGCGGGAGCTGGGAATCGCGGCGACCATCGTCATGCCCTCGACCACGCCGGAACTCAAGGTGCTTGGGGTACGAAGTCGGGGTGCCGAGGCGCTGCTGCACGGCGAGAGTTTTCCGTTTGCCCTGGCCCATGCGCTGCAACTGGCAGAGCAAACCGGGCGCACCTTTGTCTCTCCATTCGACGATCCGGACGTGATCGCCGGCCAAGGTACGGTGGCCATGGAAATCCTCCGTCAGCATCAGGGCTCGCTGGATGCGATCTTCGTTCCGGTCGGTGGGGGCGGCCTGATCGCCGGCATCGCGGCGTACGTCAAATACCTGCGACCGGAGGTACGGATCATCGGTGTCGAATCGGAGCATTCGGCCTGCCTGAAGGCGGCGCTGCAAGCGGATGCGCGCGTTGTGTTGCCCAGTGTCGGAACGTTCGCCGATGGCGTGGCGGTGGCGCAGATCGGCGCTTATGGTTTTGAGGTGTGCCGGTTTTGTGTGGACGAGGTAGTCACCGTCAGCAATGACGAACTCTGTGCGGCGATCAAGAATATCTACGACGATACCCGCTCGATCACCGAGCCTTCCGGGGCATTGGCGATGGCCGGCATCAAGCAATACGTGGCGCGCAGCGGAGTTCGCGAGCAGACTTTCGTCGCGATCGACTCCGGCGCCAATATCAACTTCGACAGCCTGCGCCACGTCGCCGAGCGCGCCGCGGTGTGCGGCGGCGTCCCGGCGTGATAACGCTCAGGGCAGCAGTGGGCGCAGGAAACTGCGCTCGTAGCTGACGATGAATTTCTTCTGCACCAGTGATTCCACCAGCGCCGTGCTTTCCGGGTCGGTCAGCGCGATGTGCCGGTAGCTTTCGTAATCGGCCAGCGAAGGAAAGCTGAACAGGCAATAAGCGATATTGCTCGCGCCCTCGGAGGGCAGGAAATAGCCGTGATGCGTGCCGCCCAAGCGCTCGACGATGCCCAGCCAGGCCTTGGCGTAGGCCTCGAACTCGGTCAGTTGGTACGGATCGATCACGTATCGCACATGGCAGGTAATCACGTTTGGTGCTCCCTGTTCAGATCATTCCACGATGGCGGTGCCGACCTTGTTCGAAGCCGACCAGATGCGATAGCGCACCTCGACATCTTTCGGTGCGTAGATCACCAGTGGCAGCTTGCTGTTGTAGCGCAGCATGAAGCCGTCACCGACAACCGGGACAAAGGCGCGTTTCTTCGCGGTGCCGGGTGGGCAGGCCATCAGCGTGCTCATCGGGCCAATGACTTTTTCCAGGCGGTAGAAGGGATAGCCCCAGCCTTCGAGGTTTTTCTCGTCCAGAGCGCCGCCCAGACGCTGGCGATTGCAGTCGACTTCCAGGGTTTTGCCGGCGAGGACTTCAACCTGGAAGTTCTCTTCCTGATCCTGTTTGGGCAGGTAGATGACTTGGCGGCTAAAGCCGTTTTCCGCCTTGGGATACGGCGCGACATCTTCGAGTTTGGCCGCGTGGGCGAGTGTAGAGAGGCCGGCAACGAGCAGACCGATTGTCGCGCGAGCGCGTAAAGAACCCATGAAAGCCTCCTGGCGGGTGTAGGGTGGATGTCGGGCATTCTCACTGTCATCAGCGATGAATGCAAACCGGCGTCGACTTGCAAATTGCAGTGCTCAGGAAGGTCAATCTTGCATTTTGCAACTGGCCAACTGCTGGCCACCGTGCCAAGTGCTTGATTTCATGAGGGTCGAAATGACCCGATGAAAGGCACGTTTTATGCGTCGCTTTGGTGCAGCGCACCGGCTTCGGGCGCCTACACTCCAATGGGCATTTCGCAGTACAACCGTTTGCCGCACCAGGGAATCAGCGGGGACACACCCGTGCAGGGGCAGCAAAAGCGGTCAACGTGAAGAGTTGATTGGCAGTTTCATCAATAAGGAGATGTTCATCATGTTTCTGTCTGCCTTGGAACTACGCAATATCATCGAAAGCAGTTTTCTGCCTAAACGCTGCCAGTGCACGCTGTCGCCAGACCTGTCGATGACCGTCAAGGTCTTCGGCGACCACCAGACTGACCAGGTTGATCTGCACGTCAGTGGTATCGACGCCAGCCACCTCAATGGCTGTCGCGAGATCAACGAACTGATTGCCGGCCTGCGCTCGGATCTGGCGCAACAAACCACGCCACAGCATTACAGTCCTCGCTCCAGAGCGCTTTAACTCACCGTTTCACCCAGTTCGACCGTCACGCGCCGGGCCTGCACAAAGCCAAGGCCCAGCGCGAACTCGACCAGCACCGCTAGCAGAATCCCGGGGCCGGCATGGCCGTTCAGCCATTCGCCAAAACCCAGTACCGCCAGACCAAAACAACCGACGATAAACCCGTTGCTCAGGGCATTGCGACCCAGCGACGGCGGCGCGCTGCGCACCAGATAAAACATCACCCCCAACGCTGCAAACAGCACCGCACTGCGCCGCGCAACAAACCCTGCAGCGCTCGAATACTCAATGCTCCAGATCGCCAGCAACACCTGCGGGAAAAAGCCCCAGACGAGCGCCAGTACAAAACACAACGAAGCAGTGATGATCGACAACGTGCGAAACGACAACTGCATGGCGAGTCCTTGCGGCAGTGAGAAGTGACCCCGAGCATAACCCGCGAACCCTTCACCGCCTACCGCAAAGCCGCAAATCAGAGCCTTCTGTCAGTTTTGCTCGCTGCAGGCGTCAGACATTTTTCGGTAGGTGATTTCCTCGGGTTTGCCGGCATTGTCGATGTACTTCATATCAGCGCTCACGACTTTGCACTGGCGCGTGGGCTGCTCGGTCATGGAGATCACTTTGTTCACATGCAACGGCATACCGTACTGATAGGGAACGGGCTTGGTGTTAGCGGTGGTGTCATTGGCCTGAGCCAGCCCGGCGAACGCGGTGCAGGCGAGGGCGGAGGTGAGCAGTAGCGTGCGAATGTTCATGAATCAGACTCCCGTGCGACGGAATGAGCGTTCGGCGCATCTCGGCCGAACTTGCCGCACTCGGCGTCAGCCAGGGCTGAGGTGTGCGGTTCAGTACAGTCTTGGACTGCGGCGTTAAGCGATGGTTAACCTGGCTGAACGCCGGCTGTCTGGCAGAGGGATGATTTCTCGGGAATGCGGTGCCGATTCCTACAAGGATGGATGCTTTGTCTGCTTTCGGCGGCGGGAACGGGGCGGGTATGGTTTGGCGTCGCTGCAAAATCAGCGATTCGGGTTTGGTCACCTGAGCACGACACCATTGCAGATGTGCCATCATTTGCGCTGCGGACTTCTATGTCTTTGCAGTGCGCTGTTATGGCGGCTGTGTGCAGGGCGCCTTCGGGCGAGCTGAGTTTTGGCGTTGTCTCAGTTGACCAATCCTGCATGCGGCCGCCTCCCACTGTTTGGTCACGGTACTGGCGGTTACTTTCTAAAATATCGAGTAATCAAAATGCCAAGACTAAACTCGCTCCCAAACCGCTATCACCCGCTCAACAGTGGCGTCACCGACAGCGCGCCAATGGTCATCGACACCCACGCCAACCCCCAAGACATCCTCGAGTCCGCCGTCCAGCGCATCCGCGCCTGCAGCGACCTGCTCGAAACCCTGCATTGCATGTGCTTCCGCCATGGTGATGTTCAGGACATTCCACACATTACCCATGCGCTGTACCTGCTGGCGCAGGATGGCAATGATTTGCTGCAGGTGGCGCAGCAGCAGATGCTGGATTGGAAGGCGCCGGTTTGAAATTCTAGAATCAGGTTTGGAGGGAAGTCAGACGAGATTTCCCTCCAAATGCATAGGCCGTTTGCATCAGACCATTATCGTGATGCCGCCTCAAGCCATGCTTGTCGCGGTGGATCGCGGAATTTGTGCCAAACGTACCGACTCCTGATTCTCACGATGCTCAGCCCAACGATCGATATGCTTTTGCAGCTCCGGCAGTGCCGTGCAATCGCCGTAGATTTCAGCCAATGTCAGCTTTGTAGAGCTCAAGCGTGTGATCGTCAGGAGTGTTTCTTCAAGCGCTTTCAGTTCCTTTTGGTTATGTTTTAGTGCTTGCCTGATTGCCGTCTGGCGCTCCTGAAGGTCGGACATCGTCGAGCGGCGCTGGAATGCGGTGGCGCGATCTTGAGGGCGGCTTTCAATAGTGCCGCCGGGGAATTCCTTATCCGCCTCGCTTTGCCATTGCTGCAGTTGTGTGCGGTAGGTTTCCACCTCCAGCTTCAAACGGTCGGATTCGGTTTTGCTGACGATGTAGCCGCCGGTTTTCTCTGTATCCTGCCAGCGGCGTAACGATGCCCAGCATGCCGGAATATAACCGTCGAGCATCTTGTGATCGGCACCGTTGGCCGCCTGAACCAGGAATTGCTTGCGATCCGGTGTGTCGTTGTTCTTCAACTGAGCAACGCACTTGGCCATGGCTGCTTCTTCGTAGCCTTCGCAACCGGGTGTCCAAAGGACAGACGAGACCTCTCGACCGGGCAGGCGCAGTGGCATGAAGTAGCGCTGCTCGCCATGATGCCAATAAGGCTTGCCGCCAAAACGCGTCAAGCCGGCCGCAAACACCAGTCCCCCGGCGGCTGGCGTCAAAACGCCCGAGACAGTTGCCGCAAGGCCGGTGATCCAGATCGGCTTTTTGGTATCCATCCAGCCGGCGGGTACGCTCGGCACAGGGTCGTTCTGATTGACGATCCGGTGATGAACCAGGCCGCTGGCGGATTCGACGAAGTCTTTGTCGCCAGCACGCGGTGAGCCGAAGGTGTAGAGGATTACGTCGCTGGTAATCTCACGATGGAGCCATTCCGAAAGCAGCAAGGAAATGGCGCCGCCCAGACTATGGCCGCAGACGATGATTTTCTGGTCGGTGCGGAAGCGAAGAATGTAGCGTTCGATAAATGGCCGCAACGCCATGAACGCTTCATAAAAGCCTTGATGCGCCTTACCGGTTCCGCCCTCAATCGGTACCTGTTTGGCATCGGCATCTCGCCAGCCGTCCCAGCCTTCGGCCGTACCCCGTACACCGATAAGGATGATCCGGTCATCGTGGGTGGCATAGGCCTGGGTGTCGGTATTTTTCCAGTCCGCTGCACCTTGTCTCAAATCATTGAAAAAATGCACGTCTGAGGGGGTTTCCAGTTCTTCACCAGAGGATGAGTCATTCTGCGGGTAAAGTTCTGGATCGAAGGGGACGATTTCCAGGCGCTTGGAGTAGGGCACATCTTCTACGAGTGGAAACGATGGTTTCTTGGAGTCCGCGTAACTCGACGGCTCTTCGAAACACGCAAGGCAAGTATTCAGTACATGACCAATGGTGCCACGCGAGGGATAGGTGAACGCAAAATCTTTTTTCGGGGCCGCATCAGCTTTCTCAGGTGTCTGACCGAAAGCGCCGTAACTGAGCGTGGCGAGCAGAGACAGTTGATAAAGGTTCAACGCACTGAATTCCGGCGCCAGCGACAGAAGCGGCCTGAACGCGCGCAAGGCGCGAACTTCGAGGACATAGTGTTTTTCTGGTAGCAGGCCTACACCAAAACTCGGAACTTTGTCTCCGGCGAAATCACGGGCGAGTTTGGCGCAACCTGCTGGCACAGGATTTGAAAGCTTTGCAGCAGGGGGCAAATGTTTGCTGAATTCAACAAAGTCACGAACTTCAACGTTGTGAAACTCGCCTTTTTCTGCCGAGGCACGGTATGCACCCGTTTTGCTGGTGCTACCAATTGGTCGTCGTAGTGTTTGCTCTGCGGCAGCTTGCAGCTCTGTTATCGGCAATGGGTAATCTTTCCGGTTTGACAGATCGGCATAGATCTTTTCTCCACCCTTGTATGGAGCGGATAGTGTCAATATCAGCGGTCCGCTGTAAGTCCCTGTTAATCGAGCATAAGCCTCTCCGTCCAAGACCCCTTCGTATCTTGTACCTTCAGAGTCAGTCAATACATAGCTGAGGCCTGCATAAGGCGTGGCTTCTCCGAACTCGTCTACTAAACGGAAACTTATCCAGCCCCCCCGCAACGGGCATGTGCGCCCTTGATCAGAAAGCAGTGATTTTTCTTGGCTCTGCATAAAAATCCTTATTCATTACACCCGGGATACACGGAGCAATCGCGTCCATTCAGTTTGAAAGTTCTAAATTGAGGGGGCGAAGTACATAGTTCTTCTCGACTAGAGTTCCAGCGTCCAGTACATGGCTTCCAGCCACCTGGGAGCTTGATCCAGTAATTTTGATAGTATGGTTCTTCTAGTGGGGATAATTTGAACTCTACGTGGACTGACTTGTTCGATATATCGCCTCTTGCGATTACGCCACCAGGCTTGCGACGTTTAAAGCGATCGTGCGTCATTTCCCACTCAGGGCCTGTTGCTTCACAGGAAAGGATTTTTTCAATTTCGCCTTTTTTAATTTTTGATGTGCTTATCTGGAAGTACCAAGTGCAGATTCCGCGTTGCTCTATAACGCTAGGGGCCGACTCTTTTGTGATGGAGACCTTATCTGCAACTGAAAGCCCACCTGCTAACTCCATGTCGCGATCCAAGGAGCCTGGGCCGTATCTACCGCTTAACTCATAGCTAACGCTTGTAAGCTCCATCGAACAGTCCGCGATATTATATTCAAGCGGAATATCCGTAGATACTGTCTGCTCAACTTGCTTTGCCTCAGTCGTATTAGATTTTTGTTGTTGGCGTGTCACATTTCCACCAAGGCCGGGGCTGTAGACATCGCATTTTTCACCATCTTTAGGAGAGTATTTGGCTTTCGATGTAAAACCAAAATTCGCAGGAATGGTCGCAACTAATGTGAAGTGATCATTGCTGTAGTGGCTCGTAACACCTTCTACTGAGCTCTTCGCCATCTGACCGGCAAAACTGCATGCGCCTATCAATGGCAGAACAAGGAAAAACACAGTTCGGACACTGCGTGAGAAATTTCGGTTATTCATTAACTACTCCCTGTTCCGCGCAGTTGGGATAAGCGGTGCATACACGACCATTCATTTTGAAAGTTTTAAAGTCTTTGTTGCCACGACAAAATCCGAAAGGGTCATTTGGGCCCTTTCCAAGGCATGGTTTCCACCCGCCAGGAAATTTTATCCATGTATCGCCAATTGAAGGTTGCTCTTCATTGGAAAGACGAAACTCAATCTTTACAGTTGTGTTGGCAAGTCTATTTATTGCGACATAGCCACCTGGCTTCCTCGTTTCATATTTCGTTTTTTTCAACGACCAGTTGTCATCGGTTGCATGGCATGACAAAAGCTTTTCTATTTCTCCTAACTTGGCCTCGGATTTACTGATCTGGAACAACCAGGAGCACAAGCCTCTCTGCTCTATGGTGCTTGGTATTCTTTCTGAGCGACTGTCTACTGTAGACGTCCTAATAGATAAGCCACCAGCCTGATCATAATCGCGGTCTAAAGATCCTGCACCATACCTCCCGCTCACCTCATAACTAACCCTGCCAAGCTCCATCGAACACCCCGCAATGTGATATTCCAGCGGTATATCCGTAGACGCAGTCTGCGCTTCCGCTTTTGCTTCAACCGTATTGGACTTCTGCTGTTGACGGGTGACGTAACCGCCGAGTCCGGAGCTGTAGACCTCGCAGGTCTGGCCCGGTTTTGGGTAGTAGTGTGCTTTAGAGGTGAAACCGAAATTAGCCGGTACGGTGGCGACCAAGGTGAAATGGTCGCTTGAGTAGTAACTCACGCTGCTTTCGGCAATCTGTTGCGCGAAGCTGCATCCGGCCAGTGCCGGTAGCACTGCCAACGCAGGGCAAAGACTGATTCTCAAGCCAGGACGCCTGCTTTTGGATTACTGAACACTCGCTGACAACGCGCAAAATGTACTTCGGGCGTCTCCCCCGAAAGGGGTTCCCACGCGATATCAGCTTCGCATTGTGGCGATAGGCGCAGGCTCAGCATCAACTGACGTTGTTCTTCGGTCCGCCAGTCCCAAGCCTCAAGCAAGTCCATTTGCTCCTCAAGCCATTCACTGACAACTCGGGTTTCGGCCAGTGTGGCAGCCGCATCGACGTGATAGGTCAGCAACCAGCGCTTGAGGTTGTCTCGCAGGATGCTTCTGGCTTGCTCGCCTGATTCCGGAGTGCGGAGCCATGGCGCCGGATTCGGTACCGGATGCATCCCAGACCTACTGTTATCTGCACTTTTCCATTGATCCTGGTCCCAATACAGCACGCTGCTGATTGGCCCGAGCAGCAGCGGCCATTCGGTCTCTTTCATGTTGCCCAGGCAGCGGGCCAGAACCCGGTTGTCTTGAAAACGGAACAGCGAGCGCTCGCCGTCTTCGTCGATGACCATACGGGCAATCCAGTGCTGAGTAAGGCTGTCGAGATCAGCCTTGTCCATGCTGCCGATCCAGCCCCAGTTGCGCTGTGGGTCATCGAGCAGTCTGCGGAACGCATCGTTGCCCGGGTTCTGTAATTCGGTCAGCCATGGGCTGATGGCGGCGAACTGCGCGTATTCGGTACGGCGGTAAAGTTGTACCGAGCGTTGCATGACGCCAGCGCTGTACAGCGAGGTGACCGGATTGGGATCGGCGAGGCTGTCCAGTGCCAGAATCAGCACGCGATTGAGTCTGGACTGTTCGCCTAGCCAGTTGTTGAGTACTTCGCTCATGCTGTGGCTCCCAGATCGCATTTGCCTTCGCGGCAGGCTTCGCAGATCGGGCAACGTATGTCGCCGGCCGCGCGAGCGGCTTTGGCCAAGGCCATTTGTGCGGCGGCCGGGACGAGCAGGGCACCTGCTTTGTCTTTCGCTGCGGCCCACGGTATGACAGGTTCCAGAATCCCAATCCCGGTCCCCACACCCGGCGCACCACCGGTATTGACCTTCACCTCAGCCCCGCTGATGGTCACACCACCGGCATCCACCTTCACAAAGCTCCCACCCGCCTTGGCGGTCAGCTCCATGCCACCCTCGATCACCACTTTCTCACCCGCGTGATAGTGAATCTCGGTCCCGGCCTCGACAAATTGCGCCGTACCGACCTTCACATGCTGCGTCACGCCCACCGTCAGGTGATCGTCCGCGCGCATCTCGCTGATGCGATCCAGATGGGTAATCCGGTGTTCTTCAACCTTGAACTCGCTCAGGGTGTTGGCCTCAACCGTGTCATGCCGCTCATTGCCCACGCGGATCTTCTGGTCGTGCTCGATGTTCTCGTCCCAATCGCGCTGGGCATGGATGTAGATCTGTTCGACACCCTTTTTGTCTTCGATACGAAACTCGTTGTAGCCCTTGCCGCCCGGGGAGCTGAGGGTTTTGAAGGTGCTGCGGGTCTTGTTTGCCGGCAGGTCGTAGGGGACGACGTTTTCCTTGTGGTACAGGCAGCCGGTGACGAGTGGCTGGTCGGGGTCGCCTTCGAGGAAGGTGACGAGGACTTCCATGCCGATGCGCGGGATGGCGATGCCGCCGTAGGCGGCGCCGGCCCAGCCGCTGGCGACGCGCAGCCAGCAGGTGGTTTTGTCGTCGGACTGGCCGTCGCGGTCCCAGTGGAACTGGACTTTGATGCGGCCGTACTGGTCGCAGTGGATCTCTTCGCCGGCCGGGCCGGTGACGACCGCGGTCTGGCTGCCGAGGACTTTCGGTTTCGGGTGTTCGAGGGCAGGGCGGTAGTGCGCGTCCCACGGGGTGGCGAGGAAGCTGTTGCGGTATCCCTGGTGGAAATCGCTTTTGTTGTCGGTGACGTCGCTGGTGACGTTTTCACCGAGCACTTGCGGTTGTTTGCCTTCGTGGAAGACTTCCAGCAGCAGCCACAAGTCGTTCCATTCAGCGCGCGGGTGTTCGGCCAGGGTCAGGAAATGGCCGCTGGTCAGGGTCGGTTCGTCACCTTTGCCTTCGGCGAGTTTGTAGTCGCTGCGATGGCGCTCCAGGGCGCGGGTCGAGAGGAATTTGCCGCGCTCGCGGGTGGTGAAACGACCGGGGTAATCGTAGTCCTCAAGATCCGGGGCGAACTCGGATTTGACTGCGCCTTCGGGCAGGATCTTCGGTTTTTCGAAGTCGTAATCGCGGCGGCTGACGCGGGTGGTGCGGGTTTCCAGGCGCAGGTTGAAGCGCTTGATCACCGGTTTGTCGGCGCTCATGCCGGAGTCTTGCTGGTAGCTCACGGCCTTGAGTTTGCGGAACACCGTCTGATCGTCACCGAACACCAGTTTGTGCCCGCTGCTGCTGTGCTGGAAGTGGAAGTGAATGCCTTCCTCTTCGCACAGGCGCTGGATGAAGTGCAGGTCGGACTCGTCGTACTGCACGCAGTAGTCGCGCTGCGGGTACTCGGCATTGAGCTGGAAGCTGTAGGCGTCGGCGAGGATGCCGCGATCTTCGAGGACCTGAGCGATGATCTTTGGCACCGTGAGGTTCTGGAAAATCTGCTGGTCATGGTTGTGCCGCAGATAGGCCAGTTGCGGCACCAGGCTGATGCTGTAGCGGGTCAGGGTCTTGCCGGAATCGCCTTGCTCGATGCGGTACACCAGGCCGTGGATCTGGCCTTCGCCGGTGGCGCCGAAGGTCAGGACGCCGGGCTTGTGCAGCAGCTCTTCGAGTTTCAGGTCGGGGCGGGCGCTGACCAGTTCGAGGTCGAAACGGAAAGGCTCGTTGAGGGCTTCGCGACCAGTGAAGCTGAGCACTTGCAGGTCGGCGGAGGCGCCTTCGAGGGTAAGGGTAATGTGGGTAGCGTTGGCGTCCAGCATGCCTTGAATTCCGTTTTTCTTAACTGGTGGCGCTGATTTAAAGCCTGCTGCTCGCTTTAAATGTTTTCCTTGCATACTCAGCGCCTGAAAGTTGGCGCTGAGTAAGTAGCTAGGTTACTTATTCTTCGCCTGACCAATACCAAAGAGTATCGCCCCAACTCGAGCCGCTGAAGCTCGGTAAAATTTCTCCCTGATTGAAGTGTCGACGAGAATCTTTTTGTGCAGGGGTGAACCAGTAACCGGCAACACTGCAAGGTTGACCTGCCTCAAGCCTAGCGGGTGATTTAGAAAAGCTGTCGTCCTGATCGAACCGAGCGTACCAACGTACAGTGCTGTCTTCTTCGAAACAATTTCCATAAGGAGTATATGTATGCAATTGATTAGGTGTGGGGATGCGCAGTGGTTTAAAAACGCGATTTACTGCGACATACGCCGTCGGCAATGGCTCATTAATAGGGCCTAGATCGGGAAGTTCACCGGCGCGAACAATCAAACCATATTGATATTTCATTACTTCTACGTCGCCACGACCGCTAAACGAATGACTTATCGCATCTATACCGCCCAACTGTTCCGCTAATCGATTGCCTACGACGGTATACCAATTTACTCCTTTAATATGGTCAAGCAGTTCTCGTTTGAAATTTGTCACCAAAGAGTCAACTTCAAGGCCAGTGTATTGCTGAGCTAACTGGTACTCCATGGGCATATAGCTATCGAAGTCAAAGGGCAAGATGCTGGATAGTCCACCATATCCATGCTCAGCCTTGACTTTGTCGGCTAGGTAAACGATCCAGTCTCGATAGCGTGCAGCTCCGTCGGGAGCTTGCAGTATGCTCCATGGCAATGTCATTTTGATAAATGAGCGTTTTTGATCGCCATGAACTTCAAAAGAATTCAGTGCAGACAGGTTATACTCGCCGGCTTCGTTAGCCGTCGCAGCGCTACTGATGTGCCATTCGTACTGCTCATTTGGACCCGTCTCGAGGATTTTAGAGACTTTTTTATTGAAGCTCGCATCAGTAAGCTTTTTATATCGATCATCAAACTGACCTTTAAGATGCTGACCAAATTCCTCTTTGAATCTTGCGAAACACTGCATGACGGCCTGTTTGCTTTGCAGCGTATAGCCTTCTTTGAAGTATAGGGTGACGATCAATCCTAATCTGACAACCGGAGTACCATCCGGTAACTCAAACATCAGGTCAGGAGCTCGCTCAGTCAGTTTTTCCAATGTGTTCATAGTTTTCTCTGTTTATCCGGCAGACACCGCTGCAGTCACGGCCGCGCCACCCAAAATACTCGCTAACAAGGCCCAAGACACTTGTGCTAATCGGACGATAACCAGTATGGCGGCAACTATTGCAGCAGGAACCCCTGCTGCTACGAGTGCGGTCCCAATGGCGAAGGCAACGACCACCGTGGCTACAATGGTTCCGACACCAATCAATACTTGCATCCAGTCAATTTCTTTTAGCTTTTCAAGGGTCAGATCTGTGTAATGCTGAATCTCTTTCCACGCAGCGCGAAGTTGTTCATCCGTCCAACTAATGATTTGAGCGCCCGTTTCACTGACCCACTCCCAAGCTTTTTTAGACTCGCGTCTAATCCATTGCCCTTTAACTCCAAGCCAGATGGCAGCATCTTCCAGGTGTTGTTGAACCTCATTCGAAAGCGTACGAATGCCTTTAGCTCCCTGTTCCAGTAGTCCATCTACAGCCTCTTGTACCTGCTGGGTCCAACTCTCAACATGTGCGGGTTTGGGGGTAGCTGTCGGACCGTACGCCGGCACCGGAACAGGAGCCGGTCGAGGTGCTTGTCTTGGTCCATCTGCAGGTGGTAGTAAAACCGGCCATTGTAGAGGATTAAACTCTCCGGTCGGTTTATGTTCTTTATTGTATTGTCTATCGCGTTCACGTTCACCGTCATCACGACAATCATTTATTTCCAAGACCGAGAAACGATTAGAGTCGCCTGCTATGTCTAGATAGGCTTCACGCTGAGCCAGACCAAGAACATCTCCGGGAAATTTCACCTCTACAAGTCTTGCCAGATTATCTGGGTGTTGAACGCCTTGATGGTCTACTCCGGCTCGTCCGGGCCAGCGCAGGCTGCGACTTTTGACGATTATGACGTCCGGGCGCCGTAATAGTCCTTTCACTGATCCTTTCGGAAAGGGAAATAGAGTGTGCCGCCTCAAAGGATCAGGATTCGTGTCGTTACCAACCCATGATGAACTCAGAAATGGTTTGGGAGGAAGGGATGCCATGTCAAAGCAAACTTCTGCTTTGTAGTCCCAAAGAAAATCCCAGCGGTATTCGTCTGCGCGAATCAATCCGCTCATAACAAGTTGTTTAAGCTCCAAGCCTGTGACGCCACCATCTTTGGCTTTCTTTATAGATAATTTTGGAAATCGCGAGGCATAGTTCGCTTTCTCCATCAAATAAGGCTTATTGTCAGGGTTAGGCAGTGGAGCCTCTTTGATCGTACCTTCAATACTGGTGCTTGTGCATCCTTGCGGCGTCTGAGGTGGTTGCATGATTGCCATGTGTCAGCCCTCCAAGTTGGCGTTTTTGAAGTCCAGGATCATTTCCTTTGGCGCACTTTCACCTGCCCTTATCAGTTGCTCTTCCGGCTCAGGCTTACGAATTGGTGTTAACAGTTCTACTTCGGTCGGTTCAGCACTATGAGCCAGGAAAGTTTTTCCTTCTTTGTTTGTGTAGCCAGAAATCAGCGTGCCGTCGGCCAACTTCAATGTGTAAGGGCTTCCTACTAAAGGCTCTCCAGTTTTCTCGTCCTGAAGCAGATACCTCGCTTTGTGACTGCGCGGGGCACTCTCAAGTAACTTCCCGAACCTATCCTTGTCCGCCAACCCCGGAATCAACGGCACCAAAATCCCGATCCCGGTCCCCACACCCGGCGCACCACCGGTATTCACCTTCACCTCAGCCCCACTGATGGTCACTCCACCGGCATCGACCTTCACAAAGCTCCCACCCGCCTTGGCGGTCAGCTCCATGCCACCCTCGATCACCACTTTCTCACCCGCGTGATAGTGAATCTCGGTCCCGGCCTCGACAAACTGCGCCGTACCAACCTTCACATGCTGCGTCACGCCCACCGTCAGGTGATCATCCGCGCGCATCTCGCTGATGCGATCCAGATGGGTAATCCGGTGCTCCTCAACCTTGAATTCGCTCAGGGTGTTGGCCTCAACCGTGTCATGCCGCTCATTGCCGACGCGGATTTTCTGGTCGTGCTCGATGTTCTCGTCCCAATCGCGCTGCGCATGGATATAGATCTGCTCCACACCCTTTTTGTCTTCAATCCGAAACTCGTTGTAGCCCTTGCCGCCCGGGGAGCTGAGGGTTTTGAAGGTGCTGCGGGTCTTGTTTGCCGGCAGGTCGTAGGGGACGACGTTTTCCTTGTGGTACAGGCAGCCGGTGACGAGTGGCTGGTCGGGGTCGCCTTCGAGGAAGGTGACGAGCACTTCCATGCCGATGCGCGGGATGGCGATGCCGCCGTAGGCCGCGCCGGCCCAGCCGCTGGCGACGCGTAGCCAGCAGGTGGTTTTGTCGTCGGACTGGCCGTCGCGGTCCCAGTGGAACTGGACTTTGATGCGGCCGTACTGGTCGCAGTGGATCTCTTCGCCGGCCGGGCCGGTGACGACCGCGGTCTGGCTGCCGAGGACTTTGGGTTTCGGGTGTTCGAGGGCAGGGCGGTAGTGCGCGTCCCATGGGGTGGCGAGGAAGCTGTTGCGGTAGCCCTGGTGGAAATCGCTTTTGTTGTCGGTGACGTCGCTGGTGACGTTTTCACCGAGCACTTGCGGTTGTTTGCCTTCGTGGAAGACTTCCAGCAGCAACCACAGGTCGTTCCATTCAGCGCGCGGGTGTTCGGCCAGGGTCAGGAAGTGGCCGCTGGTCAGGGTTGGTTCGTCACCTTTGCCTTCGGCGAGTTTGTAGTCGCTGCGATGGCGTTCCAGGGCGCGGGTCGAGAGGAATTTGCCGCGCTCGCGGGTGGTGAAACGACCGGGGTAATCGTAGTCCTCAAGATCCGGGGCGAACTCGGATTTGACTGCACCTTCGGGCAGGATCTTCGGTTTTTCGAAGTCGTAATCGCGGCGGCTGACGCGGGTGGTGCGGGTTTCCAGGCGCAGGTTGAAGCGCTTGATCACCGGTTTTTCGGCGCTCATGCCGGAGTCTTGCTGGTAGCTCACGGCCTTGAGTTTGCGGAACACCGTCTGATCGTCGCCGAACACCAGTTTGTGCCCGCTGCTGCTGTGCTGGAAGTGGAAGTGAATGCCTTCCTCTTCGCACAGGCGCTGGATGAAATGCAGGTCGGATTCGTCGTACTGCACGCAGTAATCGCGCTGCGGATACTCGGCGTTGAGCTGGAAGCTGTAGGCGTCGGCCAGAATGCCGCGATCTTCCAGCACTTGGGCGATGATCTTCGGCACCGTGAGGTTCTGGAAAATCTGCTGGTCATGGTTGTGCCGCAGATAGGCCAGTTGCGGCACCAGGCTGATGCTGTAGCGGGTCAGGGTCTTGCCGGAATCGCCTTGTTCGATACGATACACCAAGCCATGAATCTTGCCTTCGCCGGTGGCGCCGAAGGTCAGGACGCCGGGCTTGTGCAGCAGCTCTTCGAGTTTCAGGTCGGGGCGGGCGCTGACCAGTTCGAGGTCGAAACGGAAAGGCTCGTTGAGGGCTTCGCGACCGGTGAAGCTCAGCACTTGCAGGTCGGCGGAAGCGCCTTCGAGGGTAAGGGTAATGTGGGTAGCGTTGGCGTCCAGCATGCCTTGAATTCCGTCCATTGAATAAGCAGGTGACGGATGATGGAGGATTAAACCGCCTCGTTCAAGGCGCAAATGCCGTAGGGACGGGGGCCGTGGGGTATAGGGAAAACCCCTATGACAGCGTTTACACCCAATGAAAACGGGGGCTTCGCTGCCGTGAGTCACAGGGCAGCACGCGGTTTGAGCCCATCGCAGGCCGAAGAATCGCCAGTCAGTTTCAGACTAAAGTCGCCTTCAGACCGTCAAAGCCATCTGCCATCATTGCAACTCACCCCTGCGTGTCCACTTCTTCCCGGCTGTTTTTGACCCGGGACGGGAGCTATTTTTCTGGCTGACTGCGCTCTCGCGCAAACGCTGTACTGTTGGAGTTTTTCATGCGTCCCCCATTTCCCCTTATCACCCCGCGCCAGTCGTTTGGCTTCGGAGCCGTTGTGCTGTGCGCCGGTTTTGCCGCGCAGGTTCAGGCCAGCGGTTTTCTCGAAGACACCACGGCGAAAATCGAATCGCGCACGGTGTATTTCAACCGCGATTTCCGTGATGGGCACACCTCCAGCGATCAGGGCGCTTCCAAGCGTGAAGAGTCGGCGCAAGGCTTTATTCTCAATCTGCAGTCGGGTTACACCGAGGGCACGGTCGGCTTCGGCATCGATGCGCTGGGCATGCTCGGCTTTCAGCTCGATTCCAGCCCTGATCGCAGCAACAGCGGCTTGCTGCCGTCCAGCGGCGAGAACCCGCGCGGCTCGAAGGGCCAGTACGCGAAAATGGGCCTGACCGCCAAGGTCAAGGTCTCGGACACGGTGTTGAAGTACGGCGCGTTGCTGCCGGATCTGCCACTGCTCAAGTACAACGACGGCCGCTTGCTGCCGACCCTGTTCAACGGCGCCATGCTGACCTCTAAGGAAGTGAAGGATCTGACCTTCATGGCCGCGCGTCTGGACAAGTACACCGCGCGCGATTCCACTGATTCGCAAGACATCCGCGTGCACTGCAAGAACAAGCGCTACGCCTGCAACACCACCGCCGATCATTTCGACATGTACGGCTTCGACTACAAGATCAACGATCGCCTGACCGCGCAGTATCACTACGCCGAGCTGGAAGACATCTATCGTCAGCACTTCATTGGTTTGCTCGGCAACCAACCGCTGGGTGACGGTGTGCTGAAGGCCGATCTGCGTTTGCTGAAAAGCGCCGACAGCGGTGATGCCAAGGCCGGCTCCATCGACAACCGCGCCTTGAGCGGCATGCTCTCGTACGGCATCAGCGGCCACACTTTCAGCGCCGGCTGGCAGCGCATGAACGGCGACAATTCGATGCCGTACCTCGATGGCAGCAATCCGTATCTGGTCAACTATGTGCAGGTCAACGACTTCGCCGCGGCGCAGGAGCGCTCCTGGCAGCTGCGTTATGACTATGACTTCAAGGCCATCGGCATCAACGGCCTGAGCTTCCTGACCCGCTATGTCAACGGTGATCACATCAAGGTGCCGGGCAGCGATCAGGAAGGCAAAGAGTGGGAACGCGACAGCGAGTTGAAGTACGTGATCCAGACGGGCACGTTCAAGGATGTCAGCCTGCGCCTGCGCAATGCGACTTACCGCACCAACTATGAAAAGTTTGCCCGGGATGTGGATGAGACCCGGTTGATTGTGAGTTACAACTTTTCGGTGTTGTAACCCTGAGAACTATGGCGCCTGGATGACCGCTATCGCGAGCAGGCTCACTCCTACAAAGGGATTTTGGTAGACGGGGATAGCGTGTTCGCCATCGATCCCTTGTAGGAGTGAGCCTGCTCGCGATTGGGCTCGAAAGTCATCCCTACAACCAATGCCAGAACCGGCTCCAGAAGCCACGATTCAGGTCTTCCTTGCACCCGGCATACTGTCGCGCATACACGTCGGAACGCGTCTGCACTTTGCGCGCAGTCGGCATCAGCCAGGCCTTGCTGGCGTAGGTCTTGTTGCGGAAACCGCCCCAGCCTTCGTGGTAGTTGAGGTACTGGTTGTAGGCGTCGTACTTGTACACGCCGTTGATCGAGGTGGTCTTGTCCATGTACCAGCCGACGAAGTCGATGGCGTCGTCGAAGTCTTCGCGGTCGGCGCCGTGTCGGCCGGTGCTTTTCTGGTAGTCGGACCAGACTTCATCCTTGGCCTGGGCGTAGCCCGACGCGGTGGTGACTCGGCCCCACGGGATCACCCACAACAGGTATTTGCGCGGCGTCTTGGCGTCGTAGCGATAGCCGGACTCCTGATATATGATCGCGAAGGGCACCTGGATCGGCACGCCCCAGCGCTTTTGCGTGACTTGCGCGGCGTCGTACCAGTCGCTTTTTTCGCGGAAGATTGCGCAGATGTCTTCCGGCGAACGCGGCGGCGAGGTGCCGCAGCCGCTGAGTAATCCCGCCAGTATCAAAAGTCCCGCCGTCCGCCCCGAAATCAAACCGTCATCCCCATGCGCGCAAAAAGGCCGACAGTCTACGCGCTCAGCTCAACTGGTGACGATAGGGCAAATCCGGACCGGTCTTGCTGCACGTAAGGGCGGCCGCCTGTACGGCAAACCTGAGCATCGCGTCGATCTGCTCGCGGCTGAGTTGTTGAACCCCTTCGACAGAATCCAGTTCTTGCTCGGTCAACCAGGTAATCAGCGCCGCTTGAAAGGTATCGCCGGCGCCGACGGTATCGGCGATCTTCACCGAACACGCTGGTACTGACCATGAACCATGGGCGCGACTGAACACGGTGGCGCCTTCGCCGCCACGGGTCAGGAACACCAACTGGCAGCGATGCTGCAGCCAGCCATCAATCACCCGTTGTGGATCCTGCTCGGGATACAACAGGCTCAGGTCTTCGTCGCTGACCTTGATCATGTCGGCCAGTTGCACCAGGGTCGCCACGCGCTCGCGCCACAGGTCGATATTTGGCTCGGGGTTCAGGCGTACGTTGGGGTCGAGGGTGATCAGGCGCTTGCCGCTTTCACGCTGTGCAAGGGTCAGCAGGGTATCGGCAATCGGCTGCACCACCAGCGAGAACGAGCCGATGTGCAGACCACGCACTTCAGCGCCGAGCTGCGGCAGATGCGCAACGCTCAACTGGCGATCGGCGCAGCCCTCGCCGCGAAAACTGTAATGCGGCGAACCGTTGGCACCGACCGCGACCATCGCCAGAGTCGTCGGCGCCGTGAAGTCCACCAGAAAGTCCGGGCGCACACCTTCATCCTGCAGCACCTGCTGCAGACGTCGCCCGAGATAGTCGGTGGACAGCCCCGCAAACAACGCCGAGTCCACCCCCAAACGGCGCAGACCGACGGCGACGTTGAACGGCGAGCCGCCGGCAATCGCCTTGAAATTGACCTTCGACGCCAGACCGCTGGCATCGTCTTCGCTGAAGAAATCGAACAGGGCTTCGCCACACACCAAATACATGATTGTTTGCTCTTTATAGGGTTGCGACATGCTGTTGATAGCGTTCATAGGCCTGCTGGAACGCCGCAACATTGGCGGCAACCGGCAGGGTTTCACTGTGCAGATCGAGTTTCACGCAGCGCTGGCACAGATCGGCCAAAGTGTCCTCGTGGCCGTTCGACCATGACTTGCACCACGCTGCCTGAATCGCCGCGCCAAGGGCTGCGGCTTCGCTGTGTTCGGTGCAGATCACCGGGGTGTTCATGATGTCGGCAACGATCTGCCGCCACACCGCACTTTTCGAACCGCCGCCGATCAGGCAAATGCTGCGGCTTTGTAAACCATTGTGGCGCAACAGATCCAGTCCATAACGCAAACCGAAGGTGGTGCCTTCGACCACCGCACGGCACAGGTTGGCCTGGGTCAGGTTGCTCAGGGTCAGGCCGTGCAGGCTGCCGGTGGCATGGGGCAGGGCGGGGACGCGTTCACCGTTGAGGAACGGCAACATGCTCACGCCTTCGGCACCGATCGGCGCCTCGGCCACGAGGTCGTTGAATTGTTCGAGATCAAGGTCGAACAGTTCGCGGATCGCGCCGGTGGCGTTGGTCAGGTTCATGGTGCAGATCAGCGGCAGCCAGCCGCCGCTGGACGAGCAGAAGGTCGCGACCGAGGCGTCCGCGCTGACTTTGGGTGCCTCGGCGTAGGCGTACACCGTGCCGGAGGAGCCGAGGCTCATGGTGATCGCTCCCGGCTGAATGTTGCCGGTGCCGATGGCGCCCATCATGTTGTCGCCGCCGCCGCTGGCGACCAGCGCATTCGGGTTGAGGCCGAGCTGTTCGGCGATCGCCGGCAGCAGGGTGCCGACCGGTTGATGTGCGTCGATCAGCTCTGGCAATGCCGCTTGCAGCCGGCCTGTGGCGTCGATGTCGCGCAGCAGTTGCAAGTCCCACTGGCGGCTGCGCACGTTGAAATAGCCGGTGCCGGAGGCGTCGCCGTACTCGCTGCAGGCGCGGCCGGTGAGCCAGAAGTTCAGGTAGTCGTGGGGCAGCAGGATGCGTGCGACGCGCGAGAACACCTCAGGATGCTGTTCTTTAGTCCAGAGTAATTTCGAAACGGTGTAGCCCGGCGCGATGACCACGCCGAGGCGCTCAAGCGATCCTCTTTCGCCGCCGAGGTGTTTGAGCAAACGGTCGTTTTCACCGGTGGTTTCGGTGTCGCACCACAGCTTGGCCGGGCGCAGTACCTGGCCCTGATCGTCGAGCAGCACCAGCCCGTGTTGCTGGCCGGAGACGCCGATGCCGAGGATCGCCTGACCGTCGACATTGGCTGCGAGCAAGGCGCGGCGGGTGGCGAGGGCAAAGGCGTCCAGCCATTGTTGAGTATCCTGCTCGCGCCGGCCATTGGCGCCGCTGATCATCGTGTGCGTGGCAGCGCCCTCGCCGAGCACCTGACCGCTGGCGGCATCGAGAATGATCGCCTTGGTGCCCTGGGTGCCGCAGTCGATGCCGAGGAAGAGTTGTCGGGTGGTCACAGTGAGGTCCTCAGGGTGTCAGGTTTGCCAAGGTGAAGCCAATCGCTGGCAAGCCAGCTCCCACAGGTTCTCGGGTGTACGCAAAATCCATGAACGATTGAAAACCCTGTGGGAGCTGGCTTGCCAGCGATGGCGTCAGTGGTTTCACCGCATCACTCAGCCAGCACCCGCTCCAACGTGCGCGTCACACCCACCTCACGCAAGCTGTTGCAGCACCATTCAAATGCCGCCACAAATGCCGCCGAGCGTGGAATCGCCGTGCCGAAGATCTCCTCAACCGCCAACAACCGCTGGGTGATCAACGCATCATCGGCCACCAGTCCCTGACAGAATTCCGCCCGTGGATCAGGAATCGAATAGGTGTCGCCATTCTCGTCCACGCCCTTCAAATACAACGCCCAGGCCGCCACCACCAACGCCGCACGCCTGGTTTCCTGGTCATCGGCAATCAAGCGATTGATCGTCGGAACAGTGAATTTGGGAAACTTCGACGAGCCGTCCGAACACACCCGCTCCAGCTGATCGGCAATCGCCTGATTGGAAAAGCGCGCCACCAGCGTGTTCTTGTACTCAGTCAGGTCGATGCCCGGCACCGGCGCCAGTTGCGGGGTGACGTCGAGGTCCATGTAGGCGCGCATGTACCGCACGAACAATGGATCGTTCATGGTTTCGTGAACGAAGCGATAGCCCTTCAAAAAGCCCAGATACGTCAGCGCCAGGTGGCTGCCGTTGAGCAGTTTGATCTTCATTTCTTCGTAGGGCGAAACGTCGTCGGTGAACTGCACGCCGACCTGTTCCCAGGCCGGGCGCCCATTGACGAATTTGTCTTCCAGCACCCATTGCACGAACGGCTCGCAGACCACCGGCCAGGCATCGTCGACCGCGTGTTTGTCGGCCAGTTGCAGGCGATGCGCGGTGCTGGTCATCGGCGTGATGCGGTCGACCATGGCGTTGGGGAAACTGACGTTGTGCTCGATCCAGTCACGCAGCCCCGGGTCACGCAGGGTGGCGAAGGCCAGCAACGCCTTGCGGGTCACTGCGCCGTTATGCGGCAGGTTATCGCAGGACATGATCGTGAACGCTGGCGTGCCCGTGTCACGGCGCTTTTCCAGGGCTGCACAGAGGAAGCCGAAGACGGTTTTTGGCGCCAGCGGATGGGCCAGATCGTGCTGAATCTGCGGCAGATGCGCCATGAATTCGCCGTTGCTGTCGTCGATGCAGTAGCCGCCCTCGGTGATGGTCAGCGAGACGATGCGGATCTGCGGATCGGCGAGTTTGTCGATCAGCGCCTGTGCGCCATCCTCGGCCAGGAGCATGTCGCGAATCGCACCGATCACCCGCACTTCGGTGTCGTCGCTGTCGCCGAGTTCGAACAGGGTGAACAGGTAGTCCTGCTCCTTCAGGTCGTCACGGGCGCGGCGGTCTTCCGCGCGCAGGCCGACGCCGCAGATCGCCCAGTCAAGCGCCTGACCGGTGTTCATCAGCGCATCGGTGTAGTAAGCCTGATGCGCGCGGTGGAAGCCGCCGACGCCAATGTGCGCAATACCCTGACGGGTGTCGCTCAGGTTGTAGGCCGGCAGTTGCACCTCGGGCGCGAGGCGATGCAGGTTTTGTTCATTCAGTTTCATCGGGCAAGTCTCGAAATTCAGGCCGCCGCACGCAGCGGGCGGGTCAGCGCCACGCCGTCGGCGTCGAACAGGTGGCAATGGCTGGCGTCCAGGTGCAGGTTCAGTTGTTCGCCGTAGCGGCTCGCGAGGTCACCGCGTACGCGCATGGTCAGGGCTTCGCCGGCGTTGGTGGTGACGTGGCAGAAGGTGTCGCTGCCCAGGCGCTCGCTGACGTCGGCGGTGACTTGCAGGGTGCAGTCGCCCGGTTGCGCCAGTTCCAGATGTTCCGGGCGAATGCCCAGGGTCACCGCGCTGCCGACGCTCAGGTTGGCAGCATTGAACGGCAGGGTGATGCGCGTGCCGGCGTCCAGCGAAACTTCGCAGCTCTGGCTATCGACGCGGGCGATCTTGCCTTTGAGGAAGCCCATTTTCGGCGTGCCGAGGAACCCGGCGACGAACAGGTTGGCCGGGTTGTGATAGAGGTCCAGCGGCGAGCCGACCTGTTCGATTTTGCCGCCGTTGAGCACCACGACCTTGTCGGCCATGGTCATCGCTTCGACCTGGTCGTGGGTCACGTAGATCATCGTGGCTTGCAGGTCCTTGTGCAGACGCAGCAGCTCCAGACGCATCTGCACGCGCAGGGCGGCGTCGAGGTTGGACAGCGGTTCGTCGAACAGAAAGATCTTCGGATTGCGCACGATCGCCCGGCCGATGGCGACCCGTTGACGTTGGCCGCCGGACAGCTGTTTGGGCTTGCGATCGAGCATCGGCCCGAGTTCGAGAATGCGCGCCGCTTCGCCGACCTTTTTCTCGACTTCGGCTTTCGGTACACCGGCCAGATCGAGGGCGAACGACATGTTTTTCTTCACGGTCATGTGCGGGTACAGCGCGTAGGTCTGGAACACCATCGCCAGATCGCGCTTGGCCGGGCTGACTTCGGTGATGTCGCGGCCATCGAGTTCGATGGTGCCGCCGCTGACTTCTTCCAGCCCGGCGATCAGCCGCAGCAGGGTGGATTTGCCGCAGCCGGACGGGCCGACGAATACCACGAATTCCTTGTCGTTCACCTCAAGGTCGATGCCCTTGATGATGGAAAAACCTTCGAAGCCTTTTTGCAGATTCTTGATTTTCAGGTTGGCCATGATGGTGGGCCTCCGCAGTATTGTTATTCGATAGAGCTGGACGAGCTCTTTTGTGGGAGCGAGCTTGCTCGCGAAGGGGCCGTATCAGTCAACATCATGGTTGGATGACACACCGCTTTCGCGAGCAAGCTCGCTCCCACAGGGGATTGGGTAAGGTTGGAGATCTTCATTTCACCGCGCCGAACGACAAGCCGCGCACCAGTTGTTTCTGGCTGATCCAGCCGAAGATCAGAATCGGTGCACAAGCCAGGGTCGAGACTGCCGACAACTTGGCCCAGAACAAACCTTCAGGACTTGAGTACGAGGCGATCAGCGCGGTCAGTGGCGCGGCTTTCGACGAGGTCAGGTTCAGCGACCAGAACGCCTCGTTCCAGCACAGAATCAGCGACAGCAGCACGGTGGAGGCAAGGCCGCCCTTGGCGATCGGCAGCAGCACGCGGATCATTTCCTGCCATAGCGTGGCGCCGTCGAGGCGGGCGGCTTCGAGGATGTCTTTGGGGATGTCCTTGAAGTAGGTGTAAACCATCCAGACCACGATCGGCAGGTTGATCAGGGTGTAGATCACGATCAGTGCGATGCGCGTGTCGAGCAGGCCGAAACTCTTGGCCAGCAGGTAGATCGGCATCAGCACGCCCACCGGTGGCAGCATCTTGGTCGAGAGCATCCACAGCAGCGTGCCCTTGGTGCGCTGGGTTTCGTAGAACGCCATCGAGTAGGCGGCGGGCACCGCGATCAGCAGGCACAGGGCCGTGGCACTGAAGGAAATCACCACCGAGTTCCAGGCAAAACTGAAGTAGTCGCTGCGCTCGTTGATGTGCAGGTAGTTCTCCAGCGTCGGCGTGAAGATGAACTGCGGCGGCGTGGCGAAGGCGTCGATTTCGGTCTTGAAACTGGTCATCACCATCCAGAAGATCGGGAAGAAAATCACGATCGCGATGGCCCAGGCCAGGGTGCCGAGCAGCAGGCTTTGCAGCCGGCGGGATTGTTGAAGAGTCATGGCGGGCCTCAGGCTTTGTCAGTCAGGTTTTTGCCGATCATCCGCACCAGAATGATCGCGGCGATGTTGGCGATGACCACGGCGATCAAGCCGCCCGCCGAAGCCATGCCGACGTCGAACTGCACCAGCGCCTGGTTGTAGATCAGGTAGGCGAGGTTGGTCGAGGCGTAGCCGGGGCCGCCGTTGGTGGTGGTGAAAATCTCGGCGAACACCGACAGCAGGAAGATCGTTTCGATCATCACCACCACGGCAATCGGGCGTGCGAGGTGCGGCAGGGTCAGGTGCCAGAAGATCGCGACGGGGCCGGCGCCATCCAGGCGCGCGGCTTCTTTCTGTTCCTGGTCGAGGGACTGCATGGCGGTCATCAGGATCAGGATCGCGAAGGGCAGCCATTGCCACGAGACAATGATGATGATCGACAGCAGCGGGTAGTGCGCCAGCCAGTCCACCGGCTCGGCGCCGAACAGCCGCCAGACGTAAGCGAGGATCCCCGAGACCGGATGGAAAATCAGGTTCTTCCAGATCAGCGCGCCGACCGTGGGCATGATGAAGAACGGCGAGATCAGCATCACCCGCACGATGCCGCGGCCGAGAAATTCGCTGGCCTCGAGCAGCGCACTGATCAGCACACCGAACACCACGCTGATCAACAGCACGCTGCCCACCAGCAACAGAGTGTTGGTGGCACCGGGCAGGAAGCCGGAGTCGGTGAGGAAGTAAGTGAAGTTCTCCAGTCCGACGAATTCGTTTACTCCCGGATCGAGCAGGTTGTAGCGAATCATCGAGAAGTAGATGGTCATGCCCAGCGGCACGATCATCCACAGCAGCAACAGGGCCACTGAAGGGCTGACCAGAAACCAGCCGGGATTGCGTACGCGGACTTTGCGCTGGGGTTGCGACAGGTCGAGGTGGGCTTTGGCAGTTGAAGTATTCATGACAGTGATCACTTACTCGAGATACAGCGAGTTCTCTGTGGCGAGGGAGCTTGCTCCCGCTCGGCTGCGTAGCAGTCGTGAACCCGGCAAACGCGGTCTATCTGACTGACCGTGTCGGCATTGTTTGGGGCTGCTTCGCAGCCCAGCGGGAGCAAGCTCCCTCGCCACAATTGAAGTAGGCAGCGGTTACTTGGGATACCCGGCGCGCTTCATCTCGCGTTCGGTGGTTTGCTGCGCCGCAGCCAGGGCCTGATCCACCGTGGTCTGGCCGATCAGCGCTGCCGAGAACAGTTTGCCGACCTGGGTGCCCACGCCCTGGAATTCAGGAATGGTCACCAGTTGAATGCCGATGTAAGGCACCGGTTTCAGCGTCGGTTTGCTCGGGTCGGCGGCTTTCAGCGATTCCAGCGTGACCTTGGCGAACGGCGCCGCGCTCATGTAAGCGTCGCTGTAGGTCGAGGCGCGGGTACCCGGTGGCACGTTGGCGATGCCGTCGGTTTTGGCCACCAGCTCACCGTATTCCTTGGACGTGGCCCAGGCGCTGAACGCCTTGGCGGCGTCCTTGGCCTTGGAACTGGTGGGAATCGCCAGTGCCCACGAATACAGCCACGCCGAACCTTTGTCGGTGACCTGATGCGGGGCGAAGGTAAAGCCGACGTGATCGGCGACCTTGCTCTGGGTCTTGTCGGTGACGAACGAGCCGGCGACGGACGCATCCACCCAGATCGCGCATTTGCCGCTGTTGAACAGCGCGAGGTTTTCGTTGAAACCGTTACTAGAGGCGCCCGGCGGGCCGGATTTCTTCATGGTATCAACGTAGAAATTCAGCGCGTTTTTCCACTCGGGGCCATTGAATTCAGGCTGCCATTTTTCATCGAACCAGCGCGCGCCATAGGCGTTGGCAACGGTGGTGATCAACGCCATGTTCTCGCCCCAGCCGGCCTTGCCGCGCAGGCAGATGCCGTACTGCTCTTTGTCCTTGTTGGTGAGTTTTTCAGCGAAGCCGGCGATCTGCTCCCAGGTCGGGCGCTCGGGCATGCTCAGCCCGGCGTCCTTGAACAGGTCGGTGCGGTAATAGGTGATCGAGCTTTCGGCGTAGAACGGCAGAGCGTACAGCGAACCCTTGACCGACAGGCCTTCACGCACCGACGGGAACACGTCGTCGAGGGCATAACTGGCCGGCAGATCCTTCATCGGTTCGAGCCAGCCCTTGGCGCCCCAGAGTGCCGCTTCGTACATGCCAATGGTCAACACATCGAACTGGCCACCCTGAGTGGCGATGTCGGTAGTGAGACGCTGGCGCAGGACGTTTTCTTCCAGCACCACCCAATTGAGCTTGATTTCCGGATGCTCGGACTCGAAGGTTTTCGAGAGCTTTTGCATGCGGATCATGTCGCTGTTGTTAACGGTGGCGATGGTCAGGGTCTGGGCGCCAAGGCTGACGCTGCTGAGGGTCATGCAGGTGAGGGCTAGCAGAGCTTTTGCAGTGGGTTGCATCGTGCACTCCTTTTCTGCGCCGTTGGGGGGGCAGAAGGACAGTTATTGTTTTTGTGTCTTCCGGTGCAGGAAGAATGTGTGTTGATTACAGCCCTCAATCGACAGGCTGACAAATCATCCGTCGCACTTGAACCGATACTTTTTTGCACTGGCTAAAAATCAAAAGATCGCAGCCTGCGGCAGCTCCTACACCGATTTCTGTAGGAGCTGCCGCAGGCTGCGATCTTTTGATGTGGCCGTTAAGCGTGATTCTGTTCGGTCAGACGTTGCACCGCGAGGCGCCGATAGTGCGACGGGGTCATGCCCTTGAGTTGCTGGAAGCGCCGATTGAAATTGGAAATATTGTTGAACCCCGACTCGAAACACACCTCTGTCACCGGTTTGTCGCCATCGGCCAGCAGTTCGCAGGATTTGCTGATGCGCAGGCGATTGACGAACTCGATGAAGTTGCGCCCGGTGGCTTGTTTGAATACGCGGCTGAAATAGGTGGGCTTCATCCCCAGATGCTCGGCGACTTCTTCCAGCGTCAGTTCGCGGGCGTAGTGGCTGAAGATGTAATCGACCGCGCGGTTGGTGCGGTCGATGTTGTGTTCGTCGGCCAGTTGCGTGTTGGTGGCGCCGGACAACAGTTGATAATCGTCAGTCGCCGCCAGCAGCTCCATCAGAATGAAAAAGTGCCCGAGACGAGTGATGCCGCGACTGTCGGCAATCAGCTGCATCAGTTTCAGCGCCTCGCGGATCGTGTCCTTGTCGCGAAATTCGATGCCGTACTGCGCGCGTTCCAGCAGCGGTGTCAGCGTCTTGAGTTCGGCAAATACCTGATGGCCGCTTTCAAACAACTCATCGGTGAAGTTCACCAGCATGTCGCGCTTTTCCACCACTTCGTCTTCGGCCACCTGGCTGATCCAGTTGTGTGGCAGATTGGGCCCGGTGAGGAACAGTGTCTGCGGGTAAAAGTTGCCGATGTAGTCGCCAATGAACACTTTGCCGGAACTGGCGACGATCAGATGCAGTTCGTATTCCTTGTGGAAATGCCAACGCACCAGCGGGCACGGAAAACCATGCTGACGGTAGATGATGGACAGCCCGTTATGGTCGTCCATCAGTTCGTAGGAGGGATCAGTGATTCTGGTGGCCCGGGTCATGTCCGATGCGTCTTGTTGTGGTGTTCAGATGCCCATCATGCACGCGCGCCAAGGACAGTTCCAGCGCCTCAGCCTCGGGTCTTTCTGAGACCTTTGGACTGGTTGACCTGCTGGCAATGGCCAATCAGTGGAGTGCCACCGATGAAGTCGGCATTGATGATGCTGCACTTCGGTGCCCATCCCGAGTCCGGGCCAAACCATTGATTGAGCTCGTCGGTGATCCGTTTGACGCCGGCCAGTTCGCCGTAGCTGGTGGCCGACAACGACCAGAGGTTGCCGGATGCCGGTGGGTTGGCCAGGGTTCGGGTGATGTGTTGCTTGAGCTGCTCGGGAGAAGTGATATCCGAGCCGCTCCATTCATGACGGATTTTCGGCCAGTACAGGGGTGAACTGAAGTCCGGGTGTGAGTCGCTTGCCAATACCACGCGTTGCAGCGAACTGGTCCTTTTAAGTTGCTCAATTGTCAGGTGACTGTTGCTCCGGGGAATCAGCCGCGAAGCCAGTTCCGTGGTGATGACTTCATGAAAACCCTTGTAATCGAATGGCTGATCGTTGGTGCCCTTGAGTTCATGTAAGTCCAACACGATGAACTCGTTCGGATTCTCGTTGAGGAAAAAATTGAGACTTTTTACCAGTTCGCTCAAGGAGCGTCCCTGGAGCAGTTTAACGCCATGAAACGTATGGAACTTCTTGATGCCCAGCCAGTGTTCATCGGCATGCAGACGCAAGTCGAAGGCGCGCACGCCTTCATTAAGTTGCTGAATGAATGGACCGTCCTGACAGACAAACCAGTTCTGGGCGGGTTGGAGATAAGCCGGGTACGGAAAATCAAAATCCAGCCCGGAGTTATGCGCGCCGGGCCAGACCACTTCGCCAAGGGTAAGTCGGTCCATATCCGGCGTAGCCGCCATCCAGTTTTTGAAAGGGTAATTGTTCATGGTGCATTCCGTTGCAGATAAAGTTTAAATTTCCGACCAGTCAAATTGTTTGGTCAGTTCGGAAGTTATTCTTTGGTGCAAACGGAAAAACTACAAGCCAGCACTCTTTGCAAAGTATTGGTAATGTGCTCTTGTACTTTGGTTGTCAACTTTTCTGATTTTTTGCTTCGATCCACTGCGCCATGTATTGGGTGCTTTTATGCAAGTGGTGACGCAACATGCTGCCAGTGAAGTTGGCGCGACGTAACGCTGACAAGTTGTCGCGACAATGTTGCAGGCGATTGATCAACGCCGGGCCGTGATCAGCCTGTCGATAGCGCGCGTTCAACAACGCGACGCCGGCCTGCTGTGCGTCAGCCCAGCGCAGTCTGTCTTCGTGCAGTGCCACAGCGGCATCGGCCAAGGCCTGGGCCGACTGAGCCACCGCACCGGGCCAGGGCATTGCGCCGCCCATGCCTTCAGCGCCGATGGGCGTCGTGACATTGGGCGTGCCGCAGAGCATCGCATCGACGATCTTGCCCTTGATCCCCGCACCGAAACGCAAAGGCGCCAGGCAAACTCTGGCTTGCGACATCACTTGCAGCGCATCTTCTGCCCAGTTCATCACATGAAACCCCTGCGCCGCGTTGTGCAGGGCTGTGGCCTTGGGCGGCGTATAGGCACCGTAGACATGCAGTTGAGCGCCGGGCAATTGCTGGCGGATCAGCGGCCAGACGGCGGTCTTCATCCACAGGACGGCGTCCCAGTTGGGCGCGTGACGGAAGTTGCCAATACTGAGAAAGTGCGCGCGCTGTTCAAAGGGCACGAACGAATCGCGCGGTGGTTCGAGCATCAGCGGGCACCAGTGCAGCAGATCCACAGGAACTTGAAACTGTTCGACCAGCAGCCGGATTTCCACTTCGGAAATCATCAGGTTCAGATCGCAGCGATACAACGCGGCGATTTCCCGTTTGGCCAGGTCAGTATCGGCCATCAACGCGAACTCTTCGCGCAGCGCCGGTGCGAACAGGGCGCTGAAATCCTGATTGTCCGGGTCGTCTTTCAAGCGCTCCTTGAGCCGTTGGTGGCGGGCGTGGCGCAGGCTCTGCAGGTCGGACGTCTCCAGTACGCGCAAGGCATTCGGGCATTGCTTTTCGACGCGCCAGCCGAACTGCTCCTCCATCATGAACTGGTCGAACAGCACGATATCCGGGGCCAGTTCACTGATGAAACTATCGAAGCTGCTGTTGTTGAGTTCGATCGGCACTTCGCGGATGCCCAGCGCGGTCAGGTCAGCCTTGTGCTCGCCCGGGCCGGCCGGGCTGCTGAAAGTGATGTCCCAGCCTTGCTGCAGGAACGTATCGAGGATCTGCATCACATGCCCGCTGGCTGCCGAAGAGCGTGGTTCGGGCCAGACGTAACCGATGACCAGAACTTTGGTGGCGGGTGATGCAGTCATTGACGGGGGTTCCTTGCAGGCAGGCGGCTGAAAATGGCGCGCAATTAGAGCACATCTGCAGCCGCTGCCGAATCAAGGCCAATCACTGGTTCAGAATGCCCTTGACCTTGTCACGCAGTTGATCGATCGAGAAGGGTTTGCCGATCACGTGCATATCCGCAGGCACGTCGATGTTTTCGGCGTACCCGCTGGCGAACAGCACGGGCAGGGTGGGGCGCAGTTGACGTGCCTTTTCGGCCAGTTCACTACCTGTCATGTCCGGCAGACCGTGGTCGGTCATCATCAAGTCGATATGCTTGCTCTGATCCCCGAGAGTGTTCAGCGCAGATTCGCCGTCTGCCGCCTCCAACACCTTGAAATCCAGCTCCTCCAGCACATCGACGATGAGCATGCGTACGATGTCGTCGTCTTCTACTACAAGGATGGTGGACGCTGGGGTGGACATAGGGATAGCTCTCAAGAAATGAAATCGGAACGGCGACCGGTCGAAAATGCCGGGCTCTTGCATGAGTAAGTGGCGCATGGCCACAAGTTCCCGAGCGGATACGAAAAAGATTAGCTGCAAATCGGGGCGGCAAGGATACCCGTTGCCTGATCGGGAAGTGCAGCAAATGTAGGAAATTGCCATCATGGCGGTGAGAAAAATGGATCCATAGTACCGTTTTGGGGCAAACTCCCGGGTTTCGACAGTTCGACAAGGCTGCCCCATGTCCACTCGGTCTACAGTTGACGAAGCACGGTTCCGTAAACTCCTGACGCGCAACATCAGTCTGCCCTTGGGCGTTGGCGCGATCAGTGCGGTGTTTTTCATTTCGCTGATCACCTATTTGCTCTCGGTGATTCAGTGGGTGGAACACACCGACCGGGTGATCAACAACGCCAACGAAGCGGTGAAACTCACCGTGGACCTGGAAACCGGCATGCGCGGCTTCCTGCTCAGCGGCGACGAGCACTTCCTCGACCCGTACGAGACTGCCAAGCCGCGGATCAACGTGGCGCTCAACACTTTACTCGAACTGACCGCCGACAACCCGGTGCAGACCGATCGTCTGCGTCGTTTGCAGGCATTGCAGACCGAGTGGAGCAATTACGCGCAATCGATGATCGACCTGCAGCGCTCCAGCGGCGACTATCGAGCGGCGGTCAAGGCCGGGCGCGGCAAGCGCCTGACCGACGAGATCCGCAAACAGTTCGAAGACGTGATCGACATGGAGCAGCAGTTGCGCACCACGCGTAACGAAGACGTGCGCCGCACGACGATCTGGAGCATCACTCTGTACCTGCTGTTTATAGCCGGGATCAGCGGTTTGCTGGCCTATGTCGGTCGCCGCGATCTGGTCAGCCTGTCGGACAGCTACAGCGCCAACCTCGCCGCGCAGCAGGCCAGTGCCGAGCGTCTGGAGCGTCAGGCGTGGATGCGCAGCGGCCAGACCGAGCTGGCAGAGCAGGTGCTGGGGCAACTGACGCTCAACCTGCTGGGGCGCAATATTCTGCAGTTCTGCGCGCAATACCTCGGCACTGCGGTGGCGGCGCTGTACGTGCGCGAAGAGCACGGCGGCCTCAAACGCGTGGCGTCCTATGGGTTCTCCCGTGAACAGGAAGAAAAAGATCAGCAGATCTACAGCGGCGAAGGCATCGTCGGCCAGGTTGCCCAGCAGGGACAACTGATTCGTCTGGATTCGGTACCGGCCGACTATTTCAAAGTCAGCTCCGGCCTGGGCGCGGGCCTGCCGCACAGTGTGCTGGTGGTGCCGACCAGTGATGATGACCGGGTCAACGGCGTGATCGAACTGGGCTTCCTGCGCCCGCTGACTCAGCGCGATGTCGAATTGCTGGAACTGATTGCCGGCAACATCGGCACCTCGATCGAAGCGGCACGTTATCGCCAGCGCCTGCAGGAAGTGCTGGCCGAAACCCAACAGCTCAACGAAGAGTTGCAGGTGCAGCAGGAAGAGCTGAAAACCGCCAACGAAGAGCTGGAAGAACAGTCGCGGATTCTCAAGGAATCCCAGGCGCATCTGGAAACCCAGCAAGTCGAGCTGGAGCAGACCAACGAGCAACTGGCCGAACAGGCGCAAACCCTGGCCGAGCAGCGCGACGCCATGGACCAGAAGAACACCGAACTCAATCAGGCACAGGTGCAGCTTGAAGAACGCGCCGAAGAGCTGCAGCGTTCGAGCAAGTACAAGTCCGAATTCCTCGCCAACATGTCCCACGAACTGCGCACACCGCTGAACAGTTCGCTGATCCTCGCCAAGTTGCTGGCCGAGAACCCGCAGGACAATCTGACGGCCGAGCAGGTCAAGTTTGCCGAGTCGATCTATTCGGCGGGCAACGATCTGCTGAACCTGATCAATGACATTCTCGACATTTCCAAGGTCGAGGCCGGCAAGCTGGAAGTGATCCCGGAAAACACCAGCGTCGCGCGCCTGGCCGACGGTCTGCGCAGCGTGTTCGAACCGCTGGCGGCGGACAAGCAACTGACGTTCAGCGTCGAGTTGCAGCCGGATGCGCCGATCATGCTGTACACCGATCGCCAGCGTCTGGAACAGGTGATCAAGAACCTGCTGTCCAACGCCGTGAAGTTCACCGAACACGGCGCGGTCAGCCTGACCATCGCCGGCCAGCCGAACGAACGCATTGCGTTCATCGTGCGTGATTCGGGGATCGGTATCGCGGCGGATCAGCAGGAAAGCATCTTCGAAGCGTTCCGCCAGGCTGACGGCACCACCAACCGCAAGTACGGTGGCACCGGTCTGGGGTTGTCGATCTCGCGCGATCTGGCAGCCCTGCTTGGCGGCTCGATCAGCGTCAGCAGCGCGCCGGGGCAGGGCAGTGTGTTTACCCTGGTGTTGCCGCAGCAATACAGCGAGCCAGGTGACAGCCCTGCGATCCCGCTGACCTTCACTGCGCCGGTATCGGCTCCGGCGCCGGTGGTGCAGCCGCCATCGATCGCGGTGTCGCCACTGGCGCCGGTGCACATCCCGCGGTTTGCCGATGACCGTGGCAAGGCGCCGTTCGCCACGCGCTGCATTCTGGTAGTGGAAGACGAGCCGAACTTCGCCCACATCCTTTACGACCTGGCCCACGAACTGGGCTATCAGTGCCTGGTGGCCCACGGTGCCGACGAAGGTTACGACCTGGCCCGCGAGTTCGTACCGGACGCGATTCTGCTCGACATGCGTCTGCCGGATCACTCCGGTCTGACCGTGCTGCAACGCCTGAAAGAACACGCCGAAACCCGGCACATTCCGGTGCATGTGATCTCGGTCGAAGACCGTGTCGAAGCGGCGATGCACATGGGCGCGATCGGTTATGCGGTCAAGCCGACCACCCGCGAAGAACTCAAGGACGTGTTCGCCCGTCTCGAAGCCAAGCTGACCCAAAAGGTCAAGCGCGTGCTGCTGGTTGAAGATGACGATCTGCAACGCGAAAGCATTGCCCGCCTGATCGGTGACGAGGACATCGAAATCACCGCCGTCGGTCTGGCGCAAGACGCGCTGGAGAAACTGCGCACGACGATTTACGACTGCATGGTGATCGACCTGAAATTGCCGGACATGCTCGGCAACGATCTGCTCAAGCGCATGTCGACCGAGGACATCTGCTCGTTCCCGCCGGTGATCGTCTATACCGGACGCAACCTGACCCGCGATGAAGAGGCCGAGCTGCGCAAGTATTCGCGCTCGATCATTATCAAGGGCGCGCGCTCGCCGGAACGTCTGCTGGATGAGGTGACACTCTTTCTGCACAAAGTCGAATCGCAGTTGTCCCATGAACGGCAGAAGATGCTCAAGACTGCGCGCAGTCGCGACAAGGTCTTCGAAGGCCGCAAGGTGCTGCTGGTGGACGACGATGTGCGTAACATCTTCGCCCTGACCAGTGCGCTGGAGCACAAGGGCGCAGTCGTGGTGATCGGCCGTAATGGTCGCGAAGCGATTGATAAGTTGAATGAAGTCGAGGACATCGATCTGGTGCTGATGGACGTGATGATGCCGGAGATGGATGGTTTTGAAGCCACCATTGAAATCCGCAAGGATCCGCGCTGGCGCAAGCTGCCGATCATCGCCGTGACGGCCAAGGCCATGAAGGACGATCAGGAGCGCTGCCTGCAGGCGGGCGCCAACGATTATCTGGCCAAGCCCATTGATCTGGATCGCCTGTTCTCGTTGATTCGCGTGTGGTTACCGAAGATGGAACGCATTTAGTGGATAGCAGTCACTCCGCGGAGCGCAACAGCGAAATCGAATTACGCCTGTTGATTGAGGCCATCTACCTCAAGTACAGCTACGATTTTCGCGATTACTCAGGCGCTTCGATCAAGCGTCGGGTGCAGCACGCCTTGAACCAGTTCGAATGCGCGACCATTTCGGCGTTGCAGGAGAAAGTGCTGCACGATCCCACCGCGTTCATGCAGTTGCTGCAGTTGCTGACGATCCCGGTCAGCGAGATGTTCCGCGATCCGTCGCACTTTCTGGCGATCCGCAAGGAAGTAGTGCCGCTGCTGCGCACCTATCCGTCGCTGAAGATCTGGATCGCCGGGTGCAGCACCGGCGAGGAGGTCTATTCGATGGCGATTCTGCTGCGCGAAGAAGGCCTGCTCGACCGCACCATCATCTACGCCACCGACATCAACCCGCGCTCGCTGGACAAGGCCAAGCAGGGGATTTTCTCGATGGAGAACGTGCGCGCCTACACCGCCAATTACCAGCAGGCCGGCGGCCAGCGCTCCTTTGCCGATTACTACACGGCTGCGTACGGCTACGCGATCTTCGACAAGAGCCTGTGCGAGAACGTGACGTTCGCCGACCACAGCCTGGCGACGGACAGCGTGTTCTCCGAAACGCAGCTGATTTCCTGCCGCAACGTACTGATTTACTTCAACAAGAAACTTCAGGACCGTGCCTTCGGTCTGTTTCACGAATCGCTGTGTCACCGTGGCTTTCTGGTGTTGGGCAGCAAGGAAACGCTGGATTTTTCCGGCTACTCGAATCAGTTCGAACCGTTGGTCAAACAAGAACGGATCTACCGCAAATTATGAACGATGCCGTGGATTTGCCTCGCGTCGAGGCCATCGTGGTCGGTGCTTCGGCCGGTGGGGTCGAGGCCCTGCTGACCCTGCTCGCGCCGCTGCGCCTAGGGTACGTGTTGCCGATCATTGTCGTGTTGCACCTGCCGGAGGAGCGCCGCAGCCAATTGGCCGAGGTGTTCGCCCGGCGGCTGATGCTGCCGGTGGAGGAGGCGAGCGACAAACAGGACATCGCTCCCGGCACGGTTTACTTCGCTACCCCCGGTTATCACCTGTCGGTGGAACAGGATCGCAGTCTGTCGCTGAGCCTTGAAGACCGCGTGCACCATTCCCGTCCGGCCATTGATTATTTGTTTGAATCCGCCGCGGATGTTTACGGCGAAACCCTGGCTGCCGTGTTGCTGACCGGCGCCAATCACGATGGTGCTCGCGGCCTGGCGCAAGTCAAGCGACGCGGCGGACTGACCATTGTTCAAGACCCGCAGGACGCACAGGTCGCCACCATGCCTCAGGCTGCGCTGAAAATTCAGCAGCCCGACCATGTCCTACCCATTCACGGCATCGGCCGTCTGCTTGTCGAGCTGGAACGAATCGCATGCTGAGTAATATCCAGGCCAAATTGCTGATCGTCGACGATCTGCCGGAGAACCTGCTGGCCCTCGAAGCGCTGATCAAGCGCGAGGATCGCACGGTGTACAAGGCGCTGTCGGCGGACGAAGCACTTTCGCTGCTGCTGCAACACGAGTTCGCCATGGCCATCCTCGACGTGCAGATGCCGGGGATGAACGGCTTCGAACTCGCCGAGTTGATGCGCGGCACCGAAAAAACCAAAAACATTCCGATCATCTTTGTCAGCGCCGCCGGCCGTGAACTGAACTATGCGTTCAAGGGTTACGAAAGCGGGGCGGTGGACTTTCTGCACAAGCCGCTGGATATCCACGCGGTGAAGAGCAAGGTCAATGTGTTCGTCGACCTGTACCGCCAGAGCAAGGCCATGAAGCAACAGGTCGAAGCCCTGGAGCAGGCGCGTCGCGAACAGGAAGCGCTGCTGCAGCAACTGCAAAGTACGCAGCTGGAGCTGGAGCAGGCGGTGCGTATGCGCGATGACTTCATGTCAATCGTCGCCCACGAAGTGCGCACACCGCTCAATGGCCTGATACTCGAAACCCAGTTGCGCAAGATGCACCTGGCGCGGGACAACGCCGCGGCGTTCACCCTCGACAAGATGCACGCGATGGTTGATCGCGACGAGCGCCAGATCAAAAGCCTGATCCGGCTGATCGAAGACATGCTCGACGTTTCACGTATCCGCACGGGCAAGCTGTCGATCCGGCCGAATCGTTTCGACCTGACGCAACTGGTGAGCAACCTGCTGCAGAATTTCGCCCAGCAGATAGAGGCGGCGGAGACCGAAGTGTCGTTCACCGCGCCGGAGCCGGTGGAAGGTTGCTGGGACGAATTTCGCATCGAGCAGGTGGTGTCCAACCTGCTGACCAATGCCTTGCGCTACGGCGGTCGCAGCCCGATTCAGGTGCGCGTGTACCGTGAGGGCGACGAGGCGCGGGTCGAGGTTCAGGACCGGGGCATCGGCATCAGCGAAGAGAACCAGAAGCGTATTTTCCAACAGTTCGAACGGGTTTCCGCCAAGACGGTAGTGGCTGGTCTCGGGCTGGGTCTGTTCATTTCCGAGCAGATCGTCGCCGCCCATGGCGGTTCCATCGTCGTCGAGAGCCAAATCAACGAAGGCGCCCTGTTTCGCGTTTGTCTGCCAATCCAGGAAAACGGCATATCCGACGCAACCTCTGAGTGACCGCACGGTCGTATCAGCAGCTATTGACCGAACAAAGGCTTCCCATGAGCGTAGATGCACAAGATGTAGTACTCGTCGTCGAGGACGAACCGGTTATCTTGATGGTGCTGACAGATTACCTGTCGGGGCAGGGGTACCGCGTGTTGCAGGCCGAAAACGGCGAGCAGGCGTTCGAGATTCTCGCGAGCAAGCCGCATCTGGACATGCTGATCACTGACTTCCGCCTGCCGGGCGGGATCTCCGGCGTGCAGATCGCGGAGCCGGCAGTAAAACTGCGCCCGGATCTGAAGGTAATCTTCATCAGCGGCTATCCGCAGGAAATCCGCGAGACCGGCAGCCCGATCACGCAAAAGGCGCCGATCCTGGAAAAACCGTTCGATCTGGACGTCTTGCAGGAAAAGATTCAGGAATTGCTGGCCTGATCCATAGCGGCTGATATTCCCCATGTAGGAGCTGCCGCAGGCTGCGATCTTTTGATCTTGTTTTTAAGATCAAAAGATCGCAGCCTGCGGCAGCTCCTACAGTTGTTTTTGGGGGATCAGTTCTTGATCATCTCGCGGACTTTGGCGGTCAGCAGATCGAAAGTGAACGGCTTGGTGATCATCTGCATGCCCGGGTCGAGGAAGCCACCGCGCACTGCGGCGTGCTCGGCATACCCGGTGATGAACAGCACCTTCAATCCCGGCCGATACTGGCGGCCGATTTCCGCCAGTTGCCGGCCGTTCATGCCCGGCAGGCCGACGTCGCTGATCAGCAGGTCGATGCGCTGCGTCGAGTTGAGGATCGGCATTGCACCATCGGCATCGCCGGCTTCGACAAACGCATAGCCCAGCTCACTGAGCACCGCGCTGACCAGTACGCGCACGGCGGGGTCGTCCTCGACGATCAACACGGTTTCGCCGTCCAGCGCTTCCGGGGCCTGTTGAACATCGGACACCGGATGCTCCAGCTCTTCGCCGCGAAAGCGCGGCAGGTAGAGTTTGACCGTGGTGCCCTGATCGATTTCGCTGTCGATCGAGACATGACCACGGGACTGCTTGCTGAAGCCGTAGATCATCGACAGGCCCAGCCCGGTGCCCTGGCCGATCGGCTTGGTGGTGAAGAACGGATCGAACGCGCGGCTGACCACACTCTGCGGCATGCCACTGCCGTTATCGGTGACGCTGAGCATCACGTAGTCGCCGGGTTCGAGATTCGGGTAGGCCTCGGTGAACTCCGGCTTAAGCACTTGGTTGCTGGTTTCGACCACCAGTTTGCCGCCCTCGGGCATCGCATCACGGGCGTTGAGTACCAGGTTGAGCAGGGCGCTTTCCAGTTGATTGGGATCCGCTTCGGCGATCCATAACTGGTCGTTAAGGCGCATCTCCAGCTGGATACTTTCGTTGAGGCTGCGCTGCAGCAGCTCGCCCATCGACAGCACCAGTGTGTTCATCTGCACGGCTTTGGAGTCCAGCGATTGCCGGCGGGAAAACGCCAGCAAACGGTGGGTCAGGCCGGCCGCGCGGTTGGCTGACGTGACCCCCAGGTCGATCAGGCTGTCGAGGTCATCAAGGCGTCCGCGAGCCAGCCGCCGGCGCAGCAGTTCAAGGCTGCCGATAATCCCGGTGAGCATGTTGTTGAAGTCATGGGCGATGCCGCCGGTCAGCTGACCGACCGCTTCCATCTTCTGCGACTGACGCAAGGCTTCTTCGTTGTGGCGAAGTTGTGCGGTGCGTTCTTCGACCTGCTGCTCAAGAGTTTCCAGGGTCGATTGCAGTCGGCGTTCGCTTTCACTCAGATCAATCAGGCGATCGCGGGCTTCGTACTGTCGTCGTCGCCCGCGCAGGGCGGTCGAGACCAGACTGACCAGGGTCGCCGGATGAAACGGGCGCTCAAGGAACGTGACGTTGCCCAGCAGTTTGCTCATGCGCGAGGAGGGGCCCGGTTCCGGGCCGCCGTGATGGGTGAGCAAGACGATCGGCAGATCCGACCAGGCCGGCTGCTGTTCCAGAAAGTGCAGAAGACTTTCCAGCTCGGGACCACGCAGGGCTTCGGTAGCAATCAACAAGAGCCCGGCACCGGGCTCCAGTTCTGCGCACAGTGCGCCCAGATCCGGGGTGATGACGCCGCCATAACCCGCCTCATTGAGGATCATCAGCGCCACTTGGCTGTCCCGACCCATGGGCGCCAGAATCAGCGCCCGTTCCGGCAGTGATACGGAAGCTGTCACAAGGTTTCTTCCCGCAACAGCGGATTGCTCGCGCCAAGGTAAGTCGGTACGCCCCGCAACACACCCTGGAACGCTTCCAGCGGTTCGCCAATGGTCATGCCCTGGCTCGAAATGCGGTATTCACGGATGGTCGACTCGTGGTTGCCGGTGCGTTTCTTGATGATGGAAATGGCTCGGCGGACCTTGCCGATGGCTTCGAAGTAGCGCAGCAGGATCACCGTGTCGGCCAGGTAAGTAATATCGACCGGCGCCTGCATGTCACCGACCAGGCCATGCTGGGCAACCGTCATGAAGGTCGCCGCGCCTTTGCGGTTCAGATACAGCAGCAGCTCGTGCATGTGCAGCACCAGCGCATTTTCTTCCGGCATCGCGGCTTGATAGCCGTTGATACTGTCGATGACCACGGTCTTGATATTGCCTTCATCGACGCAGCGGCGCACCCGGTGCGAGAACTCGCCGGGGGACAGCTCGGCGGCGTCGACCTGATCGATCAGCAGGTTGCCGGTGGCTTGCAGGGCCTTGAGGTCGATGCCGATATTTTTCATGCGCTCGAACAGCAGGCCCAGCTCTTCATCAAAGATGAACAGCGCCGCTTTTTCGCCGCGTGCTACGGCGGCGGCGGCGAAGATCATCGAAATCAGCGATTTGCCGGTACCGGCCGGGCCGAGAATCAGCGTGCTGGATCCGGTCTCGATGCCGCCGCCGAGCAGGGCGTCCATTTCCTTGATGCCGCTGGTCAATTGCAGGCGCGGATAGTCGCCACGGTGTTCGGCAGCGACCAGTCGCGGGAACACATGCACGCCGTCGCCCATGATGGTGAAGTCGTGGTAACCGCCACGGTATTTCTGGCCGCGATACTTGACGATGCGCACGCGGCGGCGCTCGGCGCCGTAATTGGGCGTCAGTTCTTCGAGGCGGATCACCCCGTGAGCGACGCTGTGCACCGTCTTGTCGAGGGACTCGGTGGTCAGGTCGTCAAGCAGCAGCACGGTGGCGTCGTAACGCACGAAGTAATGTTTGATCGCCAGAATCTGACGGCGGTAGCGCAGCGAACTCTGCGCCAGCAGGCGGATTTCCGACAGACTGTCGAGCACCACGCGGGTCGGCTTGAAGCGCTCGACCACTTCGAAAATCTGCTTGGTGGCTTCGCCCAGCTCCAGGTCGGAGGAGTACAGCAGGCTTTGCTGATGCTCGGCGTTGAGCAGACTTTCGGGTGGCGTCAGCTCGAAGATTTCAATGTTCTCGTTCAGCTCCCAACCGTGGGAGGCCGCACCTTGGCGCAATTCACGCTCGGTTTCCGACAGCGTGATGTACAGGCAGCGTTCGCCGGCACGGGCGCCCGCCATCAGGAAATGCAACGCGACGGTGGTTTTGCCTGTACCGGGTTCACCTTCGAGCAAAAACACGTGCCCTCGGGACAGACCACCGGCAAGGATGTCATCCAGGCCAATGATGCCGGTGGCGGCTTTTGCACTGATCAACTCGTTGGACGTAGACAAAGAATGCCCTCTCATGACTAGGGGAATCGAGGCAGCAGGCTGTATCAGCCGTTGTGCTCTACCTGATTACTTGACCGCTGCCAGTCATGACGGTTCCGAGGTTTCGATATCAAAATGTCATTGAATCAGCGGGTAAAGGCTCAAAGGCCCTGCTGCAATGCCGGGTCATCAGGGTTCATCTGTTCCAGTTGCGCCAGCAGAATCTGCACGTTCTGCAACTGGCCGCTTTCCTTCCAGTAATTGATCAGCAGCACCCGTGCCTTGCGGTCGGCGGGGTGGCGCTGGACGACTTCCTGCAACTGCTTTTGCGCCGCTTCCAGCTCTTCGGCGGCGTGCAGGGTGGTGGCGAGGTCGTAGCGGTAATCCTTGTTGTCCGGCTCAAGTTCCACCGCTTTGGACAACCCGAGCAGGGCAAACTCACGCTGGCCGTGGTGCAACAGCCACAGCCCGAGCGCGTGCTGCAGGTAGGCGGAATCCGGTTGCGCCTGCAGTTGTTTGGCGAGCAACTGGCGAGCGGCGTCGCTCTGGCCCTGACGGTCGAGAACATCGATCTGCATTACCAGCGCCGGCAGATTGCCCGGCTCCAGCCGCAGGGTGTTGTCCAGCGCTTGCTGGGCCTGTTTGAGTTCGGCGTTGTGCAGATACAGGCGCGCCAGTTGTGCATAGGTGGCGGCGCTTTCCGGCTGCCCCTTGAGCGCTTGTTCCCAGCCATCGATGGCTTGCTGCAGCGGGGCGAAATACAGACCGAGTTCATCCGGCGTCAGGCCGAGCAGGGCGTTGATCGCGGCGAATCGTACGCTTTGGTCTTCATCGTCGAGCATCGGCCCGAGCAACAGACTGCGTTGTCCGCCGGGCACCAGTCCGACCACACTTTGAATCGCCGCCAGCCGTACTTCGGGGGCTTCATTCTGCAGGTGAGCGTCGGCCAGTTTCAGCGCTTGCGGGCTTGGGTAGTTGGGCAGCTCGGCCAGCAGCCAGACACTGCGTTTAACCGACAGGTCCGGGCGTCCCAGCTGCTGATACAACTGCCTCGCGGCTCCCGGCTGACCGGAACGGGCCGCCGTCAGGGCTTCGCTGTAGCCGCGCTTGATCGCTTCTGGCACCACTGGGGCGGTGGAGCGCAGGGATAACCAGGCAATGACGACGAGCAGCACAAGGCCAAGGCTGATGAGCAGGTAGCGGCGGGACTGAGGCATGCAGATTTCCGTGAACTGGCGTTCTATAGCAGAGGGGCAAGCTTCGGTCAGAGAAGGCCATGAGTCAAACCCGTGCTTGCGAATTGACCTGCAGGAGCTGCCGCAGGCTGCGATCTTTTGATCTTGTTTTTTAAAAGCAACATCAAAAGATCGCAGCCTGCGGCAGCTCCTACAGGGGCGGGCATAAAAAAGCCCCGCGACCGAATGATACGCGGGGCAAAAAATTGGTTGGTTGCGGCCAACCAAAGGAGCTCTGTAGAGACGCTTACTTGCTGGCGACGGTTTCCGGCTGCCAGCCACCACCCAAGGCCTTGTAGATCGCGACGATGCCGCGATACAGATCAACCTCGGCCTGGGCCTGGCTGTCTTCGGCGTTCAGGCGTTCACGCTGGGCGTCGAGCAGCACGAGGAAGTCGGTGGTGCCTTCGCGGTAGCGGATTTCCGCGAGATCGGCAGCCTTGCGGCTCGATTCACTCTGACGAATCAGCGAGATCAGCCGTTGCTGACGCTTGCCGTAATCGCTGAAGGCATTTTCCGATTCTTCCAGCGCCAGCAAAACCTGTTGCTCGTAGGTGGCGAGTGCGCCTTCGGCGTCGGCATCGGCGCCGCGCAGACGCGCGCGCACGCTGCCCAGATCGAACGCCGCCCAAGTAATGCTCGGGCCGAGTGCCCAGGCGTTGGCCGCCGAGGAACCGATCTGCGAACCGCGCCCGGCCGTCCAGCCGAGGAACCCGCTGAGGCTGACCCGTGGGAACAGATCAGCTTTCGCCACGCCGATTCGCGCGGTGGCCGAGGCCAGTTTGCGCTCGGCGTTGAGGATGTCCGGCCGCCGTTGCAACAGCTCACCCGGATCGCCGATCGGCAAGGCTTTGGCAATTGCCGGCAAGTCTTTCGGGCTCAAATCCACGGTCAGTTTGTCCGGACGCTCACCGAGCAGGGTGGCGATGCGGTTTTTCTGCCGAACCTGTTCCGCCTGCAATTGCGGCACGCTGGCTTCGACCGAGGCCAGACGCGCATCGGCCCGTTCGACGTCGAGTTGATCACCGACGCCGGCGTCACGCAGGCTGATGGTGATCTTGCGCGACTCCTGCTGGTTTTCCAGGTTGGCCACGGCGATCTTCTCGCGCAATTGCGCACCGCGCAGTTGACCGTAGGCGTCGACCAGTTCGGCAATCATGGTGACTTGCAGTTGGTACAGATCGGCTTCGGCCGCCTGCTGGTCGGCGTCGCTGGCTTCCAGATTGCGCTGGATCCGCCCGAACAGGTCCAGTTCCCAGGCCATGTCCAGGCCCAGATCGTAGCGTTCGCTGTTGACCCGTTTGGTGGTCTGGCCGGGGATTTGCCCCTTGGCCAGATCACTGCTCGCGCGGCTGGTGATGGTCGGCATCGCATCGTTGCTGACGTCATCGCGGATCGCCCGGGCGGCTTTCCAACGAGCGAATGCCACGCGCAGTTGACGGTTGCCTTGCAGCGATTGCGTCACCAACTGGTTGAGGGTCGGGTCGTCGAATTGCTGCCACCAGATGCCTTCGAATTTCGAACGGTCAAAGTTCTTCTGACCGGCAGCGCCGTCGGTGGCGGTCGTAATGTTGGCCGCCTCCGTCGCCGGGGTCTTGTAGTCAGGGCCGACGGCGCAGGCGCTCAACGCCAGCACCAGCAGACTCGGCAGGAAGACTTTCAGACTCATTATTGCGCCTCCAGTGGCTTTTGCAGAGCGTGCGCTTTGGCCGCTTTGCGGGCTTCGCCGCGCTCGACGAAATTACGGATCAACACGTAGAACACTGGCGTCAGCAACAACCCGAAGAAGGTCACCCCGAGCATCCCGGAGAACACCGCCACACCCATGGCGTGACGCATCTCGGCACCGGCACCGCTGGAGAACACCAGTGGCACCACACCCATGATGAACGCGAAGGAGGTCATCAGGATCGGCCGCAGACGCAGACGGCAGGCTTCCAGTACCGCTGCCAGCGGATCGAGGCCTTCCAGCTGTTTGTCCTTGGCGAATTCGACGATCAAAATCGCGTTCTTACAGGCAAGTCCCACCAGTACGATCAGGCCGATCTGGGTGAAGATGTTGTTGTCGCCGCCGGAGACAATCACGCCGGTGATGGCCGACAGCAGGGTCATCGGTACGATCAGGATCACCGCCAGTGGCAGGCTCCAGCTTTCGTATTGAGCGGCGAGCACCAGGAACGCCAGCAGTACGCAGAGCGGGAACACGAACAGCGCAGTGTTGCCGGACAGAATCTGCTGGTAGGTCAGGTCGGTCCACTCGTAGGTCATGCCGTTTGGCAGCTCATCTTTAAGCAGTTTCTCGATGGCTTTTTCGGCTTGGCCGGAGCTGTAGCCGGGGGCTGCCGCACCGTTGATTTCTGCGGTGATGAAACCGTTGTAGTGCATCACGCGATCAGGGCCCGAGGTGTCGCTGACCTTGATGAAGGTCGCCAGCGGGATCATTTCGCCCTTGTTGTTGCGCACTTTCAGCTGGCCGATCTGGTCGGATTCGAGGCGGAACTGTTGCTCAGCCTGAACGTTGACCTGATAGGTACGCCCGAAGCGGTTGAAGTCGTTGGCATACAGCGAACCCAGGTAGATCTGCAGGGTGTCGAAGATGTCGCTGACGGCCACGCCGTGGGTCTTGGCTTTTTCGCGGTCGATGGCGGCATCGACCTGCGGCACGTTCACGGTGTAGCTGGTGAACAGCCCCGCAAGCTCAGGCACGCTGTGGCTTTTGGTGATGATGTTCATCGTCTCTTTGTACAGCTCGTCGTAGCCCAGGTTGCCCCGGTCTTCGATTTGCAGGCGGAACCCGCCAATGGTGCCCAGACCTTGTACCGGCGGCGGCGGGAAGATCGCCATGTACGCTTCCTGAATGTTCGCGTACTGACCGTTCAAGGCCCCGGCGATGGCACCGGCGGACATGCTCGGGTCTTTACGCTCATCGAACGGTTTCAGGGTCACGAACACGATGCCGGCGTTCGGGCTGTTGGTGAAGCCGTTGATCGACAAGCCCGGGAACGCTACGGCGCTTTCCACACCTGGCTGTTTCAGCGCCAGGTCGGACATGCGCTTGATCACGTCTTCGGTGCGATCCAGACTCGCGGCGTCCGGCAGTTGCGCGAAGGCCACCAGGTATTGCTTGTCCTGGCCGGGTACGAAACCGGTCGGGGTGCTGGAGAAGCCGAAGAACGTCAGCACCATCAGGCCTGCATACAACAGCAGGGCGATGCCGCTGCCACGGATGACCCGGCGCACAGTACCGACATAACCGTGGCTGGCCTTGTCAAAGAAACGGTTGAACGGACGGAACAACCAGCCACCAAAGATCTTGTCGAGCACTTTGGAGAAGCGGTCTTTCGGCGCGTCATGACTTTTCAGCAACACAGCGGCCAGTGCCGGCGACAGGGTCAGCGAGTTGAACGCGGAGATCACGGTCGAGATCGCAATGGTCAACGCAAACTGCTTGTAGAACTGCCCGGTGAGGCCGGAGATGAACGCCGCCGGCACAAACACCGCACACAGCACCAGCGCCGTGGCGATGATCGGGCCGGTCACTTCACCCATGGCCTTTTTGGTTGCATCGAACGGGTTGAGCCCCAGTTCTATGTTGCGCTCGACGTTCTCCACCACCACGATGGCGTCGTCCACGACGATACCGATCGCCAGTACCAGGCCGAACAGCGACAGGGCGTTGAGCGAGAAGCCGAACAGGTGCATCACCGCAAATGTACCGATCAACGATACCGGCACCGCCACCAACGGAATGATCGAGGCGCGCCAGGTCTGCAGGAACAGAATCACCACCAGCACCACGAGGATCAGCGCTTCGAAGAGGGTGTGAACCACCGCCTCGATCGAGCCGCGTACGAAGATCGTCGGGTCATAGACGATGCTGTAGTCCATGCCTTGCGGGAAGCCTTTCTTCAGCTCTTCCATCTTGCCGCGAACTTCGTTCGAGATATCGATGGCGTTCGAGCCTGGACGCTGGAAGATCGGGATCGCCACCGCTGGCTGGTTGTTCAGCAGCGAACGCAGGGCGTACTGGCTGGAACCGAGCTCAACGCGTGCGATGTCCTTGAGGCGAGTGATTTCACCGTTGTCGCCGGAGCGAATGATGATGTTCTCGAACTCTTCTTCAGAAACCAGACGGCCCTGAGTGTTGACCGACAGCTGGAAGCTCTGGGCATTCGGGGCAGGGGGTGCACCGAGCTGACCGGCAGCGACCTGACGGTTCTGTTCACGAATCGCCGTCACCACGTCGGTGGCGGTCAGGTTGCGCGAAGCAGTCTTGTTCGGATCAAGCCAGACCCGCAGCGAGTAATCGCCCATACCGAACAGTTGCACGTCACCGACACCACCCAGACGCGCCAGCTCATCCTTGATGTTGAGGATCGCGTAGTTGGACAGGTAGAGCATGTCGTAGCGTTTGTCCGGCGAGGTCAAGTGCACAACCATGGTCAGGTCGGGCGAGGCCTTGTCGACGGTGATACCGATGCGCGTCACTTCTTCAGGAAGTTTCGGCTCGGTCCGGGTCACCCGGTTTTGCACCTGCACCTGCGCATTGTCCAGGTCAGTGCCCAGGGCGAAGGTGATGGTCAGGGTGATCTTGCCGTCAGCGGTGGACTGCGAGGACATGTACAGCATGTTCTCGACGCCGGTGATGGCCTGCTCCAGCGGAGCGGCCACGGTTTCACCGATGACTTTGGGGTTGGCGCCCGGGAAGTTGGCACGCACCACCACGGTCGGCGGCACGACTTCCGGGTATTCGCTGATCGGCAGCTGGAACAGCGAGATCGCACCGGCGATCAGGATCAACAGCGAGAGCACCGCTGCGAAGATTGGCCGTGAAATGAAGAATTGGGAAAAATTCATCGGAGTTGTCGTCCCTTAACCGCGTGGGGTCGTAGCGGCCAGCTTCACAGCCGTACCCTGTGCACCTTTGGCGGGTGCGACTTTGGGCAGGTTGCTGGCTTCCAGCGCTTGACGTTGTTGAGCCAGCGCGGCAATGGTCTGCTCGCTGGCCATCGGGATCACTTCAGGCGTCACCGGCGAACCCGGACGTACCCGTTGCAGACCCTTGACGATGATCGTGTCGTCCTTGTTCAGACCGGTGCGCACGATGCGCAGGCCTTCGATCTTCGGCCCCAGTTCAACCGCGCGGTAGGCGGTCTTGTTGTCCGCATCCATCACCAGCACGAACTTCTTGCCCAGATCGGTGCCGACGGCTTCGTCGTTGATCAGCATGGCGTTATAGGTGCCGCTGCCGACCAGTTTCAGCCGTGCGTACAGGCCCGGGGTGTAGGTGCCGTCGCTGTTGTCGAACACCGCGCGACCACGGATGGTGCCGGTTTTCGGGTTGACCTGGTTGTCGACGAAGTTCATCTGACCGAGGTGCGGGTTGCCGTCCTCGTTGGACAGGCCCATGTACACCGGGGTGGTGGCGCCACGTTGGCCGTTGCGGGCGAGTTGGGTGTATTTGAGGAACACACGCTCGTCGGCGTCGAAGTAGGCGTAGACCTTGTCGGTGGAGACCACGCTGGTCAGCGGGGTGGTATCGGCGGTCACCAGGTTGCCGGCGGTGATCTCGGCCCGGCTGACGCGACCGCTGATGGGCGCGGTAACGCGGGTGAAGCTCAGGTTCAGCTTGGCCAGATCCAGTTGCGCTTGCAGGGCGCCGACGGCGGCGCGGGCTTCCTGGGCGGCGCTGGTGCGCGAGTCGGCCAGCTCGGCGGAGATGGCGTTGCTCGCACGCAGGCGTTCGCCACGCCCGGCTTCGTTTTCACTGCGGGTGGCGTTGGCGCGGGATTGAGCAACCAACGCTTCGAGGCGGCGCACCTCAGCCTGGAATGGACGCGGATCGATCTGGAACAGCAGGTCGCCTTTCTTGACCAGTGCGCCTTCGGTAAAGGCCACCTCGTCGATCTGGCCGGAGACCCGAGGACGGATTTCAACGGTTTCCGGCGCTTCGAGGCGCCCGGTGAATTCGTCCCACTCGTTGACCGGTTGTTCCAGCACCTTGGCCACGCTGACTTTGGCAGCGGGCAGGGTGGCGGCAGTCTCCGGAGTCTTGCCGCAAGCGCTCATCACCAGCACGGCCAACATGGCCAAGGGGAAGCGCAAATGTTTGAGTGACTGTTCCATGGAATCATCCGCCAATGTATTGAAGATGGGCGGATGATGCTCGGCGAGGTGTGATGGCACGAATCGAATGAAGCAAAGGTAACTATCATTCGGAATGATATAAGACCGATTCGAGCCCTCTAGCATGCACCTTTCGTTAGGGTGCTATCAATTGGTTTGATGACAAATGTGTGTTGCGTCACCCGTAAAAATCCAGCGGCGGCTTCAGGTACCGATTGCACAAACAAAGAGACGGCCGTAAAGGCCGTCTCGTTCAACGGGTTGCGGGGTGACTCAGTTGTTGCCTTTGCGGTTCGGCCCGAAACGGTTTGGCCCCGGCTGGCTGTCTTGCACCAGAAACACCAGATTGACGATCGGCAGCAGCAACCACCAGCCGCTGCGGTCGGTGTCGTGCATGCGGCGTGCACCGACGGCAATGCTCGGCAGCAACATCGCCAGATTGTACAGGTTGTAGAGCACACCCTTGGTGTTGAGCATGGCGTCGAGAACGCCCATGAGAATGCAGATACCCAGGTTGATCAGCACAAACATCCAGTACTCGCGACGGGTGGCGCGGCCTTTGAATTCGGCGTAATTCTTCAGCGCTTCCACGTAAGGATTGCCGGTGGTGATGGCGGGGCCGCTGGCATAGGACGGTTGAGCGGCCTGAGGTGCGCCGCACTGTGGGCATGCCACGGCCAGGCTACTAATTTCCTTGGCACAACCACGGCAGAAAACCAAGCTCATATTTTTTCCCTAAAATTATTCAATCGATAGACAGGACAAAACGAACGCGGCAAGGCCAGACAAAATGATGCCGGCGATCGCGAGGTTTCTTCCTGGGTGTTTTTGGTTGATACAGACGATGCCGCAAGTGAGGCCCGCAAGGCTGAGGATGCCCACACCGACAATCGCATCCCTGTCCCATTCGGAATCATCGAACAGGGTGAGTGCGCTGATAATCCCGAGGATCAATGAAACGATGGCCAGCCAAGGCATTTCGGCTTGCGTTTGCGGCACGCAGGCCTGTTGGGGCGCCCCGCATTGGGGGCAGGTGAGCGCCGTTTCGTGTAGCTCCTTGGCGCAAGCACGACAATAGACCATTGCCATCGTTTTCCTTAACTGAGTGCGAATGCCCGACCCTCCAACGGTCGGGGCGGCGGTAAGTTAAACTTTATTACCGGATTTGTCATTAGCACTTTGCCATCATTGCTGCCGTGGGTACGCGGGTGCGAAATGACTGAAGGCAATCGGGATTCCCTGCCAACGAGGTCATTTACTTCTTCGGCATGGTCGAACGCTTCACAGGCTCCTTGCTGCTCAAGATACGCCGCGCGGCATGCACCGCCCGCTCCGAGAGCATTTCCATGCGTGGCGATTGCAATTCCCAGGCGTGCCAATAAAGCTCTACATCGGTGAAATGGTTCGGTGCGACATCCACCAGCTCCCGACTTTTCAGCAAGTCGCTGACCTGCATGTGCGGCACCATTCCATAACCCAGGCCACGGCGTATGGCTTTCAGGCGCGCCTCCGGAAGTGACAGGTAGTGTGTGGGATAGGCGTCTGCGGTAAGACCGAAACGCGACTGCATGAACTCCGACTGCAAGGTGTCCTTGCGCGAATAGGCGAATACCGGCGCCTTGCGTGCAGTCGCGCGTGTCAGGCCCTTGGCAAACCAGCGCTGCTGAAACGCGGGCGATGCGACCAACTGATAGCGCATCGACCCCAGCAACTCGGCAAAACATCCCCGCATAGGCTGTGACCGCGTGCCGATGCAGCCAATGACCTGGCCGCTTTCCAGCAAGGCATAGGTGTGATCCTGATCGTCGACCACGACGTCGAGCAGAATATTCTCGCTGACGAAGATCTCGGCCAGTGCCGGAAAGAACCAGGTGGCCAGCGTGTCGCCATTGACCGCAATCACCACGCGTAAGTGATCCTGTTCATCGCCGCTGAGTTCGTTGAGCAGTTCTGCTTCAAGCACGGTTGCACGGCGCAGATAGAGCATCAGTTTTCTACCCGCCAGCGTCGGCTCGCAAGGGCGCCCGCGCACCACAACCGAGCTGCCGAGGCGAACTTCAAGGGCGTGTATGCGTTGCGACACCGCCGACGGTGTCACGTTAAGACGGTCTGCAGCCTTCTCGAAACTGCCGCTGTCGACCACGGCGAGGAACGCCTGCATCTGTTTTGCATCGAGTTGCATGGCCGTCGCTCTGGTTAAGTATTTCTAAACGTCACTGAAAGATACTGCGATTGTCTTCACTTCAACATGGCGCGGCTCAATCATTACTCTGCGGCGACAGTGAGGGGCTTCAACCGATACGACATTCGTCTGCAAGTGATCTCGGGTTCTGCAATTGGAACCCGCCAGGAACATCGCAGCCCTCGATCAATCGGCGGTACACACCCTGAAATTTATTGATGATTGCGCTGCTTGCGACGCTGTTGAGCGCCTGCGTGACATCTGTGCACGACTGTCATCGCGGAAAAACAGATCGACCTGATCAATGACTGCATGCGCGTCTAAGGTTACTCGGGCCAGTGAACAAGGCAGCTTGATTGATCAATACCTCGTATGCTTCTACCGCATTGGAGCAGATCAGTGTGGCTTGACCCTCTGATGATGCGTCCCCTGAACGTCGACATATTCGGCAATCGGTATCAAGACACCGACAGATGGGCACAGATCGCTTGCGTACATTCACGCGTGATCATCGAAGAGTAATACGACGTTTAAATGAGTGATTCTACGGCGACAAACTCCGGCAACTGGTACGCAGTCATTGCCTTGGCACTGGCGGCTTTCGTGTTCAACACCACCGAATTTGTCCCGGTCGGTCTGTTGAGTTCGATCGGCAGCAGCTTCGACATGTCGACCGCGCAGGTCGGTCTGATGCTGACCATCTATGCGTGGGTGGTGTCTCTGACATCGCTGCCGATCATGCTGCTGACACGTAACGTCGAACGACGGAAATTGCTGATTGTGCTGTTCGGGATGTTTATCGCCAGTCACATCCTGTCGAGTCTGGCGACCAGTTTCGGGGTGCTGCTGGTGAGCCGGATCGGTGTGGCGTTGTCGCACGCGTTGTTCTGGTCGATCACCGCGTCTCTGGCCGTACGTCTGGCGCCGCCAGACAAACAGGTTCAAGCCTTGGGCTTGCTGGCAACCGGTACTTCGCTGGCGATGGTGCTGGGCATTCCCCTCGGTCGCTTGTTGGGCGAGGCCATGGGCTGGCGTACCACGTTCATCGTGATTGCAGGCTTTGCCGCGGCGCTGGTGTTCTGCCTGGCGAAGGTGCTGCCGCTGCTGCCCAGCCAGAACTCGGGCTCGCTCAAGAGCCTGCCCATATTGCTGAAGCGACCTGCGCTGGTGGCCGTCTATGTCCTGACGGCGCTGGTGGTGACGGCACAGTTCACCGCCTACAGCTACATCGAACCGTTCGTACTGACCGTGGCCAACATGAGCGGCGATGTGGTGACGCTCCTGCTGTTGCTCTTCGGCGGCGCCGGTATTTTCGGCTCGCTGCTGTTCAGCTACCTGCACAGCTATAACCCACAACGCTTTCTGATCATTTGCGTATCGGTGCTCGCCTTGTGCCTGGCTTCGCTGTTGCCGTTGAGCGGTAACGTCTCATACCTCGGCGTGCTGAGTGTGTTCTGGGGCATGGCGATCATGGGCTTCGGCCTGGCGTTGCAGTCGAAAGTCCTGGTATTGGCGCCGGACGCCACCGACGTGGCGATGGCGCTGTTTTCAGGCATCTACAACATCGGTATCGGCGGCGGGGCACTGGTGGGCAGCTGGGTCGGCAGTCAGTTTGGTTTTGCTTACATCGGGGTGGTTGGCGGGATGCTGGCGGCGTCGGCGTTGGCGTTTTACTGTTTGTCGATTTATCGCAACGGCCGGGCTGGGGTTTGATGTTTGGCTGCCTGCTTAATGTGCAGGCAGCTCGAGGCTGTCCGGGTCGCCAAAAAACATCTGAATCCGCGACCGCAACCAACGCTCCCCCGGATCGTTATCCTGCGACCCGCGCCAAGCCATGTGCAGCTCAAACGTACGCGTCGGTAGCGGCGGATCCTCCGCCCGCACGCCGCCGGCAGCCGTCAAAGCATCAGCGGTGTAATCCGGCACGGTCGCGACGATGTCAGTGCCCGCGAGTAACGTGCTCAAGCCATTGAACTGCGGCACGGCCAGCACCACATGGCGTTTGCGGCCGAGCTTCTCCAGCTCTTCATCGATGAAGCCACTGAGGTCGCCGGCGAACGACACCAGCGCGTGCGGACGTGCGCAGTAGTCATCCAGGCTCAGCGGCCCCGGCACGGTGTCGGCGCGCAGCAGTTTCGGCTGGCTGCGCCGTAGCACCTTGCGCTTGGCGTTGGCCGGCAGGTCGGTGGTGTAGCTGACACCGATGGAGATTTCGCCGGAGGCCAGCAGGCCCGGCATCAATATGTAGTTGACCCGACGCACGACGAGGACGATGCCCGGTGCTTCGGCGCGCAGGCGTTTGAGCAGCATCGGCAGCAGGGCGAATTCGACGTCGTCGGACAATCCGATGCGAAATACCGAAGTGCTGGTGGCGGGGTCGAATTCCGCCGCGCGGCTGACAGCCGTTGAAATCGAGTCGAGCGCCGGGGAGAGCAGGGCGAAGATTTCCACCGCGCGGGCGGACGGTTCCATGCTGCGTCCGGTGCGCACGAACAACGGGTCATCGAACAGGCTGCGCAGGCGCGAGAGTGCCGCACTGATCGCCGGCTGGCCAAGAAACAGCTTCTCGGCGGCGCGGGTCACGCTGCGTTCGTGCATCAACGTTTCGAATACGATCAACAGGTTCAGGTCGACACGACGCAGGTCATTACGATTCATCTGGAGTCCTGGCAGAGTCATCAAGCTTGACGAGAGCGACCATATGAGAACAATGGCCGGCATGAATATTACGGGGAAAGGCTGGTACTCTGCACCGCTAAATTCAGCTTTACCGGGCCGGTTGCGGTATTTTTTCATCGATTTTGCCAATGCCGTTCATACTGCGGAATCAATGACAGGCATGTCGACTATTAATAGCCACTGATAGTCTTGGGTCAAAAGCCCAGATAGAGTTCAGGGCATTAGAGGTTACTTTGACGAGGTTTGCGATGTCCCGCACGATCCGTTTTCACAAGTTTGGTCCGGCCGAGGTGCTCAAATGCGAAGAGCATGCGGCCGCTCAGCCAGGTCCTGGCGAAGTGCAGGTGCGTGTCGAGGCGATCGGCATCAGCTGGTACGACATTCTCTGGCGTCAGAACCTGGCCTCGTCCCAGGCACGCCTGCCGTCCGGTCTCGGCCATGAAATGGCCGGTGTGGTGACCGCCGTCGGTGACGGTGTGGACGATCTGTCGGTGGGCGACAAGGTGGCCAGTTTTCCGGCCGAAAGCCCGAACGACTACCCGGTGTATGGCGAGCAGATCGTGCTGCCACGCACCGCGCTGACCCGCTATCCGGATGTGCTCAGCCCGGTCGAAGCCAGCGTGCATTACACACCGCTGTTGATCGCCTATTTCGCTTATGCCGATCTGGCGCGGGTCAAACCCGGGCAGTTTGCCCTGGTCACTGATGCCAGCCATTGCGCCGGTCCTTCCTTTGTCCAGCTGGGCAAGGCCATGGGTGTACGGGTGATTGCCGCGACGAAAACCGCAGAGGAACGTGAATACCTGCTGTCCCTGGGCGCCGAGAAAGTCATTGTTACCGAGGAAGAAGATCTGTTGATGCGAATCAACAAGATCACTGACAACCGTGGTGTCGATGTGGTGTTCGACGGTCTTGGTGGTCCGCAGATGTCGTTGCTCGGCGATGTGCTCGCACCGCGTGGCAGCCTCGTTCTGTATGGCCTGCAAGGCGGTAATCAGACACCTTTCCCGGCCTGCGCGGCGTTCCAGAAGAACATCCAGTTCTTCGTGCACTGTATCGGTAATTTCACCGGTAAACCCGAGTTGGGCATTGTTCAGGATCACGTCGCCTTGCAACGTGCCCTGCGTGATATCAATCAGTTGACGGCTGACCGCGTGCTGCTGCCACTCAAGACTCGGGTCTTCCCGTTCAACGATTTCGTCGAAGCACACCGCTATATGGACGAATGCCCATGCCGTGAACGGGTCGCCCTGCAGGTCGAACCCGCGTAATTTCCTCCGAACAGAGTCCGTGACCCCCACGGACTCTTGCGTTTTACCCCTCGCAAATAATCAGGCGTACCGAGCATGGTGCGTGGCCGGTTGTACATCTGAACCGGTTTTTGTCTGCCATCTGTATCTTCTAATCGTCATATAAGCCCTGATAATTGAATGATTACTTTCATCTCAAGGAATGAGCCATGTCTGTGCGTTCTGTTTTCCGTTGCGCGTTTAATATGTTCTCTCGTGGGCGATATACCGATTTCTGTTTAATGGCCGTAGGTTATTTCCTATTGTCGTTCTGCTTTTCTTGTACTCAATATTCGTGGGACGCTGTAAGAAGTTTCCTCAGATATTTTTTCTCCCGGAAAAACTCAATGGTGACGGGGGTTTGCGTCACCTAGGGTGGTGGCTCCGCCGACTTCTTCGCGTCAAGTGTTTCAAATAACTACAAAACCATAAGTGTTAGTATTTGATCGTCTATTACTTATTGATGAATTTATTGCGCCAGCGTCATCGCTGATGCGCGATATGAATTTTTTACGCCGGGTAAAGTACTGATGAGCACGATCCATGATCAGGCAATGAACTATGTCTACCAGCAAGTATTGCAGCGTCTGTTGAGTTTCTTTTCCAGAGCCGAACGGACAGCGCTGCAATTGCTGATTCAACGGCTGGTGGTCGCCGCCGGAGGAATGGAGCGCATGGGTGACTACAAGGTCATGGTGACACCGTCCGGTACCCGTGACAGTTGCTACACCCTGGCGCTGCTGCGCGCCGCGCAGCTGAGTATCGCCGGCCGCGCACCGGCCACTTTTCAGTTGCGTGTGGCCATGTTGCGCAGGAGCGAATCGGGGGCGGCATCCAGCAATATGCACCGCAGTTTCGCTGCCCTGTTCCTGTATGACGACCCGCGTGTCGAGTTGCTGATGGTGGATCATCGTCACGTGTTGCCATTCGATCACCTGGCGCCACCTGACAAGGACAGTACGCAAGCCAATCGCACCAACCTGCTGATGATGGGGCATCGACGGGCCTGGGACGAGAAGCTCGAGTTGTGGGACGACGCCTGCCTGGCCTGGGCGGAGTTTTGCGGGCAGATCGCTCGCTGGGGCAACGGTGTTGATGCCTGGGTGGCGAGTGAGTCGTTGCGACGCCAGAAACAATTCATCGACAACCTCGATCGTGCGGTGCAAAAGGCAGGCATCGGTGCGCTACCGCCAAATACTGGGACATTCGATGAATTGTTCGCCTTGCTCGACGGGCTGGGAGGGGACTTGTACCGCGGTTTTTACGCCGAAGCCGAACGGTTGTGCTGGCGTCCCGAGGACAGTTTCGAGTCCTGCCGCCGCACCACGTTTGTCGACATTCACGACATGGCGGTGGGCAACCTGGAAGAGCGCTGGCCGCTGCTCAGCGAGTTTCTCGGGTTCCAGGCCGAGGAATGGGTGTTCCACCAGGGTGGGGGCGAATACGCCGACCCGTTGATCGAGGCCCATTTGCGCGGGCTGGAGGCCGAGTTCGTCGATGGCCGCAGCTATGAAGCCGGGTTTTCGCAACATGTTCAGCACATGCTGGTGACGATGCAGCAGCAACGGGTTCCGGAAGCGGTATGCGAGCAGATGATTGCCCGATTGGGACAGCCACCAGCGCTTGATGAGCTGCGCGAGTCGGCGGCGAACTGCATTCAAACGACGTACGGCTTGAATGAAACCCAATGGGTCTGCCTGTTGTTCTCGCCGTTTATCAACCGTGGAGCCAGCCTCGAACGGTTCCTGCGCAGCTGTCATCCCGGCATGTTGGTGGCGATGCCCGATCTGCATCGTGCCATGCAGGGGCTGCACGGCCCGGAGCAAGTGCTGCAATGGATGACGGATGTCAGCGGATTGCCGGTCAGGCTGATCTGTCGTCTCTACGCCATGGAGTCATTGCCGGTGCGCGGGGCCGGTCTGCACGCAACGGATACCGCACTGCAAACTGCAAGACCTGATGGTATCGACGCCAGCATGGGTGACCGGTCAGCGGAACGTTGAGGTGAGTGATCAACTTTTCGCCGCATCGGTGTCAATGGTATTGGGCTCATGAAAGCAGCACGGGAGTCGGGTTTCGCTTATCAGGCCGTCTATCGCTACTTGATACGATTGATCGCGGATTCGGCCGAAGCAGGCAACCTCAGGCTGCCGTCACTGCGGCAGTTGGCAGATCGCCTGAACGTATCGATCTCGACCATTCAATACGCGTATTCGCTGCTGGAGAAAGAAGGGCGGGTCTATTCCGTCGCCAAGTCCGGGTACTACGCCCAAGCGGTTGTCGGGCTGACACCTCAGGCCGTTGGCAACGATCTGCTTGAGGCGCTTTACGTCAATGCGCGACGCCCGGGGATGCGCTTGTTGAGCGCAGAAGATCCGGTTTCAGTGCAATCGCTGGACAGTCCATTGCTGTTGCTGGAACGCGAACTGCTGCGTCAGTACCCCCGCAAGCCGCCGTTGCTCGATCAGCCCTGCGGTGAGCTGGAGTTGCGCGCCGTCCTCGCGGCTCGTTACACCACCTCGCCGAGACAGTGCTGGCACGCCGAGGATGTCTATATCGGCGCGGATTTGCGCGGAGTACTGGAGATCCTGGTGGCTGTTCTGCAGCTCAAACACGCCACCATTCTGGTCGAGTCGCCCTGTGACTGGGTGATATTGCGATTGCTGCAGGCGGCAGAGGTGCGGGTGATCGAACTGCCGTTGCAGGCCTGTGGAGGGTTGGAACCGCAACGCCTGGAAGCACTGCTCAACACTGAAAACGTACGGTTGATTCTGCTGTCTTCGGGCTTGTCCATGCCGCGCGGTACGCAGGCTCCTGCGGAAAACCGCAACATCATCGCCAGCATGCTTGCCGAACATGGCACCTGGGTGCTGGAAAACGATTGCTACGGCGAGCTTGTTGAGGCCTTGGACGGCGAGCGTTTGCGTGATCGGCTGGATCCCGACCGGCTGTTGATCTTCTCTACATTCGAGAAAACCATCGGCATCGAGGCGCCTTACGGGTTCGTACTGTCGCGCCAATGGAAAAGCGAACTGTTGCGGCATTTTCTGATGCGCTCGTTCCGACTGTCACCCATCCGCCAGAAGGCGATTGCCCGACTGTACGCAAACGGTCGGGTTGATCAGCATCTGAATGTGCTGCGCCGGCTGCTCAAGGAGCGTCGAACCCCGATGATCCACTTGCTGCGCGAGCGCTTGGGTGATGCGCTGCAGGTTGTCGAGCCGCAGGGCGGTGCGACGGTCTGGGTGCGGGCGCTGCGTCCGGTGGAGATGCGCGATGTGTTTCAGCGCCTGCTCAGGCAACAGGTATTGATCGCGCCGGGCGAACTGTTCAGCTTGCAGGGATTGCACCGTCGTCATCTGCGCCTGAACCTGCTGGATCATGGCGAAACCGGGTTGGTCGGAGCGATCGCCCTGTTGGGTGATGCACTGCGGCTGGCACCGCTTGAATGAACGTTGAAATCTGTCGGATAGATCCCGTCGCGCTGCGGTCAAACTGCCAGTAAACTGCGCTGTATTTCCTGAACCACTCTATTTCAGAGGTTTTGCATGACTATCAGTCCTTTTGCGGGCAAACCGGCACCGGCAGAATTGTTGGTCGATATCCCGCGACTGGTAACGGCTTATTACACCGGCCAACCGGACGCTTCGATTTCCACCCAGCGTGTGGCGTTTGGTACTTCCGGTCACCGCGGCAGCTCTTTCGATCTGAGTTTCAATGAATGGCACGTTCTGGCAATCAGCCAGGCGATCTGCCTGTACCGCGAAGCCCAGGGCATCGATGGCCCGTTGTTCGTCGGTATCGACACCCATGCGCTGTCGACCCCGGCCGGCGCCAGTGCGCTGGAGGTGCTGGCGGCCAATGGCGTGACCGTGATGATCGCCGAAGGTGACGAATACACGCCGACACCTGCGGTTTCACATGCAATTCTCTGCTACAACCGTGGCCGCACCTCGGGCCTGGCCGACGGCATTGTGATTACGCCGTCGCACAACCCGCCACAAAGCGGGGGTTACAAATACAACCCTACCAACGGTGGCCCGGCCGATACCCACATCACCAAGTGGATCGAAGCCAAGGCCAACGAACTGCTGGCCAACAAACTGGCGGGTGTCAAACGCATCAGCTACGAGCAGGCGCTCAAGGCCAGCACCACCCACCGTCATGACTATCTGAACACTTACGTCGCTGACCTGATCAATGTGATCGACTTCGATGCCATCCGTGATGCCAAGCTGCGTCTGGGCGTAGACCCGTTGGGCGGAGCAGGGGTGCGCTACTGGTCGGCGATTGCCGAGCATTACCGTCTCGATCTGGATGTGGTGAACAAGCAGGTCGATCCGACTTTCCGCTTCATGACGGTCGACTGGGATGGGCAGATTCGCATGGACCCGTCGTCCAGCCATGCCATGCAAGGTTTGATCGGCCTCAAGGAACGTTACGACGTGGCCTTCGCCTGCGACCCGGATCACGATCGTCATGGCATCGTCACCCCGTCGGGTGGTCTGCTGGCACCGAACAACTATCTGGCGGTGTCCATCGACTATTTGTTCCAGAACCGTCCGCAATGGCGCGCCGACGCCGCCGTGGGTAAAACCGTGGTCAGCAGTGGCCTGATCGATCGCGTGGCCAAGCGCCTGGGGCGTCGTCTGTACGAAGTGCCGGTCGGTTTCAAATGGTTTGCCGATGGCCTGTTCGATGGCTCGCTGGGTTTTGGTGGCGAGGAGAGTGCTGGCGCTTCGTTCCTGCGCAAGGATGGCGGCGTCTGGAGCACCGACAAGGACGGTCTGATTCCGGCGTTGCTGGCGGCCGAAATGACCGCGCGTACCGGCCGTGATCCAAGCCAGGCCTATCGCGCCCTGACCGATGAACTCGGCGAACCGTTCTCGGTGCGCGTCGATGCCAAAGCCAACCCTGAGCAGAAAGCCCTGCTGAGCAAGCTGTCGCCGGAGCAAGTGACGTCGACCGAGCTGGCAGGCGAGAAGATTCAGAGCATTCTCAGCCATGCGCCGGGCAACGATCAGGCCATTGGTGGTCTGAAGGTGATGACCGAAAACGGCTGGTTCGCCGCGCGTCCTTCCGGCACCGAAGACATCTACAAGATCTACGCCGAAAGCTTCATTGGCGACGACCACCTCAAGCAGCTGGTGGCTGAAGCGCAAACGCTGGTGGATGGCGCAATCAGCACCAAGTGATCTTCAGGGAGGTGAGTTCTTCCTGTGGTGAGGGGATTTATCCCCGATGGACTGCGTAGCAGTCCGCTCCATTGAAAAGAAGGCCGCTTTGCGGCCTATCGGGGATGAATCCCCTCGCCACAAAAGCTGCAAAAAAGGGGCGACCATGACGGTCGCCCCTTTTTTTACCTGCATATCAGGCGATCAAGCCAGATCCACCAAGACGATTTCGCTGTCTTCCAGCGCCGTCACCGTGAGCACCAACTCATGCTCAACGGCAACACCGTCTCGAGCTTGTGCGCGCAAGCCATTGACTTCAATCACCCCGGTGGCGGGTACCAGATAGGCTCGACGCCCGGCATCCAACTGATACTCAGCGGTTTCTCCCGCCTTGAGATTGGCTGCGACCAAACGCGCATCGCCGCGAATGCGCAGGCTCTGGTCGTCGCCATCCTTGCCGCTGGCCAGGGTCACGAAGCCTTCGCGCTGACCTTTGGGGAACGGTTTGGCACCCCATGAAGGTGGCGCGCCAGTTTCCGTCGGCAGAATCCAGATCTGAAAGATTCGGGTCTCTTTGTCTTCCAGGTTGTACTCGCTGTGAGCGATGCCGGTACCGGCGCTCATGACCTGCACGTCGCCGGCTTCAGTGCGTCCCTTGTTGCCAAGGTTGTCCTGGTGGGTAATCGCACCTTCACGCACGTAGGTGATGATTTCCATGTCGCGGTGCGGGTGCAGCGGGAAACCGGTGCCGGCGGCGATCACGTCATCGTTCCACACCCGCAGATTGCCCCAGTTCATGCGTTGCGGATCGTAGTATTCGGCGAACGAAAAGTGGTGATGGGCATCCAGCCAGCCGTGGTGAGCGCCGCCCAGCGTGTTGAAAGGTCTGAGTTCAAGCATGATCGTCTCCTCAAAAGGTTCGTCATGGGGCGTAACGCCAGAGCCACGAAGCGAGACCGTCGGTTAATGACGGGCATCATCCATCAGTCAACCATCGAGAAAAAGCGTAAAAAGTGCGGCATTCTCATCGAATTCGTTGATGGGAAACCGGCTCGAAACGATCTCACCCAACTTTCAGTTCATCGCCTAAACCAATGACCTGTAAGCATTTCGCTAGAACTCACGGGCAAATACGGCCACCATAGCACCCAACAGCCTCACACACTGGAGCCCCTCAGCGTGGCGCAACACACTCCCGATCTTCCTCCCGATCTTCCTCCCGAACTTCGTCCATTGGCCGAGATGCCATGGTTCAAGCGGCTGGCCGCGCGCTTCTTCGGCCATGGCCTGACGCGTTTGCGCGCCCAGCACCGTGCCTCATGGCTACACGGCCAGGCTGACGGTTTTCGCAGCGGCCACACTGCGGGTGTCGAGTACGGTTTCAAGGAGGGAAAACTTGAAGGGCTGGAGGAAGGTCGCCAGGTTCTATTGATTCGCGACAGCCGCAGCACCGAGCATCGTCCGCCGAACGTCGACAACCATTTGTTCGACGACTGGCGTTTGCCACTCAGCGCCGAGCTGAAGAAACGCATGAAAGCCGACGTAGCGCGCCTGCTGCCCGCGCATGCCCAGCCAAGCCTCGCACAATGGAAGATGATCTTCAGCGACACTCCCTCGACTTCGGTGATCGCCGGGGCCGGGGCAGGCAAGTCGACCACGCTGGTGCTGCGAATCCTGTTGCTCACGCATTATCTGGGCTTTGAGCTGGATTCGATGACCGTGGTGACCTTCACCCGCGAGTCGCGCAAGGATTTCATCAATAAGCTGATCGAGATGTTCGCGCTGTGGGGCCAACCGTTAAGCCTGAAACAGGCGCGGGAGCTGGTGCGCACCTTTCACTCACGCATTCTGCCGATGGTCCGTAGCCTGCCGGGGTTCGAACGCTTGCAGGCTTTTGAAAATCTCAGCAATCGGCCACAAGGCGCTGATGAGGAGGTCGACAGCAACCCGTTCGATCTGCGCATCAATGATGCCCAGCGCCAGCAGCTCAACGCTTGCTACCACCGGTTATTCAATGATGACGAGCGTTTCCGCCAGTTGATTCAGCCATTGGCCAAGGCGGGTTTGCAGCTCAAGGAACTGGAGCGCGATCATCCTGACGTGCAAAAGCGCGTAGCAGTGACCGAGCTGGCGGCCAAGCGCGACGAGGAGCTGTGCGACGCCATCGAAGACCTGTGGTTTCGTGCCGGTGTCTGGCCGATCAAAGGCATCGAACCCAGCCGTCAGACCTTCGAGATCAATGGGTCGACCTTTCACTGCCATGGCTATATTCCCAGCCTTGATGCCTGGGTGGTGCTCGGCTTCGATCCCCGGGAAAACCCGCAGATCTGTCGCCCCAATGCCAAACTCAGCGTGCGCGCTGAATGGGCTGTGAAGCGCACCCTGTTTCAAGCTTTCTGTCGTAAGCCATTGATTTGGTTGGATGGCTACGAAACATCAAAGCGGGTTTTGTCGACATTGGCCGGCGACGCGAGCGCCGGTCCAGGCTTCGATTACAAGGTCAAAGGTGAGCTGGTCTCGGCGCCGCTGCTGGACTGTTTTGTCGCGGCGGCCGGATTCATCGAAAACCTTGGCCTGGACGTGCCGGACGCCGTTGGCCGCATGAGTTTTGCCAAGGACGATCCCGACCGGTTTTTCTTCGAAGCGCTGAGCCTGTTCTGGCGTGCTCTTGAAGATCATCTGCTCGATCAGAAGCCGCCGGTGATGACCTACAATCGAATGTTTGCGCTGTTCAGCGAGCACTCGCCGGAGAACCTGAAGCTGCTGAGTGATGAGCTGCTGCGACCGATGTCGCATCTGATGATTGACGAGTTTCAGGACGTATCGCCGCAGATCGTTTCGTGGATCCGCGCCAGCCTGGCGGAAATACGCAGTCGTGGCCCGGCAATGCATGTCGGGCGGGGTGCGCAGCGTTCGTCGTTGCTGTGCGTCGGTGATGACTGGCAGTCGATTTACGGGTGGCGCGGCAGCTCGCCGAGTTACTTCATGGAGTTCAACAAGGAATTCCCGTCACCAGCCACCACGCGAGTGATGCTCAGCGACAACTATCGCAGCCATCAGCACATCATTGATGCTGCGGAACACATCGTCCGCGCAGCGCCGGCATTTCCCGGCAAGAAGGCCAAGGCCAGCGGTGCCCCCAAGGCATTGCAGCCAGTCAATGTGCTGGAACGCGATGATCAGGCGTTGGGGCAGCGCCTGGCTGAACATTACAATCGCGGCGATTCAATCTTGATGCTTTATCGAAAAAGCAGTGATAAATCATTGATTGAACAGCATATTCAGCCCGTAGTTAATGTGGATTCGAGCTTGCCGTACGAAGCCCGGCGCCTTAAGCAGCTCACCTACCACAGCGCCAAGGGTCTGCAAGCCGATGCAGTGTTTCTGCTGGGTGACTGCCAGCATCTGACCAGTTCGCCCTACAAGAATCAGGTGTACCGCATGGCCGGGCTGGGCAAGGCTGGCGACAGCGAGCCTTATGACTCGGCGCAGAAGGACGAGATCCTGCGGCTGGCCTACGTTGGCATCACCCGGGCGGTCAGCCATTGCTACTGGTATGTCGAGCCGCAGGACACCCAGGCAGTCAACATGCCCAGAGCGTCTGACCGCGTAGCCCAAGGCAAGGCGTTCTTCGTCGATCAGCGAAAACAGCCGCAAACCGCGTAGCACGCACGCGCAAAAAAGCCCGCCGGAATTGGCGGGCTTTTTTATTAAAAACAGCAGGTTAAGCGTAACTCCTGAAGGATTCGGGAGGAATGAAAGCCTCCAGTTCATCTTCCACCGCTTCGATAATGCGCTCGACGTCTGCCGCGTTCATCACCGTGGCACACGGAATGCCGGCGATGGCGATCATGGTTTCGCCGCTGGCACGATCAAACAGACGAGCAATCATGCTGCCCGGTGCATCCATCGTCGCTTCGAAACCCATGGGATGAAAATGCCAGCGCATCAGCTGGCACGCGTTAGGGAACGTGACTTTACTGGAACCTTTATTCATGTGTTGCCCGCCTTCTTCATCGAGCGCTTCCGTTTGCTCATGTTAGGTGGGAAGAGCCTTCATTGGCTCAACCGGTCAGTGAGGTTAAAAGTAGCATCCGCATGTGAATTTTCCGTGAGATTTTTCAGTTCATTTTGCGATTGCTTCGCATTTTTTGATGTAAGTCACGCCTTGAACAGTCATCGCCAAAAGGCCACTACGGTTTGCTCGTTGATCGTTTGGATGAAGTTGGGCAAGCTCGGTTCTTTTGCTCAGAGCCCTTTATGCACGCCGACGATGACGGCCCAGAACAGACCCCGGCCACGGCTGCCACGGTCATGCGTTACCACCTGAGCTGGAAACACCGTGATCTGGACAGCGTCATGGCGCTGTATCACCCGGACGTCCAGTACAACGATTTCTTCCAGAACCGGATCCTCGGCCTCGACGAATTGCGTGAGTACGTGCGCGTGAGCATGCCGCGAGAATCCGACGAAGCGCTGGAGCATTGCGACCGGATTCGCGTGGATGGCAACACCGCGTTCATTCAGTACGAAGTGACCCTGCGCGGCGGCGACGGGCTGGTGTCGTTCCGTTCCAGCGAAGCGATCACGGTCAAGGACGGATTGATCTGGCGGGTCAACGAATACGCTTCGCTGGTTCGCGCACAAACCAATGGCGCCGCCGCACCGAGTGAGCGCCCGGCGGTGAGTCGCCTGGGGCTGTCACCGCGCCAGATCAGTTTCATGGCCGAAGACCTGCAGCAGTACTTCGAACGCCAGCAACCGTATCTCGACCCGGAACTGGACCTGCAACGGGTGGCGAAGGAGTGCGGATACAGTCGTAATCAGATTTCCTACCTGCTCAATCAGGTGCTGGGTCAGAGCTTTTACCGCTACGTCAATCAGGCGCGCCTGCAGCACTTGCTCAAGTCGCTGGATCAGGCCACGCCACCGCTGCGTATCGACGAACTGGCGTTTGCCGCCGGTTTCAACTCGCTGTCAGCGTTCTACAGTTGTTTCCGCCAACACACCGGTCAGTCGCCGAAGGCCTACGCCAAACAAATTTCTTTGCGGGCACGCGCGCAAGACAGTCATTGAAGTCACGCACTAGGATCGACGCCATCGAAGGTTTTCAGTGGCGGAGTCTTGCATGCCGGCGTGGCGCACTATCAGTTTGTGGATGGATCAACTCGACGAGCCGCTCACCGCGCGGCCGGCGCTGGAGCAGGATCTGGATGTCGACGTGGCCATCATCGGCGCCGGTTACACCGGGCTGTGGACCGCGTACTACCTGAAAAAACTCGCTCCGGGTCTGGATATCGCCATCGTCGAGGCGCAAACCGCCGGATTCGGTGCGTCCGGGCGCAATGGCGGCTGGCTGATGGGCAACCTGCTGGGCGAGGATCGACTGCTCGCCGGGCTCTCTCCAGAACAGCGCCGCGCCTCGTTTGATCTGCTGCACAGCATCCCGGATGAAGTGGAAGTTGTCCTCGAACGTGAGGGCATTCACTGCGATTACCGCAAGGGCGGGGTGCTGTACTGCGCCGCCCGCTACCCGGAGCAGGAAGCCAGCCTGCGCGAATACCTCGACAAACTGCACGCCCAGGGCCTGACCGACAACGATTACCGCTGGCTGAGCCCCGAGCAACTGGCGCAACAGATTCGCGTGGCGAAACCCTACGGCGGCATCTATGCGCCGCACGTGGCGACCATTCACCCGGCGAAGCTGGTGCGCGGTCTGGCGCGTACCGTGCAGAACATGGGCGTGAAGATCTACGAAAACAGCCCCGTAACGCATTGGCAGTCCGGCAGTTTGCGCACGGCCAGGGCCAGTGTGCGCAGTCGCTGGATCGTGCCGGCGGTCGAAGGCTATTCGGTCACGCTGCCACCGTTGGGTCGCTATCAGCTGCCGGTGCAAAGCCTGATTGTCGCCACCGAACCATTGTCGGCAGCGACCTGGGACGAAATCGGCCTCAACCGGGGTCAGGCGTTCAGCGAGTTCAGCCGTCAGGTCACCTATGGCCAGCGCAGTGCCGACAATCGCCTGATCTTCGGCGCCCGCGGCGGTTATCAGTTCGCCGGCAAGTTGCGCCATAACTTCGATCTGACCCGTGATGAAGTCGAGTTGCGGCGTTATCTGTTCGGCGAACTGTTCCCGCAACTGAAAAACGTGCAGATCACTCACGCCTGGGGCGGCAACCTCGGCATGTCGCGGCACTTCAAGCCGCACGTGCTCTGCGATCGCGCCAATGGCATCGCGCTGTCCGGCGGCTATGGCGGGGAGGGTGTGGGGGCCAGCAATCTCGGCGGTCGCACCCTGGCCGATCTGATTCTCGAGCGTGACACCGAGCTGGTGCATCAGCCGTGGGTGCTGCCGGACGGCGGGATTCACGCGCTGCGCGCCTGGGAACCGGAGCCGTGCCGCTGGCTGGGCTACAACGCGATCATCAAAAGCTTTGTCCACGAAGACCAGACCCTGGCCAATCCGGCCAGCGCACCGTGGCGGCGCAAGCTGGCCAGTCAGGTCGCGGGCTTCATGGAAGGTTTCATGCACTAACCGCCGTTTTCTTCACAAGACAGGTCTCACCATGAGCATTACGCAGTTCAAGAACACCGCCAGCCTGCAACTGGATGAATCCAACCCGGTCGCCGTGCCAATCGGCGAGCCGGTCGCGATTGCCTCGACCACCAGCGTCGAGCGCGATGACGGCGTCGAAACCGGCGTCTGGGAATGCACCCCGGGGCGCTGGCGCCGGCAGATCACCGCGCAGGAGTTCTGTCATTTCATTTCTGGCCGCTGCACGTTCACCCCGGACGATGGCAGCGAAACCCTGCACATACAAGGTGGCGACGCACTGATGTTGCCGGCCAACACGCTCGGCATCTGGGATATCCAGGAGACCGTGCGCAAGACCTACGTCCTTATTTTCTGATTGTTTGATCCTTTGATTGCCTGCCAACAAAAATAGCCACTACAGGAATCACCTCATGATCCAGAAAACCCTTGCTCTGGCGCCGCTGCTGCTGGTCGCCTCCATTAGCCATGCCGCCGAAACGGTGAAGATTTACAACTGGTCCGACTACATCGCGCCGGACACCACGAAAAACTTCCAGAAAGACACCGGCATCGGCGTCACCTATGACGTCTACGACAGCAACGAAACCCTCGACGGCAAGTTGATGACCGGCAAATCCGGGTACGACGTGGTGTTCCCGTCCAACCACTTCATGGCCCGGCAGATCCAGGGCGGGGCGCTGAAGAAGCTCGACAAGAGCCAGTTACCGAACTGGAAGAACCTCAGCCCGGTATTGCTCAAGGCCTTGCAGGTCAACGATCCGAACAATGAGCATGGTTTCCCGTACCTGTGGGGCAGCACCGGTATCGGCTACAACATCGCAAAGGTCAAAGCGGTGCTGGGTGACAACGCGCCAGTGGATTCCTGGGACCTGATCTTCAAGCCCGAATACATGGAAAAACTGCAGAAGTGCGGCGTGGCGATTCTCGATAACGGCCCGGAACTGCTGCCGGCAGCGCTGAATTACCTGGGCTTGCCGCCGCACAGCAAGAACCCCGAGGACTACAAGAAAGCCGAAGCCTTGCTGATGAAAGTGCGGCCGTATGTCAGTTACTTCCATTCCTCGAAGTACACCAGCGACCTGGCCAATGGCGATATCTGCGTGGCGGTCGGTTTTTCCGGTGACATCCTGCAAGCGGAAAACCGCGCCAAGGAGGCGAAGAACGGTATCGACATCGGCTATGCGATTCCCAAGGAAGGCGCCGCCATCTGGTTCGACATGGTCGCCATGCCCGCCGATGCACCGGACGAGAAGGCCGGTTATGCGTTCATGAACTACCTGCTGCGTCCGGACGTGATGGCCGGCATCAGCAATTACGTGCACTACGCCAATGGCAACCAACAGGCCGATGGTCTGATCGATCCGGCAATCAAGGGTGACACCAAGGTCTATCCGAGCCCGGAGATGATGGGCAAGCTGTTCGCGCTTGAGGCCATGCCGCTGAACATTGACCGGATCCGCACGCGGGTGTGGAACAAGATTCGCACCGGTAGCTAAGCCAACCCCAAACCCTGTAGGAGCTGCCGAAGGCTGCGATCTTTTGATCTTGCAACCCCAAAGATCGCAGCCTCGTTCCAATCGACAGCTCCTACAGGAATAGGGGATCAGGCCTTATTAAATAGTTGATATCAATACACTGGCATCGCACTAATAGAGTGCAGGAAAGTGAGACGTACCCATCAAAAAGCAACTTACCAATATTTAATATTTAAATAGAAAATCGTCAGACAATTGGGCGATGCCTAATCCGTTAAAACAATCTTTCGACCCCGCAGGCTTTGTTTACGGCAGTTTTGCGCAACAGTGCAATTTGATCTCAAAAAAACGCTAGACGACAGATTTCAAATTGTGTCAGGTTTCTTACGCCTTCATTGGGCGAGTGATAGGACGATCTCGCCAGGGATTGTCGCTATCTGACAAAAACTGTTCCATTGCTAAACAAGGAAGTGTGTTTATGTCGAAAGTAAAAGCTAATGCTGTTGATATCACCGCAGACACATTCGTGCCTGTCGGCGCAGCGCAATCTCTGGCTGCGACCAGCTCTGCCTGGAACCAGATCAACAGCTTCAGCCATCAATACGATCGTGGCGGCAACCTCACGGTCAATGGCAAACCCTCCTTCTCGGTGGATCAAGCCGCCACTCAACTGTTGCGCGACGGTGCCTCCTGGCACGACCTCGACAACAGCGGCAAGATCGAACTGACCTACACCTTTCTGACTGCTAAAACCGCTAACTTCAGCGGCCTTGGCGTCACCGGTTTCAGTCAGTTCAGTGCCCTGCAGAAGGCCCAGGCCGTGCTCGCCATGCAATCCTGGGCGGATGTCGCCAACGTTACGTTCACCGAAGCATCCCGCGGTGGCGACGGTCACATGACCTTCGGCAACTACAGCGGCGGCCAGGAAGGCGCGGCGGCGTTTGCGTTCCTGCCAGGTACCGAGCCAGGCTATGACGGTCAGTCCTGGTACCTGACCGGCAGTGGCTATGACGTCAACAAGACCCCGGGCCTGAACAATTACGGGCGTCAAACCCTGACCCATGAAATCGGCCACACCCTGGGCCTGTCTCACCCTGGCGACTACAACGCCGGCGAAGGCAACCCGACTTACAAGGATGCTTCCTACGGGCAAGACACCCGCGGTTACAGCCTTATGAGTTACTGGAGTGAAAGCAACACCGCCCAGAACTTCAGCAAGGGCGGTGTGGAAGCCTATGCCTCCGGCCCGCTGATGGATGACATCGCAGCGATCCAGAAGCTGTACGGCGCCAACCTGAACACCCGTGCCGGTGACACCACCTACGGCTTCAACTCCAACGCCGGGCGCGATTTCCTCAGCGCCTCGTCGTCGAGCGACAAGCTGGTGTTCTCGGTCTGGGATGCGGGCGGCAAGGATACCTTCGACTTCTCGGGTTTCACCCAGAATCAGAAGATCAACCTTAACGAAGCCTCGTTCTCCGACGTTGGCGGCATGATCGGTAACGTGTCCATCGCCAAGGGCGTGACCATCGAGAACGCCATCGGCGGTTCGGGCAACGACCTGCTGATCGGTAACAGTGCGTCCAACGAGCTGAAGGGCGGTGCCGGCAACGACATCATCTACGGCGCCGGTGGTGCGGACAAACTGTGGGGCGGTGCGGGCTCGGACACTTTCGTGTTCGCGTCCAGCTCCGACTCCAAGCCGGGTGCAGTCGATCAGATCCTCGATTTCGTCAGCGGTCTGGACAAAATCGACCTGAGCGCCATCACCAATGGTTCCGGCCTGCACTTTGTCAGCAGCTTCACCGGTTCGGCCGGCGACGCGATCCTGACCTCGTCGGGTGGCAACAGCCTGTTGTCGGTGGACTTCTCCGGGCACGGCGTGGCGGACTTCCAGGTCAGCACCGTGGGCCAGGCAGCGACCAGCGACATCGTGGCGTGATGTGAAACGGGAAAGCGGCGCTTGATGCGCCGCTTTCTTTACTTGCATCGTCCTGGCCGCTGGGCAAGGCTACGTGCCGGAGCGAATTTTCTGATGATCTATAAAGCTTTTCCCTACAAGGCAATGGCGTGGCTTTCGGCGGCGCTGATCATGATTTCTGGAGAAACAACCATGGCAAGCAGCCTCAGACTTGAAGATCCATCGGTGTTTGCCGGGCAATGGCAGGCCGTATTGACTGCAACGGACGACGCCCCGCAGGCGCAGGCATTACAGGACAAGCCGTCGAACACCTGCCTGATTGACCTTGAACCGAACCAGACGCTGGGCAAGGGCGCCGAATGCCTGGGGGCATGGCTTGAGCAAGCGCCGATTGGCTGGTTCCCTGATCCGGACGGCCTGTCAATTACCGGCAAGGAAGGTTCAAGAATCCAGTTCTTCAGCCGACAACGTGATGGGCTTTATCTGAGCACTTTGAAGTCGGGGCTGGTGATTACGCTCACGCGCCATACGCCACAACCGTGAACAGCGGGACCGACTGAGCAGTTGAATATAAGGTTTGATGTTGCAGTTATAAGCAACGGTTCAATGCAACGAATGGCGTTTGAAATGTTGAAAGTTGTTATTGAAGTGTAAATGCAAGTTGCAAGAACCCGTCCGATCTGCGCACGGATAATTATTGGAAGCGTCTCGCCAAAGAATGGCGGGGAAATTATTGCAGGAATAATCAATGAAGATGGCGAAGGCCCCAGCCACCGCTCCCTTATTCAAGGCTTTGGGTGACTATAAAAGCATTCTGATCAGCGTCGGGTGCTTTACCGCACTGATTAACGTGCTGATGCTGGTGCCCTCGATTTATATGCTGCAGGTTTACGACCGCGTGTTGTCTTCGCAGAACGAAACCACCCTGGCCATGTTGTCGTTGATGGTCGTCGGGTTCTTCGCGTTCATCGGCATGCTGGAAGTGGTGCGCAGTTTCATCGTGATCCGCATCGGCAGCCAACTGGAGCGCCGCTTCAACCTGCGGGTGTATCAGGCGGCGTTCGAGCGCAACCTGTTCAAGGGCGAGGGCAACGCCGGGCAATCGCTGGGCGACCTGACCCACATTCGGCAATTCGTCACCGGGCCGGCCCTGTTCGCGTTTTTCGACGCACCGTGGTTCCCGGTCTATCTGTTTGTCATCTACCTGTTCAACGTCTGGCTGGGCGTGCTCGCCACGGCCGGGGCGCTGCTGCTGATCGCTCTGGCATGCCTCAACGAATACATGACCAAGAAACCACTGGGCGAAGCTGCCGGTTACTCGCAGAAGTCCAGCCAACTGGCGACCAGCCACCTGCACAATGCCGAAACCATTCAGGCCATGGGCATGCTCGGCGCGCTGCGCAAGCGCTGGTTCGGTGTGCACTCGCGGTTCCTTGGCCTGCAGAATCAGGCCAGCGACACCGGCGCGGTGATCAGCTCGATCAGTAAAACCCTGCGTCTGTGCCTGCAATCGCTGGTGCTGGGCCTCGGCGCGTTGCTGGTGATCAAGGGCGACATGACCGCCGGGATGATGATCGCCGGTTCGATCCTGATGGGCCGCGTGCTGAGCCCGATCGACCAGTTGATCGCTGTGTGGAAACAGTGGAGCGGGGCGAAGCTGGCCTATCGTCGTCTGGACTCCTTGCTGCAGGCGTTCCCGCCGAGTGACGACGCCATGGCGCTGCCGGCGCCAAAAGGCCAGATTGCCTTTGAGCAAGTCAGTGCCGGCCCTCCGGGGCAGCGCGCGGCGACCCTGCACATGGTCAATTTCGCGATTGGCGCGGGGGAAGTACTGGGTGTGCTCGGTGCCTCCGGTTCCGGCAAGTCGACCCTGGCCCGGGTGCTGGTCGGCGTGTGGCCAACCCTTGGTGGCACCGTGCGTCTGGACGGTGCGGACATCCATCGCTGGAACCGCGACGAGCTCGGCCCGTATATCGGCTACCTGCCACAAGACATCGAACTGTTCAGCGGCAGCATCGCCGAGAACATCGCCCGTTTCAGCGAGGCCAACCCGGAGAAAGTCGTGGCTGCCGCGCAACAGGCCGGCGTGCACGAGATGATTCTGCGGATGCCACAAGGCTACGACACGCAACTGGGCGAGGACGGCAGTGGCCTGTCCGGTGGCCAGAAGCAGCGCGTCGCTCTGGCGCGCGCCATGTATGGCGATCCGAGCCTGGTGGTGCTCGATGAGCCGAACTCCAACCTCGACACCGTCGGTGAAGCCGCGCTGGCCAGCGCCATCGCCCAGCTCAAGGCCAAGGGCACCACTGTGGTTCTGGTGACGCACCGGTCTTCGGTGCTGGCCCAGGCCGACAAGTTGCTGGTGCTCAACGACGGACGCTTGCAGGCCTTCGGCAACAGTCAGGACGTACTCAAGGCGCTGTCCGGCGCCCAGGAACAACAACGGGAAAAATCTGCGCAGGCACCGGGCGGGCTCAGCATGAGCCGGCAGTACCAGCCCACGACAAGGAATTCGGGTGTATGAGCAGCGCCAGCATGAACACTGAAAACGAAGCCTCCATGGAACACGCGTACGTCACCGAGCGCCCGGAGCGCGATGCGAAATTCTTCGCCCGCATGGGCTGGATTCTGGCCATCGTCGGCGCTGGCAGTTTCTTCACCTGGGCCGCACTGGCGCCGCTGGATCAAGGCATTCCGGTGCAAGGCACCGTGGTGGTGTCGGGCAAGCGCAAGGCCGTGCAGTCAATGAGTGCCGGCGTGGTCAGCCGGATCCTGGTGCGCGAAGGCGAGATCGTGAAGCAGGGCCAGCCGCTGTTCCGCCTCGACCAGACCCAGGTCGCGGCCGACGTGCAGTCGCTGCAAGCCCAGTACCGCATGGCCTGGGCCAGCCTCGCGCGCTGGCAGGCCGAGCGCGATAACCTCAAGCAGGTGACCTTTCCGGCCGAGTTGAGCAACGACCCGGATCCGCGTCTGGCGCTGGTCCTTGAAGGCCAGCGTCAACTGTTCAGCAGCCGTCGCGAAGCGTTCTACCGCGAGCAGGCCGGTCTGCGTGCCAGCATCGAAGGTGCCACCGCGCAACTGGCGGGCATGCGCCGCGCCCGCACCGACCTCAACGCCCAGGCCGACTCGCTGCAACAGCAACTGAGCAACCTCCAGCCGCTGGCGGACAACGGCTACATCCCGCGTAACCGCTTGATGGAATACCAGCGTCAGCTGTCGCAAGTGCAGCAGCAACTGGCGGAAAACACCGGTGAAAGCGGCCGGGTGGAGCAGGGCATCCTCGAGTCGCGCCTGAAGCTGCAACAGCATGGCGAGGAATACCAGAAGGAAGTGCGCACCCAACTGGCCGACGCGCAGCTCAAAAGCGTGACCCTGTCGGAGCAACTGACTTCGGCCGGTTTCGACCTGCAACACAGCGAGATCCTCGCCACCGCCGACGGCGTGGCGGTCAACCTCGGCGTGCACACCGAAGGCGCCGTGGTGCGTCAGGGCGAAACCCTGCTGGAGATCGTCCCGCAAGGCACCACCCTGGAAGTCGAAGGGCACTTGCCGATCAACCTGATCGACAAGGTCGGCACGCATCTGCCGGTCGATATCCTGTTCACCGCGTTCAACCAGAGCAAGACCCCGCGTGTACCGGGTGAGGTCAGCCTGATTTCCGCCGACCAGATGGTCGACGAAAAAACCGGCGTGCCGTACTACGTGTTGCGCAGCAGCGTCAGTGATCAGGCGATGGAAAAGCTCCACGGCCTGGTGATCAAGCCCGGTATGCCGGCAGAAATGTTCGTGCGCACGGGCGAACGTTCACTGCTCAACTACCTGTTCAAACCGCTGCTCGATCGGGCCGGCTCCGCGTTGACCGAAGAATAAGGATGTTCGGCTGTATGAATAAGCTTTCGATGTTGGGAGCAGCGTTCGCGCTGCTCGCAGGAAACAGCGCGCTGGCGGCCATGGGGCCATTCGAAGTCTACGAGCAGGCATTGCGCAACGACCCGGTGTTCCTCGGTGCGATCAAGGAGCGCGACGCGGGCCTGGAAAACCGCCTCATCGGCCGTGCCGGGCTGTTGCCGAGACTGGGCTACAACTACAACCGCGGTCACAACACCTCCAAGGCCACGCAACTGACCGCTCGCGGCAACCTGACCGAAGACCGCAACTACAACAGCTATGGCTCGACCCTGACCTTGCAGCAACCGTTGCTCGACTACGAAGCCTACGCGGCGTATCGCAAAGGCGTGGCGCAGTCGCTGTTCGCCGACGAGGCGTTTCGCGGCAAGAGCCAAGAGTTGTTGGTGCGGGTGCTGGACAACTACACCAAAGCCTTGTTCGCCCAGGATCAGATCGACATCGCCCAGGCCAAGAAGAAGGCTTACGAGCAGCAGTTCCAGCAGAACGAACACATGTTCAAGCAGGGCGAGGGCACGCGCACCGACATTCTGGAAGCCGAGTCGCGCTATGAACTGGCGACCGCCGAAGAGATCGAGGCGCGCAACGAGCAGGACGCCGCGCTGCGTGAACTGGGGGCGCTGGTCGGCGTGCAGACGGTGGACATCAGCGAACTGGCGCCGCTGGATCAGAATTTCCAGACCTTCGCCCTGATGCCGGCCAACTACGACACCTGGCATGAGCTGGCGATCAGCAACAACCCTAATCTGGCGTCGCAACGCCAGGCGGTGGAAGTGGCCAAGTACGAAGTCGAGCGCAACCGCGCCGGGCACCTGCCGAAAGTCAGTGCCTATGCGTCGATTCGCAAGACTGAATCGGACAGCGGCAACACCTATAACCAGCGTTACGACACCAACACCATCGGCTTTGAAGTCAACGTGCCGCTGTATGCCGGTGGCGGGGTGTCGGCCTCGACCCGTCAGGCCAGCCGCACCATGGAGCAGGCGGAATACGAGCTCGACGGCAAAACCCGCGAAACCCTGATCGAACTGCGCCGCCAGTTCAGCGCCTGCCTGTCGGGCGTCAACAAACTGCGCGCCTACCAGAAGGCTCTGGCGTCGGCTGAGGCATTGGTGGTGTCGACCAAGCAAAGCATTCTCGGTGGTGAACGGACCAATCTCGATGCGCTGAACGCCGAACAGCAACTGTTTACCACCCGCCGCGATCTGGCCCAGGCGCGCTACGACTACTTGATGGCCTGGACCAAGCTGCATTACTACGCGGGGACGTTGAACGAACAGGATCTGGCACGGGTGGATGAGGCGTTCGGACAAGGCCCGAAAAGCAACTCGCGTTAATGCTTGGCACAGAACCTGTGGCGAGGGAGCTTGCTCCCGCTTGAGTGCGTAGCGCTCACAAGATTTTGGGCTGCTGCGCAGCCAGCGGGAGCAAGCTCCCTCGCCACAAATAGACTCGCTCGATAGTTCAAGAAGTGCTCGCCCGGCGAAACGGGTCATAACAAAAACATAAGAAAAGTGAGTGGTGAACATGGACGTACGCATCAAGCCGGCAGCGGTCGGCAGCCTGTTGCTCGCAGTTTGCATCGCGCAGGCCAACGCGCAATACCTTGAAACCGGCAAGCCCGGCGATCCCGCCAGTTGGCGCAGCGCCGAATTCCAGCGTGACTGGGGCCTGGCGCGGATGCAGGCCGATCAGGCCTACGCCGCCGGCATCACCGGCAAAGGCGTGAAGATCGGCGCCCTCGACTCCGGCTTCGATGCTGCCCACCCCGAGTTCGCCACCGACCGCTATCACCCGGTGCTGGCCTCCGGCAGTTACGTCGATGGTTCGCTGTTCAGCGTCAATGGCACCCTTAACGCCAACAACGATTCCCACGGCACCCACGTGGTCGGCACCATGGGCGCCAGCCGTGACGGCACCGGCATGCACGGCGTGGCGTACAACGCGCAGATCTACGTCGGCAACACCAACAACAACGACAGCTTCCTCTTCGGCCCGAAACCCGACCCGCGCTATTTCAAAGCGGCGTATGACGCTCTGGCCGCTGCCGGCGTGCGCGCGATCAACAACAGTTGGGGCAGCCAGCCGCCGGATGTCAGCTATCGCACCTTGGCCGATCTGCATGCCGCTTACGCCCAGCACTGGAATCAGGGTACCTGGCTCGACGCGGCGGCGGATGTCTCGCGCCGTGGCGTGATCAATGTGTTCAGCGCCGGCAACAGCGGCTACCCGAACGCCAGCGTGCGCTCGGCGTTGCCGTACTTTCAGCCGGATCTCGAAGGCCACTGGCTGGCAGTCTCCGGGCTGGATCAGAGCAATCAGCAAAAGTACAACCAGTGCGGCATCGCCAAATACTGGTGCATCACCACGCCGGGGGCGAAGATCGACAGCACCATTCCGGGTGGCGATTACGCCATCAAGTCCGGCACCTCGATGGCCGCGCCGCACGCCACCGGGGCACTGGCGCTGGTGATGGAGCGCTACCCGTACATGAACAACCAGCAGGCGCTCGAAGTGTTGCTGACCACCGCCACGCAACTCGACGGTTCGGTCACCGATGCACCGACCGAACGGGTCGGCTGGGGCGTGGCCAACCTCAACCGGGCGATGCACGGGCCGGGGCAATTGCTCGGCGCGTTCGATGCCAATCTGGCCGCTGGGCAAAGCGATGTGTGGAGCAATGACATCTCCGACAAGGCACTGATTCAGCGCCAGCGCGAAGACCTCGCCGAACACAGCGCCTGGCAGCAGACCCTGCAGGACAAGGGCTGGCAGAACGGTGTCCCGGCCGGCGCCAGTCAGCAGGATCAGACCGACTACGCGGTCGGTATGGCGCGCGATGCTGCAGCGGCGACGCGGGTCTATCAGGGCAGCCTGATCAAGTCCGGGGCAGGGCGCTTGCTGCTGACCGGCGACAACACCTTCCGTGGCCCGACCACGGTCAATGGCGGCTTGCTCAGCGTCAACGGCTCGCTGGCCTCGGCGGTGACCGTCAATGATAGCGGCACCCTCAGCGGTTCCGGACGGATCGCCTCGTTGCTCGCCAACAGCGGCGGCCGTGTGGCACCGGGCAATTCCATCGGCACCTTGAACGTGGCGGGTGACGTGACCTTTGCCCCCGGTTCGACCTACGCGGTCGAGCTGTCGCCGACCAACAGCGACCGCATCGTTGCCGGCGGCGTTGCGAGCATCAACGGCGCCACGGTCAGCCTGTCGCTGGAAAACAGTCCGACCCTGCTCAGCACCACTGAAACCCGCAGCCTGCTCGGCCATTCGTACGACATTCTGCAAGCGGCCGGCGGCATTCAGGGCCGGTTCGGCGCGGTGCTGCCGGATTACCTGTTCATCGGCGGCAACCTCGACTACACGGGCAACGCCATTCAGCTCGACATCCAGCGCAACGCCACCTCGTTCGCCAGTGTCGGGCAAACTCCGAATCAGCGCGCGGTGGCGTCCGCCGTCGAAGGCCTCGGCGCCGGCAATTCGGTGTACGAAAGCCTGCTGCTGTCGGCAGATGCCACCTCGGCGCAACAGGCCTTCCAGCAATTGAGCGGGGAGATCTACCCGGCGCTCGGCTCGATGCTGATCAATGACAGCCGCCAGTTGCGCGACGCCGTCGGCGAACGTCTGCACGATGCCAACGCCACCCAAAGCAATGGCTGGATCAAGGCCCTCGGCGCCTGGGGTTCGACAAACTCCGGTAACGACACCTCGCGCTACAGCACCTCGATCGGCGGCTTGCTCGCCGGTGTCGACGGCGCGCTGGACGAGCAGACCCGCATCGGTCTGGTCACCGGTTACAGCGACAGCTCGCTGAACATGGGCTCGGACACGCACTCGTCGGCCAAGGTCGACAGCTATCACCTCGGCGCTTACGCCGGTCATGACATCGGCGCCTGGCGCCTGAGCACCGGCGCGGCCTACAGCTGGCACCGCGCCGATGTGAAGCGCGATCTGCAATACGGCGACGTCAGCGCCAAACAGAAAGCCAAGGTCGATGCGGCCACCACGCAGGTTTTCGGCGAAGCGGCTTATCGATTGAACCTGCAGCCGCTGGCACTGGAGCCATTCGCCAACCTCGCTTATGTGCATCTGGACACTGACGGCTTCACCGAAAAGGGCGACGCGGCGGCGCTGAAGAGCTCCGGCGAGCAGCGTGATGCAGTCCTCAGCACCCTCGGTGTACGGGCGGTCAAGCGCTTCAATCTGTCGACTCAACAGTCACTGGACGTCAGTGGTCATCTCGGCTGGCAGCACAGCCTGAGCGACATCGACGCCGAACAGCATCTGCGTTTCGCCAGTGGCAGCACACCGTATTCGGTCGAGAGTTCGGCACTGGTGCGTGATGCGGCGCTGGTCGGCGTACAAGCCAGCCTGGCGTTGAGCAAGGACGTGCGGGTCAACCTCGATTACAACGGACAACTGGCCAACCGCGAGAAGAGCCACGGCGTGGGGCTGAGCCTGAACTGGCAGTTCTGAACAAACCCCGCAGGTCAAGTGAACACACACTTGTGGCGAGGGGATTTATCCCCGATCGACTGCGCAGCAGTCGCTCACCCGGACAACTCGGTTACTGGAAATTGCTCGGGGTCGCTTCGCGCCCCATCGGGGATAAATCCCCTCGCCACAAGCGTTATTTCCCAGGCTCGGGTGTGGGCCTGGTACACGGATTTTTCGCAACAACACTAAGGAAGGTCGCTGGATGAATAACAACAATACCCCCGCGCAAACGGGCGGTCGCTTCGCCATGAAAACCCTCAATTGCGCGGTGCTCTGCGCACTGACCACCTGGGGCAGCGCGCACGCGGCGCCGTATGTGGAAAACGGCCGCAGCGGTGATCCCGCCAGTTGGCGCAGCGCCGAGTTCCAGGCGGAATGGGGCCTGGGCGCCATTGGCGCGGATTACGCCTACGCCGCCGGTTACACCGGCAAAGGTGTGAAACTGGGGATCTTCGACCAGCCGGTGTATGCCGCGCACCCGGAGTTTTCCGGCGCCAACAAAGTCATCACCCTGGTCACCAGCGGGATCCGCGAATACACCGACCCCTACATCCCGGTCAAAGCCGGCGATGCGTTCCGCTATGACGGTTCGCCTTCGGTCGGCTCCGACGGCAAGCTCGGCGCTCACGGCACCCACGTTGGTGGCATTGCCGCCGGCAGCCGCGACGGCGGGCCGATGCACGGGGTGGCGTTCGGTGCGCAGATCATCAGCGCCGACAACGGCGACCCGGGCCCGGAAGACGGCATCGTCCGTGGCAACGACGGCGCGGTGTACAAGGCCGGTTGGGATGCGCTGATCGCCAGTGGCGCGCGGATCATCAACAACAGCTGGGGCATCGGCATCACTGACCGTTTCGACCTCGGCGGCCGCGACCCGGCGTATCCGCACTTCACCGTCAACGACGCGCAATTGCAGTTCAACGAAATCCGCACGCTGCTCGGCACCAAGCCCGGCGGTGCCTACGACGGTGCCATCGCCGCCGCCCGCAGCGGTATCGTGACGATCTTCGCCGCCGGCAACGATTACAACCTGAACAACCCGGACGCCATCGCCGGCCTCGGCTACTTCGTGCCGGACATCGCGCCGAACTGGATCACCGTCGCCGCATTGCAAAGAAACCCGGACCAGGCCAGCGCCAATCCGTACATCATGAGTACGTTCTCCTCGCGTTGCGGTTACACCGCGAGCTTCTGCGTCTCGGCGCCGGGCACGCAGATCTACAGCTCGATCATCAGCGGCACCAACGCCGACAACCTGACCACCGGCTACAAAAACTACAACGGCACCTCGATGGCGGCGCCGCACGTGGCCGGCTCGATGGCGGTGCTGATGGAGCGCTTCCCGTACATGACTGGTGATCAGGTCGCCACGGTACTGCGCACCACCGCCACCGACCTCGGCGCACCGGGCATCGACGCCTTGTATGGCTGGGGCATGATCAACCTGCGCAAGGGCATCGACGGCCCGGCGATGTTCGTCACCGAGCAGGACATCCCGGAAGAATTCCGTATCCAGGGTGCCTACGGTTCCGGGCAATTCGTCGCGGACTTGCCGGGCATCGGCGCGATCATCGACAAGGGCAAACCCACCGAGCGCGTGTGCACCGACATCACTTGCGGCCTCGACACCTGGCGCAACGACATTTCCGGTCACGGCGGCCTGACCAAACAGGGCATCGGCACACTGGTGCTGACCGGCAACAACACCTACAGCGGCCCGACCCTGGTCAATCAAGGGCGTCTGGCGATCAATGGCTCGCTGGCTTCGGCGGTCACGGTCAACGACAGCGGCATCCTCGGCGGTAACGGCCACATCGGCGCACTGACCGCGAAAAGCGGCGGTACCGTCGCGCCGGGCAACTCGATCGGCACGCTGAACGTCGCCGGTGACGTGACCTTCGAGCGCAGTTCGACCTACGCGGTGGAAGTCTCGCCGACCAGCAGCGACAAGATCGTTGCCGGTGGCAAAGCGCTGATCGATGGCGCCACGGTGAGTCTGTCACTGGAAAACAGCCCGACCTTGCTCACCACCACCGAAGTGAAAAGCCTGCAGGGTGCTCAATTCAACATTCTTCAAGCGGCCGGTGGCATTCAAGGGCAGTTTGGGCAAGTGCTGCCGAACTACGCGTTCCTCGGCGGCACCCTGGCGTACTCGGCAAACGGCGTGCAACTGGACGTCGGGCGCAATGGTGCGTCGTTCGCCAGTGTCGGTCTGACGCCGAACCAGCGTGCAGTCGGCGTGGCTGCCGAGGGCCTGGGCGCGGGCAATGCGCTGTTCGAAACCCTGCTGTTGTCGCCGAACGCGGCGTCGGCGCAACAAGCCTTCCAGCAACTGTCCGGCGAAATTCACCCGGCCATCGATACGATGCTGATCAACGACAGCCGCTACCTGCGTGAAGCGGTGGGCGAGCGTCTGCGTGAGCGTGATCTGTTCAATGCCAACGCACCGACCGACGACCGCAGCAATGCCTGGGTCAAGGTGCTGGGTTCGTGGGGCAAGAGCGATGGCGGCCATGAAAACGCCGACTCCAACAGCTCCATTGGCGGGCTGCTGGCCGGTGTCGACGGTTTGATTGCTGAAGATACCCGTCTGGGTTTCGTTACCGGTTATAGCGACAGCTCGTTGAACATGGGCGGCGGCACGCATTCGTCGGCCTCGGTCGACAGCTACCACTTGGGTGCGTACCTCGGGCATCAGATCGATGCGCTGCGTCTGACCGCCGGTGCGGCGTATAGCTGGCATCGCGTGGACGTAAAGCGTGATCTGCAGTTCGCGGGCGTCAGCGGCAAAGAGAAAACCAAGCACGATGCGGCGACCACTCAAGTGTTCACCGAAGCGGCTTACGATCTGCGTCTGCAACCGATGAATCTGGAGCCATTCGCCAATCTGTCGTACGTGCATCTGAACACCGAGAGCTTCACCGAGAAGGGTGATGCCGCGGCGCTCAAGAGCGGCGAAGACAACCGCGACGTGGTGCTGTCGACCCTTGGCGTACGCGCCAAACGCAGCTTCGCGCTGTCGGACAAACATCAGCTGGAACTGGGCGCCACCCTCGGCTGGCAGCACAACCTGAGCAGTGTCGATGCTGACAGCCACCTGGCCTTCGCCAATGGCAACAGCGCGTTCACCGTGCAGAGTGTGTCGATGGATCGTGATGCGGCAGTGGTCGGTGTACGCGCCGGGCTGGCGCTCAATCGCGATGTCCGGGTCAACCTGGACTACAACGGACTGATCGGTAACAACGAGAAAGAACACGGTGTGGGTCTGACCCTCGACTGGCAGTTCTAAAGGAGTATCGGCAGCCCTTCACGGGCTGCCGGTTTTGAAGGAAGAGAGAGCACAACATGGGATTGTTCGATTACAAAAATGCCGATGGCAAAGCGCTGTACAGCGATGCCATCGCGCTGACGCTGTATGCCTACACGCCGACCGGCCAGCCGTTGCCGGCCACCGCCTGGAAACCGCTCAGCGCAACAGCGCTGGGTTATCAGGGCAAGGTCGGCGCGCAAGGCACGTTCTTCGGCGAGAAGGACGGCTTCACCAGCGCCGAGGCCGAAGTGCTCGGCAAGTACGACGCCGGCGGCAAGCTGATCGGCCTCGGCGTGGCCTTTCGCGGTACCGGCGGGCTGGGTTACAGCGACACCTTCGGCGACATGAAAAACAACCTGCTGGCCGCCATTGGGCCATCGGATTACGCGAGTAACTACGCGAAAAATGCCTTCGACAACCTGCTCAAGTCCGTTGCCGCGTTTGCCATGGCCAACGGCATCGCCGCCAAGGACGTGCTGTTCAGCGGCCACAGCCTCGGTGGTCTCGGGGTCAACAGCGTGGCCGAGTTGAGCGGCAACAATTGGGGTGGGTTCTTCAAGGACGCCAACTACATCGCGTTCGCTTCGCCGACCCAGAGCAGCACCGGCAACAACGTGCTGAATATCGGTTACGAAAACGATCCGGTGTTCCGTGCGCTGGACGGCACCACGTTCAGCAGCGGTTCGCTGGGCAAGCACGACGGGCCGCATGAGTCGACCACCGATAACATCGTCAACTTCACCGACAACTATGCGTCCACCGCGCAGAACCTGGTGCCGTTCAGCATCGTCAATCCGCTGAACTGGTCGGCCCACAGCTCGCTCGGGTATGCCGATGGCCTGAACCGGGTGATCGACTCGAAGTTCTACAACCTGACGCACAAGGACTCGACCCTCATCGTCTCCAACCTTGAGGAATCGTCCCGGGGCAAGACCTGGGTCGAGGATCTGGGGCGCAGCGGCGAGCCGCATACTGGCAGCACTTTCATCATCGGTACTCAGAGCAATGACTGGCTCAAGGGCGGGGCGGGTAACGATTTCCTCGAAGGCCTGGGCGGTGATGACCGCTTCCGCGATGACGGTGGTTTCAACATCCTCCTCGGTGGCCAGGGTCACAACACCTTTGAGCTGCAGAAACCGCTGCAGAACTTCAGCTTCGCCAACGACGGTGACGGCACGCTGTATGTGCGCGATGCCTACGGCGGCATCAGCATGACCCGCGACATCGGCGCGCTGGTGAGCAAGGAGTCGGGGTCGTGGTGGGGCAGCAAGGAAATCACCTGGGGCGTCACGGCCAAGGGTTTGACCAATGGCAATGAACTGACTCAGTACACCCATTCGCTCAACGGCGATGCCTACGGCAATGCGCTGCACGCCAGCGCCGACGGTGACTGGCTGTTCGGTCTGGGTGGCGATGACAAGCTGATCAGCGACAAGGGCCACGTGACCTTCGTCGGCGGCGCCGGCAACGACGTGATGACGGCGGTGGGTGGCAACAACACCTTCCTGTTCAGCGGCGCGTTCGGTTTTGATGCGATCAATGGTTACCAGGGCAGCGACAAACTGGTGTTCATGGGCGTCGAAGGCGCGGGGCAGGGCTACGACTACAAGCAGCATGCTGTGCAGTCGGGGGCCGATACCGTGCTGAAGATTGGTGAATATGCCGTGACCCTGGTCGGGGTGGGAGTGGCTAACCTGTCGGACTCGTCTTTCGTGTTCGCCTAGCTCTAATGTGGGAGCGAGCTTGCTCGCGAAAGCGGTGTGCCAGCCAAGCAAATGGCAGCTGACACTCCCTCTTCGCGAGCAAGCTCGCTCCCACAGATTTGATGTGTAAGTAGTGAAAATGCTCCGGGGCGTGCCCGTGAGGGGCGCCCTGGCTGTGAGCTATCTCTGACAATTCCAACAAAAGAGAGGCAATAGCAATGGGTGTGTATGACTACAAGAACTTCGGCACAGCCGATTCCAAGGCGCTGTTCAGCGATGCCATGGCGATCACGCTGTATTCCTATCACAACCTCGATAACGGCTTTGCCGCCGGTTATCAGCACAACGGCTTCGGCCTCGGCCTGCCCGCCACGCTGGTCACCGCGCTGCTCGGCGGTACTGATTCGCAAGGGGTGATTCCCGGTATTCCGTGGAACCCCGACTCGGAAAAACTCGCCCTCGACGCCGTGAAAAAGGCTGGCTGGACACCAATCACCGCCTCGCAACTGGGCTACGACGGCAAGACCGACGCGCGCGGGACCTTCTTCGGCGAGAAGGCCGGTTACACCACCGCCCAGGTGGAAATCCTCGGCAAGTACGACGCCCAGGGCCATCTCACGGAAATCGGCGTTGCCTTTCGCGGCACCAGCGGCCCGCGGGAAAACCTGATCCTCGACTCCATCGGCGACGTGATCAACGACCTGCTGGCCGCCTTCGGTCCCAAGGACTACGCCAAAAACTACGTCGGCGAAGCGTTTGGCAATCTGCTCAATGATGTGGTGGCGTTCGCCAAGGCCAATGGCCTTACCGGCAAGGACGTGCTGGTCAGCGGCCACAGCCTCGGCGGGCTGGCGGTCAACAGCATGGCTGACCTGAGTGGCGGCAAGTGGGGCGGATTTTTCGCCGACTCCAACTACATCGCCTACGCCTCGCCGACCCAGAGCAGCACCGACAAGGTGCTCAACGTCGGTTACGAAAACGATCCGGTGTTCCGCGCCCTCGACGGCTCGACCTTCACCGGCGCCTCGGTCGGCGTGCACGACGCGCCCAAGGAATCGGCCACCGACAACATCGTCAGCTTCAACGATCACTACGCCTCGACCGCGTGGAATCTGCTGCCGTTTTCGATTCTCAATATCCCGACCTGGATCTCGCACCTGCCGACCGCTTACGGCGACGGCATGAACCGGATCATCGAGTCGAAGTTCTACGACCTGACCAGCAAGGATTCCACGATCATCGTCGCCAACCTGTCGGACCCGGCGCGGGCCAACACGTGGGTGCAGGACCTCAACCGCAACGCCGAAACCCACAAGGGCAGTACCTTCATCATCGGCAGCGACAGCAACGACCTGATCCAGGGCGGCAGCGGCAACGACTACCTCGAAGGTCGCGCCGGCAACGACACCTTCCGCGACGCTGGCGGTTATAACGTGATCCTCGGCGGCGCCGGCAACAACACCCTCGAGTTGCAGAAATCGGTGAACAGCTTCGACTTCGCCAACGACGGCGTCGGCAACTTGTACATCCGCGACGCCAACGGCGGGATCAGCATCACCCGCGATATCGGCAGCATCGTCACCAAGGAGCCGGGCTTCCTCTGGGGGCTGTTCAAGGACGATGTGACCCACAGCGTCACGGCCAGCGGTTTGAAGGTCGGCAACAACGTCACCCAGTACGAGTCCAGCGTGAAGGGCACCAGCGGCGCCGATACGCTGAAGGCGCATGCCGGTGGTGACTGGCTGTTCGGTCTGGACGGCAATGACCATTTGATTGGTGGTGCCGGCAACGACGTGTTTGTCGGTGGCGCCGGCAATGACTTGATGGAGTCCGGAGGCGGGGCGGATACGTTCCTGTTCAACGGCGCGTTCGGTCAGGATCGGGTGGTGGGTTTTACATCGAACGACAAACTGGTGTTCCTTGGCGTGCAGGGTGTGTTGCCCAATGACGACTTCCGCGCGCATGCGACGGCGGTGGGGCAGGACACGGTGCTGAAGTTTGGCGCTGACTCGGTGACGCTGGTTGGGGTGGCGCTCAATAGCCTCAGTGCCGATGGAATTGTGATCGCCTGATGCATCCGTAACCTGTGGCGAGGGAGCTTGCTCCCGCTGGGTCGCGAAGCGGCCCTGAAGACTTTGTGAGCGCTACGCGCTCAAGCGGGAGCAAGCTCCCTCGCCACAACTCGGTATCGAAAGTGACTCGACAGCCACACCCTGACTCAAAAGCTCTGCAAACAGCAGAAGCGGCCTAAAGCCAGCACGTGCACACACGTTCTACAGCTAGCCGCCATTGAGTACAGGAGATGCACACGTGAGAAGGTTCAAGGGGTATGTCGGGATTTTCGGACTGGCGCTGTTATCGGCCAATGCCTGGGCCGATCTGCCTCAAACCTCGATTCTGAGCCGTTACGGGATCAGTACCGACCAACTGCCGAAAGCGCAAAAGACCGAAGCGGTCGAGCCGGTCGAAGAGAAAAGCCTGTTTCAGATCCAGCCCGAACAGCCGTTCGTCACGTTCCGCCGCGGTGACGACAAACAGGCACAAGCCACCGGCAACCTGAGCATCGACCGCATGACCCAGCAGGATCTGGAGCGTTGCCGACGTCTGCAAGCCGAGCTGGCGCGGCGGGGTGAACAGTATTTCAGCTGTGATCACAGCATTGTGGGACTGCCGGCTTTCGAGTAATTCTCCAACGTTCCCCCTGTAGGAGCTGCCGCAGGCTGCGATCTTTTGATTTTGTTTTTAGATCAAAAGATCGCAGCCTTCGGCAGCTCCTACAGGGGTTGGGGGGTCAGTCTTCCTTGCGCACCGTTGCGACTTCGTCGGAACGGACCTTCACCTTGGTCCCGGAAATATCCTCGAACTCATAGAACCCGTCCTTGGTCTTGGTTTTCGGCATGTCCTTGGTCAAATACTGAGTGCCGTTCTGCAAGGTGACCACAGTCGGCGTCGAGCAGCCGGCCAATGCCAGCAGGGCCGCTACCGCCAGAGGAATACCCAGAGTCTTGATCTTCATACCCACCTCAAATACCTCATTCCATATCAATTGACCGACTTCGGTCTCTAACGCGGTTGGTGCCATCGAACCGGGAAAAGTTCGATGACCGCCTGAAAAAATCCCGATTGCCGCTGCCATTGATCTTTTTCCGTTTGCACCCGACAGGGCAGAGCTGGTATCTGTACGCATAACCAGTATTTGCTCGCCATGGCCCTGAATTCCCGTGACTGCCAACCCGCTCGACGATCCGTTCTATTACCTCAACAACTTCCGGCAAGTGCTTGATTGGCTTGAGCTTCGCTATGCCGATGTGATGAGCGAATCCGAGCACGGCTTTATCCGCGACTTCAAGGCCTTGCCGCACGCTTCGCAGGGTTTGCTGGTACGCATGGTAATGCGTAAGGGCGTGCATTTCCGCCTTGGCAAACTCAACTACCCGGAAATCGGCGACATCAGCGACGCCGCGCAGCCGTTGCTGAGTCACGGCTGGCTCGACGATCAGGCGCTGTTGGGCGTGGCCGAAGTGTTCGACGTGTTGCTCAAGGCTGAACTGCTGCAGGCGTTCGGCAGCTTTATCGAGCAACCCAAGGGCCGCAAGGACGACTGGCTGCCGGCGCTCGCCGAGCAATTCAGCGAGTCGCGCAGTCTCTCCGATTGGGCACCAACGCTCGGCGACCGATTGCTCAGCCTGACCATCATGGACCTGTGCGACCGCCTGCGTCTGATGTTCTTCGGCAACCTGTATCAGGACTGGTCGGAATTCGTCCTCGCCGACCTCGGGATCTTTACCTACGAAAAAGTCGAGTTCTGCGCCGACTCCCGTGGTCTGCGCAGTCGAGAGGACGTTGACGCCTGCCTGTTCCTGCATCATTGCCAACTGCGTTTCGAAGCCGGTGAACCGTTGGAGCCCATTGTCGAGCAGGTCCGCGCGTTGCAGTTCGACAACCCGTGGCTGCAGCGGCGGCGCGGCAAGGTGCTGTTCCAGATCGGCCAGTATTGCGAGCGCGTCGCCGAGTTCGCCCTGGCGTTGAGCATTTACCGCGATTGCACCTACCCCGGCGCCCGTCAGCGAATGATCCGCGTGCTGGAGCGCTGCGGCGAATACGCACTGGCGCTGGAGCTCGCGACGCTCGCCGAACAGGCGCCGGAAAGCGCCGCCGAGCAGCAGAGCCTGCAACGGATGCTGCCACGGCTGCGACGCAAACTCGGCGGGCCACCGCTCAAACGCGCAACGCCACGCCCGGTCGAGCGCCTCGATCTGCAATTGCCGCGCACTGATCCGGCGCTGTCGGTGGAGTTTTACGTGCAGGCGCATCTGCACGAAGACAGCGGCCCGGTGCATTACGTCGAGAACAGCCTGATCAACTCGCTGTTCGGCCTGTTGTGCTGGCCGGCGATTTTCGCGCCGTTGCCGGGAGCATTCTTTCATCCGTTCCAGCGCGGGCCGGTGGATCTGCTCAACGAAGACTTCCAGCAACGCCGCGCCGAACTGTTCCAGGCTTGCCTCGACCAACTCGACGACGGCCGTTACGCGGCGACCATTCGTGAATGTTTCGCCGCCAAGTGGGGCGTGCAGTCGCCGTTCGTGTTCTGGGGCGCGTTGAATGAGCAACTGCTCGAGCAGGCGCTGGCGTGCTTGCCGGCGGAACACCTCAAGCACTGGTTCAATCGCCTGCTGCTCGACATCAAGGCCAACCGCGCCGGCATGCCCGACCTGATCCAGTTCTGGCCGCAGCACAAGACCTACCGGATGATCGAGGTCAAAGGTCCCGGTGACCGCTTGCAGGACAACCAGCTGCGCTGGCTGGAGTTCTGCCATCAGCACCAGATGCCGGTCGCCGTGTGCTACGTGCAATGGGCGGAGCAGAGCGCTTGAGCTACAGCATTGCCGTCCGCGCGCTGTGCGAGTTCACCGCCAAGACCGGCGACCTCGACCTGCGTTTTACCCCTTCACCGACAGCCCTCGAAGGCATGCTCGGCCATCGCACCGTGGCCTCGCGGCGCAACGACAAATACCAGAGCGAAGTGGCGCTGGAAGGCGAGTTTCTGCAACTGAAGGTCAGGGGCAGGGCGGACGGCTACGACCCGCTGCAGAACTGTCTGGAAGAAGTCAAAACCTATCGCGGCGACCTGAGCAAACAGCCGGCCAACCATCGCCAGTTGCATTGGGCGCAGGCGAAAATCTACGGCTGGCTGATGTGCCGCAAGCTTGAGCTTGCGCAGATCAATCTGGCGCTGGTGTATTTCGACATCGTCAGCGAAAAGGAAACCTGTCTGGTCGAGTCCTTCAATGCGCCAGCCTTGCAGGCCTTTTTCGAACAACAATGCCGCTTGTTCCTGAACTGGGCCGAGCAGGAAATGGCCCATCGCGAGGCGCGCAATCTGGCCGCGCAGCAATTGAGCTTTCCCCACGCCGACTTTCGCCCCGGGCAGCGGCATCTGGCCGAATCGGTGTTCAAGGCGGTCAGCACCGGCCGTTGCCTGATGGCCCAGGCGCCCACCGGGATCGGCAAGACCCTCGGCACGCTGTTCCCCATGCTCAAGGCGTTGGCGCCGCAGCAACTGGACAAGGTGTTCTTTCTGACCGCCAAGACCCCGGGGCGCAAACTGGCGCTGGATGCCAGTCAGGTGCTGTTCGATCAATCGCAAAATTTGCCGTTACGGGTGCTGGAGATGGTCGCCCGCGACAAGGCCTGCGAACACTTGGACAAAGCCTGTCACGGTGAATCCTGCCCGTTGGCCCAGGGCTTCTATGATCGGCTGCCCGCTGCCCGGCAAGCGGCGAGCCGGATCAATCTGCTTGATCAGGCAGCGATGCGCGAAGTGGCCCGTCAGCACACGGTTTGCCCGTATTACCTGAGCCAGGAAATGGCCCGCTGGGCCGACGTGGTGGTGGCGGACTACAACTATTACTTTGATTTCAGTGCGCTGCTGTTCGGTCTGGCCCAGCTCAATCAGTGGAAGGTCGCGGTGCTGGCCGATGAAGCGCACAACCTGGTCGAACGCGGGCGCTCGATGTACAGCGCCAGTCTCGATCAGGCCGCGCTGGCCAGCGTGCGCAAGAGCGCTCCAGAAGTGCTGAAAAAATCCCTGCAACGGGTCAACCGCGAGTGGAACGCGCTGCACCAGCCGCAACTGGCGCCATATCAGGCCTACGACAAGGCCCCGGAGAAACTGCTGCAAGCCGTTTCCCTGTGCAGCGCGGCCATTGGCGATTACCTCAATGATCATCCGCAGGGACTCGACAGCACACTGCAAACCTTCTACTTCGACATGCTGCAGTTTGGCCGGGTGGCGGAGCTGTTCGACGAGCATTACCTGTTCGACATCAGCAAGCGCGACCTCGAGCGCAAGCGGCCGCTGTCGCAGCTGTGCCTGCGCAACGTGGTGCCGGCGGCGTTCATCGGCCCGCGCCTGAAAGCGGCGCGCAGCAGCGTGCTGTTCTCGGCGACGCTGAGCCCGCGGCGCTATTACGCCGATCTGCTCGGCACGCCCGCCGACACGGTATGCATAGACGTCGAATCACCCTTCAGCGCCGAACAGCTGCAAGTGCAGATCGTCAGCCGTATCTCCACGCGCTTCAATCATCGCCAGGCGTCGCTGGAACCGATCGTCGAGCTGATCGCCCGCCAGTTCTGCGAGCGCCCGGGCAATTACCTGGCGTTCTTCAGCAGCTTCGATTACCTGCAACAAGTGCTGACGCTGCTAGCCGAACGCCACCCGCAGATCAATCTGTGGCAGCAATCGCGGGGCATGGCCGAAGGGCAGCGCCAGGCCTTTCTCGATCAGTTCACCGCCGACAGCCAGGGCATCGGCTTCGCAGTGTTGGGCGGTGCGTTTGGCGAAGGCATTGACTTGCCCGGAGCACGGCTGATCGGCGCATTCATTGCGACCCTGGGGCTGGCCCAGCTCAACCCGGTCAACGAACAGTTGAAACGGCGCATGGCAGCGATTTTCGGCGCCGGCTACGATTACACCTACCTGTATCCGGGCGTGCAGAAAGTGGTGCAGGCCGCCGGGCGGGTGATCCGTACGCGGCAGGATCGCGGTGTGGTGATGCTGATCGATGACCGCTTCGCCGAACCGCGCATCCAGCAATTGTTGCCGCGCTGGTGGTCGCTCGGTACCGACTCGCCCTCAATCAACCCGTTGATCACGCCGTGAATAGAAGCGCGTTTGCACCTTCCCATGGCGCCGGATTGCCGCATACTTGCGCTAATGAAAACCAGCGGTGAACCTGATGAGTGACAAACCGAGCAAAACTGCCGCGATCGAGGAGATGCGTTTCCGTCTGCTGATCGATGCGGTGGTCGATTATGCGATTTACATGATCGATCCGGACGGCATCATCACCAGCTGGAACTCCGGCGCCAAACGCTTCAAGGGCTACGAAGAGGCGGAGATTCTCGGCGAGCATTTCTCGCGCTTCTATACCGCCGATGATCGTGCGGCGGGCCTGCCGCAACGCGCGCTCGACACAGCGCTGCGCGAAGGACGCTTCGAAGGCGAGGGCTGGCGGGTGCGCAAGGATGGCGCCCGTTTCTGGTGCCACGTGGTCATCGATCCGATCATCGATCCCGACGGCAAACTGCTCGGCTACGCCAAGATCACCCGCGACCTGACCGACCGCAAGATGGCCGAAGAAACCCTCAAGCAAAGCGAACAGCAGTTCCGCCTGCTGGTGCAGGGGGTCACCGATTATGCGATCTACATGCTCAGCCCCGAAGGTCGTGTAAGCAACTGGAATCAGGGCGCCCAGCGGATCAAGGGGTACCAGCCGGAAGAAATCATCGGCCAGCATTTTTCGATTTTCTACACCCCGGAAGACCGTGTGGCCGGCGAACCGCAACGGGCGCTGGAGATTGCCACCCGCGAGGGCCGTTTCGAGAACAAGAGCTGGCGCATGCGCAAGGATGGCACGCGGTTTCTGGCCCACGTAGTGGTCGATGCCATTCGCGGCGAAACCGGTACGCTGCTCGGGTTTGCCAAGATCACCCGCGATGTCACCGAAGCCCATGAGTCGCAAGTGGCGCTGGAAAAGACCCGTGAAGCGCTGTTCCAGGCGCAGAAGATGCAGGCCATCGGTCAGCTCAGCGGCGGCATCGCCCATGACTTCAACAATCTGCTGACGGTGATTCTGGGCAATCTGGAGATACTGCAAAAACGCATCGGTGACGACCCGAAAAACAGTCGTCTGCTGGAAAACGCCACGCAGGGCGCATTGCGTGGCGTATCGCTGACCCAACGCATGCTGGCCTTCGCTCGCCGGCAGGAACTGAAAACCGAGCCGGTCGATATCGCACAACTGGTGCAAGGTATCACCGGGCTGTTGCGCAGCTCGATCGGCCCGGGGATTCGTATCGAGACACGCTTTCCCGAGGATCTGCAACCGGTGCTGGCCGACAGCAACCAACTGGAACTGGCGCTGCTCAATCTGGCGACCAACGCCCGCGACGCCATGGTCGACGGCGGCAGCCTGTGCATTACCGCGCAGCCGGAAGTCGTGCTTGAGCAAAGCCATTCGTCAATGGCGGCCGGGCACTATGTGTGCCTGAGCGTGATTGACACCGGGGAAGGCATGGACGAAGCCACGCTGGGGTCGGCCAGGGATCCGTTTTTCACCACCAAGGGCGTGGGCAAGGGCACCGGGCTGGGCTTGTCGATGGTGCATGGCTTTATCGAGCAACTGGGTGGCCGTTTCATTCTCAAGAGCGAAAAAGGCCATGGCACCCGCGCTGAAATGTGGATACCGGTAGCGCTGGCCGGGGAGACGGCAAAAAACCTTTACCCGGCGATCAAACCGGTGTTGGTGCCACGCCTCAGTGTGTTGGTGGTGGATGACGATTCGCTGGTGATGACCAGCACCACGCTGCTGCTCGAAGACCTTGGCCATCGTGTGATCAGCGCCACCTCCGGCGCCAGGGCGCTGGCGTTGTTCGAGCAGGGTGAAGTCATCGATCTGATGATCACCGACATGGCCATGCCGCAGATGAGCGGCGCGCAACTGGCGCATGCGGTGCGTCTGCTCAAGCCGGATCTGCCGATCATTCTGGCCACCGGTTACGCCGAACGTCTGGAAGGCTTTGCCGCGCAACTGCCGCGTCTGCCCAAGCCGTTCACCCAGCTCAACCTGGTGGAAATCATCGCGCAGTCGATGAAGTGAATCCGCCTGAACTTGTCCGTGGCGAGGGCCTTCTAAAAGGTTTCCCCGCCACGGAGTGCGCGTCCCTTGCCTCGCATACTGACTGAGCCCAGCGCTGAAGAGCACCTGACTGAACACGACGCCAAGATGTTCGGCTCACCCAAGGAACGGCTGGATTTCTATCGCAAGGAAATCCAGTACGAAACCAGCATCCTCGCCAATCGCACCGATGCCTATCTGGCGGCGCAGTCGTTTCTGGTGATTGCCTTCGCTTCATGCATGGCCAACCTCAACCCCGAGTGGGGCAAGCTGTTCACGCTTGTGGTGCCGCCGTTTCTCGCACTGCTTGGGTTGCTCAGTTCGCTCAACGCCTGGCCGGGGATACGGGCGGCGTACGACATCATTGATCACTGGCACTACAAGCAGAGCGAGTTGTTGCGCAGCGAGCCGATCATGGGCATGGCTTACGACGAGTCGCCGCTGTTCAGCGAGATGGAGTCGAGCCACAAGGGCTATCGCAAGTCGTTGTTGTTTTCGGTGCGCACGCCCTGGATTTTCGCCACGTTCTGGATCCTGCTCGGGGCTTACGCGGTGTTCATTCAGGTGACCAACCCCGGGGGCTGAACGCCGCCCAAAGAGAAAGCCCGGACATCGCTGCCGGGCTTTTTCTTGTGTGCTTTATTCGACGGTTTCAAGTTGCCGACGCAATTCCTGCGAGTGATGCGGTGACATTGGAATCGGCGGGAAGTCTTCGTTGAGGACGCACAAGTGATCGATGGCTTCCTCGAACTTCGCATCGGCTTTGCGGCGCAGTGCTCGATAGTGCTCAAACTGTTCGAGGTCCAGATTGTCCGCTTCCAGCAGCTCGTAAGCCGCTCGGTTGAGGGCGTGGGCATCTTCGAACAGTTGACGATTGCGTTCCAGGGCCAAAGCCCTGCAAGCCTTGATTTGTGCAGGAGTCGAGCATTCTTTCATGACCGTGACCTTGTTATCCAAAGATTCCTATTCATGGGCTGCAAGCCGCAGGGGAACCGAACCTGCCGGACCCGCCGAGTGCTTACAGCGAGGGTTATGGTTGTGACTGCCGGTATTGGCCGAGGGATCCATTTATTTTCAGAAAAAACTTCGATGGATTTCCGGAGATATTGCCGCTGGAAAAATCAGTTTTTTCGTTTTTGCCGTTGTTCGTAGCGCGCCAGCAGCGGTTGCGTGCTGATGCCATGCAGCAAAATGCTCAATGCCACCACCGACAGGGTGATGTTGGTGCACAACGTCGCGACTGAAGGACTCAGGCCGTGGTTCAAGGCGTAAAATAGATAGAACAGGCTGCCGATCCCGCGAATGCCGAACCAGCCGATCAACAGCCGCTGACCACCGTCGAGCAAACTGCCCCATGGCATCAGCGCAACGCAGAGCGGACGCACCACGCAGAACAGCACCGCGCCAATGACCAGTGCGCGCCAGTCCCAATGCGGCACCAGCACCACGCCGAGCAGGGTCACCAGAAACACTTCCATGGCCCGTTCCACCAGACTGCCGAACGAGAGCATGTCGCCCATCATGATGCCGGCGGCGACTTGGCTGCTTTCCAGTCGTTCGGTATCGCCGTGCACCGCGTGCTGCGGTTCGATGTTCTGGTGGCCGACCACCGGTTGCACCAGATGTTCGGCGGGCGGCTGGCTGGCGCCGGTGGATTTGACTTCTTCCTGACGCAAGCCGAGGCCGGCGGCGAATACCGACAGAAAACCATAACCGCCAATCGCATCTGCGCCGACGTAAGCCAGGGCAATCAGCGACAGCGCCAGGTAATCATTCGGGCTCAGGGTGCTGTCGTCGTTACGAATGCGCAACGACAGCGTCAACCGACCGATGCCGCGCCCCATCCAGTAACCGGTGAGCAAACCGACCGGCACCGCCCAGAGCAAACCGTGCAACACCCAATCGGTCAAGGCGCCGGGTTGCGCGTCGGCCTGCAACAGCAGCAAGCCGAGAATCACGAACGGGAACGCGATGCCGTCATTGAGCCCGGCTTCACCGGAAAGACCGAAGCGCACGCTGTCGACATCCCGCGCATCATTGACCTGCACCAGCGCGGCCAGTACCGGGTCGGTGGGCGCCAGCATCGCCCCGATCAGCAGCGACGGCCCCCACGACAGTTGCAGGCCCCAGTGCAGCAATACGCTGACCCCGGCGATGGTCAAGACCATCACCGGGCCAGCCAGCCCGAACGCAATCCGCCAGCGCTTGTCGCGCAGTGGCAGGCGCAGCTTGAGCCCGCAGACAAACAGCGAAAACAGCACCGCGACTTCCGTGAGGTGTTCCATCCACACCGAGGCGTTTTCCAGGGGCAGCTTCAGCAGATCCAGACCGCTCGGACCGATGCCGATCCCCAGCAACAGGCACACGGCCGAAGTGGTGACCGGCATCCAGCGCAGGTACGACGAGGTGAGCGCCAGGGTCAGCAAGACGGCGCCAAGCACCGCGACCCAGATGACGAAGCTCATGTTCGGTCGCCCATCGACGACAGCGTCGGCACCGGGTTAAGCAACGGTAGTACGCAGGTACTCAGGCGCGAGCACGTTGAACCACAGCAGAATCATCGACACCAGAATGGTCACCATCACCAGCAGGCCGACGCCCCAGACGCAGGCCGAGTACAGCAGGCCCTGTTCCTTGCGTTCATGCATGAACGTCGGCAGACCAACGAACAACAGGAACGTCGAATACACCGAAGCGGCACCCAGTACCAGAATCGCCAGCCAGCGACTTGGATAAAGCCCGGCGATGCCGGCGACGAAAAACGGCGTCACGGTATAGGCGGCAAAGCCGATGCACTGGTTAAGCGTGGGGCGCGCGTCGAACGTACGCGACATCCAGCGGATGAACCCGCCGATGACCGCGACCCCGGCGACAATGGCCACATACAGCATGATGCTCAGTTGCAGCGCACTGGCCGTGCTCAAGCGCACGGTCTCGCCGGCTGCCAGACTCCAGCCGACATACGTGGTACCGAAGAACAGGCACACGGCGGGAATCAGCGCCAATAGCAGCAGATGCGCAAGGTAGTGACGGGGATGGGCCTCTTCTTCGCGGCGGATGTCAGTCCAGGCGAAGTTGGGCTGGGTGAAGAGTTTGATGAGAGGGGCGGACATGACGACCTCCTGATCCTGCGGACCGGTTGGGACTCTTAAAGGTATGGAGGGACGTCATGCCGCCAGGTTCAGTTTTTATCGCGCTGCTCAGAGCATCGGCTTGCCGCCGGTCACGCCATAGCGCTGACCGGTGATGTAACTGGCTTCATCAGAGGCCAGCAGCACGTAAATCGGCGCCACTTCCACTGGTTGTCCGGGGCGACCGAGCGGGGTTTCGCTGCCGAAGTTCTGCACTTCTTCATCGGGCATGGTCGAGACGATCAACGGTGTCCAGATCGGCCCGGGGGCCACGCAGTTCACGCGGATCTCTTTCGGCCCGAGTATCTGCGCCAGACCGCCGGTGAAGTTGGCGATCGCGCCTTTGGTGGTGGCATAGGCCAGCAGGGTCGGTTTGGGCATGTCCGAGTTGACCGAGCTGGTGTTGATGATCGAGGCGCCGGGGCGCATGTGTTTGATCGCTGCCTGGCACAAGCGGAAAATCGCGGTGATGTTGACGTCGAAGGTCATCACCCATTCGTCATCGGGGATTTCTTCGAAGTTTTCGTGGGTCATCTGGAACGCGGCGTTGTTCACCAGAATGTCGATGCGCCCGAAGCGTTCGACGGTCTTGTCCACCAGTTCCTGGCAATGGGCCTTTTGCGCCAGATCGCCGGACAGCAGCAGGCACTGACGGCCTGCCTGTTCGACCCAGCGTGCGGTCTCTTTGGCGTCGTCATGTTCATTCAGATAGGCCACGACCACATCGGCGCCTTCACGGGCGAAAGCAATCGCCACGGCGCGGCCAATGCCGCTGTCAGCACCGGTAATCAGCGCAATCTTGCCGGCCAGCCGCCCGGAGCCGACGTAGCTTTGTTCGCCGCAATCGGGGTACGGCTGCATTTTGCTTTGCGCACCGGGGACGGCTTGGGCTTGTGCGGGGAAGGGTGGTTTTGGATAGTCGGTCATCGTCAATCTCCGAGGTTCTCAGGGCAGGTATGGGTGGTTGACCCGGACGGTTTGCCGTGAGTTCGATCGGATTTTGGATGACCACAAAACCATTGTAGGAGTGAGCCTGCTCGCGATGGCGGTGTATCAGCCGACATTGATGTTGTATGTCAGTCAGCTATCGCGAGCAGGCTCACTCCTACAGATTGGTGGTGTTTTCAGGATTTGCGGTTGTTCAGGGCGCGCTCCATGCGGCGGATGCCTTCTTCGAGCAACGAGCGCGGGCAGCCGAAGTTCAGGCGCACGAACTGTTGGTGCTGGTCACCGAAGTCCAGACCCGGGCTCAGGCCGACTTTGGCCTGTTCAAGGAAGAACTGCTGCGGGTTGTCCATTTCCAGCGCCGTGCAATCGAGCCAGGCCAGATAGGTGCCCTGCGGCACATTGATGCGCACGCCCGGCAGGCGACTGCGCACCGCGTCCACCAACCAGTCGCGGTTGGCCTGCAGATAGGTTTTCAGTTCGGCGAGCCATGGCGCCCCTTCGCTGTAGGCGACGCGGGTGGCTTCCATGCCCAGCGGGTTGACGCTGTCGACCATGCCGCAACGGGCGTGGTTGACGCGCTCGCGCAGGGCGGCGTCCTGGATGATCATGAACGAGGTCTTGAGGCCAGCGATGTTGTAGGCCTTGCTCGCCGACATCAGGGTGATCGTGCGCCTGGCGATTTCCGGGCTGAGGGACGCGGTCGGAATGTGCACGCGGCCGTCGAAGCACAGCTCGGCGTGGATCTCGTCGGAGATGATCCAGGCGTCCTGTGCCGCGCAGATATCCGCCACGGCTTGCAGTTCTTCACGATCGAACACTTTGCCGATCGGGTTGTGCGGATTGCTCAGGAGCAGCGCACCGCCACCGTTCAGCGACTCGCGCAGGGTCTCCAGCGGGGTGGCGTAGGTGCCATCGGCCTGGGCGACGAATTCCAGCTCGACCTTGTTCAACCCCCAATGCCCCGGCGCGTGACGCAGCGGCGGGTAGTTCGGCACCTGCACCACGACGTTCTGCTGCGGTTTGACCAGCGCCTTGAGGGCCATGTTGAAACCGGATTCGACGCCCGGCAGGAAGATCAGCTCCTGCGGTTTGACCTTCCAGGCGAACTTGTCCCACAGGTCGGCGACGATGGCTTCACGCAGGTTGTCCTGCGCCACGCTGTAACCCACCAACGGATGCAGCAGGCGCTGCTGCAATGCCTCGATGACGACCGGCGGCGCGGCGAAATCCATGTCAGCGACCCACATCGGCAACACGTCGGCCGGGTAACGGCTCCACTTGGTGCTGCCGGTGTTGTGGCGGTCGAATAGCTGATCAAAATCGAAAGTCATGCGCGGTCTCGTGAAGGCGGGATGGGTCCTGGGCGCCATTCTAAGCCCAACGCGACCCATGTGGGAGCTGGCTTGCCAGCGATGGCGTCGTCACTGTCGCTATTGGTGTTGACTGATCCACCGCTTTCGCTGGCAAGCCAGCTCCCACAGGGTTTTGTGTTCGTTGGCGAATAGACCGACAAACGGCCGACGGTCGGTTTTCACACAGAGTGTGTGGTCATTGGCTACAGTGAAAAAACCGGCAGTCATTCTGCCGTAACCGTGTTTGTCCAGAAAAAGCCCGGCTCAAGTACCGGGTTCCACCTGATCAGGAGTGCACGATGGATCTCAGCCGTCGTCAATTCTTCAAGGTCGCCGGTATCGGCCTTGCAGGCTCTAGCCTGGGCGCGTTGGGCATGGCCCCGACGCTGGCCTTCGCCGAGCAGGTGCGTCACTTCAAGCTTGCCCACACTCATGAAACCCGCAACACCTGCCCGTATTGCTCGGTCGGTTGCGGCTTGATCATGTACAGCCAGGGCGATGCCGCGAAGAACGTCGCGCAAAACATCATTCACATCGAGGGCGACGCCGACCACCCGGTCAACCGCGGCACCCTGTGTCCAAAAGGCGCTGGCCTGCTGGACTTCATTCACAGCCCGGGCCGTCTGCAGTACCCGCAGATGCGCAAGCCCGGTAGCAGCGAATGGACCCGGATCAGTTGGGATGAAGCGCTGGATCGCATCGCCGACCTGATGAAGGCCGACCGCGACGCCAACTTCATCGAGAAAAACGCCACCGGGCAGACGGTGAATCGCTGGCTGACCACCGGGTTCCTCGCCGCATCGGCAGCGTCCAACGAAGCCGGTTACATCACCCAGAAGGTGATTCGCAGTCTCGGCATGCTGGGGTTCGATAACCAGGCGCGTGTCTGACACGGCCCGACGGTGGCAAGTCTTGCCCCGACGTACGGCCGTGGTGCCATGACCAACACCTGGACCGATATCGCCAACGCGAATCTGATCCTGGTAATGGGCGGCAACGCAGCAGAAGCGCATCCGTGCGGCTTCAAATGGGTGACCGAGGCCAAGGCGCACAACGCCGCGCGGCTGATCGTGGTCGACCCGCGTTTTACCCGGACCGCTTCGGTGGCCGACTATTACGCGCCGATCCGCACCGGTACCGACATCGCCTTCATGGGCGGGCTGATCAATTACCTGCTGACTCAGGACAAGATCCAGCACGAATACGTGCGCAACTACACCGACGTCTCGTTCATCGTCAAAGCCGGCTATGGCTTTGAGGATGGCATTTTCAGCGGCTATGACGCGGCCAAACGCAGCTACACCGACAAGTCCGGCTGGGGTTACGAGCTGGGCGAGGATGGCTTCGTCAAAGTCGACCCGACCCTGCAGGATCCGCAGTGCGTCTATCAATTGATGAAGCAGCATTACAGCCGCTACAACATTGAACTGGCGAGCCAGATCTGCGGGATGCCGGTCGATGCCATGCAAAAAATCTGGGATGAGATTGCCACGTGCTCCACGCCCGGCAAGACCATGACCATTCTCTATGCGCTCGGCTGGACACAGCACTCGATCGGCGCGCAGATCATCCGCAGCGCGGCGATGGTGCAACTGCTGCTGGGCAACGTCGGCATGCCGGGTGGCGGCGTGAATGCCTTGCGCGGCCACTCGAACATTCAGGGCCTGACCGACCTCGGGTTGTTGTCCAACTCGTTGCCGGGCTATCTGACCCTCGGCAGCGATGGCGAGCAGGACTACAACGCCTTCATCAAAAAACGCACACAGGTGCCGCTGCGTCCGGGGCAATTGTCCTACTGGCAGAACTACAGCAAATTCCACGTCAGCCTGATGAAGTCGTGGTACGGCGCCAACGCCACGCTGGAGAACAACTGGAATTACGACTACCTGCCGAAACTGGACATCCCCAACTACGACGTCCTGAAAATGTTCGATCTGATGAGCCAGGGCAAGGTCAACGGCTACATGTGCCAGGGCTTCAACCCGATCGCTGCGCTGCCGGACAAGAACCGGGTGATGGGCGCGCTGGCCAAGCTCAAGTGGCTGGTGGTGATGGATCCGCTGGCTACCGAGACTTCGGAATTCTGGCAAAACGTCGGGCCGTACAACGACGTGAAAAGCGCCGAGATCCAGACCGAAGTGATTCGCCTGCCGACCACTTGCTTTGCCGAGGAGGACGGCTCGCTGGTCAACAGCAGCCGCTGGCTGCAATGGCACTGGAAAGGCGCCGACGGCCCCGGCGAAGCGCAGACCGACATTCGCATCATGAGCGAACTGTTCCTGCGCCTGCGCAAGCGCTATCAGGCCGAGGGCGGCAAGTTCCCCGATCCGCTGCTGAACCTGTCGTGGCCGTACAAGATCCCCGACGAGCCATCGCCGGAGGAACTGGCCAAGGAGATCAATGGTAGCGCCATGGTCGATTTCACCGATGCCAGCGGCGTGGCGGTCAAGGCCGGCTCGCAACTGGCCGGGTTCGGCCTGCTCAAGGATGACGGCAGCACCGCGTCCGGTTGCTGGATCTTCGCCGGCAGCTGGACCGAGGCCGGCAACCAGATGGCCCGGCGTGACAATGCCGACCCGTATGGCATGCATCAGCATCAGGGCTGGGCCTGGGCGTGGCCGGCCAACCGGCGGATCCTCTACAACCGCGCTTCGGCAGACGTTGCGGGCAAACCGTGGGATCCGAAAAAACGCCTCGTATGGTGGAACGGCAAGGCCTGGGGCGGCACCGATGTGCCGGACTACAAGGCCGATGTACCGCCGGAAGCCGGGATGAACCCGTTCATCATGAACCCCGAAGGCGTGGCGCGGTTCTTCGCCGTCGACAAGATGAACGAAGGGCCATTCCCCGAGCACTACGAGCCGTTCGAAACGCCGATCGGCATCAACCCGCTGCACCCGCAAAACAAGAAAGCCACCAGCAACCCGGCGGCGCGGATCTTCGATTCGGTCTGGGAAAGCCTCGGCGAAGCCAAGGACTTCCCGTACGCCGGCACCAGTTACCGGCTGACCGAGCACTTCCACTTCTGGAGCAAGCATTGCAAGTTGAATGCAATTGCCCAGCCCGAGCAGTTCGTCGAAATCGGCGAAGTGCTGGCGAAGGAGAAGGGCATTGCTGCCGGGGATCGGGTGCGGGTCAGCTGCAAGCGCGGGTTCATCGAGGCGGTGGCGGTGGTGACCAAACGCATCCGGCCGCTGCAGGTCAACGGCCAGGTGGTGCATCAGATCGGCATCCCGCTGCACTGGGGATTCACCGGCCAGACGCGCCACGGTTATCTGACCAACACCCTGGTGCCGTTCCTCGGCGATGGCAACACACAGACCCCGGAATCCAAGTCATTCCTGGTCAACGTGGAGAAACTGTAAATGGCCAGCCAAGACATCATTGCCCGCTCGGCCACCACCACGGTGCCGCCCTCGGTGCGGAATCAGCAGGCAGTCGCCAAGCTGATCGACACCACCAAATGCATCGGCTGCAAGGCCTGCCAGGTCGCCTGCTCGGAATGGAACGAGCTGCGCGACGAGGTCGGCCACAACCACGGCACCTACGACAACCCGCAGGACCTGAGCGCAGAAACCTGGACCCTGATGCGCTTCACCGAACACGAAACCGACGCCGGCAATCTCGAGTGGCTGATCCGCAAGGACGGCTGCATGCATTGCGCCGAACCGGGGTGCCTCGCGGCATGCCCAAGTCCCGGGGCGATCATCAAGCACGCCAACGGCATCGTCGATTTTGATCAGGATCACTGCATCGGCTGCGGCTATTGCATCACCGGTTGCCCGTTCAACATTCCGCGGATTTCGCAGAAGGATCACAAGGCCTACAAATGCACCTTGTGTTCCGACCGCGTCGCGGTAGGGCTGGAGCCGGCCTGCGTAAAAACCTGCCCGACCGGGGCCATCGTCTTCGGCAGCAAGGAAGACATGAAGGAACACGCCGCCGAACGCATCGTCGACCTGAAAAGTCGTGGCTTCGACAACGCCGGGCTGTATGACCCGGAAGGCGTCGGCGGCACTCATGTGATGTACGTGCTGCACCACGCCGACACGCCGAAGATCTACGCCGGGTTGCCGGATGCACCAGCCATCAGCCCGCTGGTGGGTCTGTGGAAAGGCATCAGCAAACCGCTGGGCCTGCTGGCAATGGGGGCGGCGGTGCTGGCCGGGTTCTTCCACTATGTGCGCATCGGGCCGAATCGCGTCGAGGAAGATGAACATCCGACGCCGCCGGATACTTCGGTGCATGTCGTCGATCCGGCGGTGCACACCTTCGATCCACGCGGGGAGGACCGGCCATGAGCAACAAGACGATCCTGCGCTACACCGCCAACCAGCGCACCAATCACTGGCTGGTAGCGATTCTGTTCTTCATGGCCGGGCTGTCCGGACTGGCGTTGTTTCATCCGTCGATGTTCTGGCTGACCCACCTGTTCGGCGGCGGGCCGTGGACACGGATTCTGCACCCGTTCATGGGCGTGCTGATGTTCGTGTTGTTCCTCGGTCTGGTGTTCCGCTTCTGGCGTTCGAACTTCTTCATCGACAACGACTGGAAGTGGATGCGCCGCATCGACCGGGTGCTGGTCAACGATGAAGAAAGCGTGCCGCCGGTGGGCAAGTACAACGCCGGGCAGAAGATGCTGTTCTGGACTTTACTGCTGTGCATGCTCGGTTTGTTGTTCACCGGGCTGGTGATCTGGCGTGCGTATTTCAGTGCGTACTTCGGCATCACCGTGATCCGCTGGGCCATGCTCCTGCATGCGCTGGCCGGGTTTGTGCTTATCCTCAGCATCATCATTCACATCTACGCCGGGCTGTGGATCAAGGGTTCGGTGGACGCGATGCTGCATGGCTGGGTCAGCCGCGCCTGGGCGAAGAAACACCACGAACTCTGGTATCGCGACATTACCCGCGATGAACGCAATCCGGACGTGCCGGAGCGACCGATCACCAAAAAGGGCTGACTTTTGGCAACCATTCTTGAACCCGGGGAAATCGAAGCGGCGGCCAGTTCGCCGCCGTTTCTGCACCTGCCGCCGCACAACCTGTTCACCTTGCGCGCCCAGCGTCTGGAGCAATTGGCTCACGGGCATCCGCTGGCCGATTACCTGCGGCTGATCGGCGGATTGTGCCGGGTTCAGCAGCAGGTTTTCGACGATCCACCGCTGACGGCACCGTTTGATCAGCAAAGGATCGAAGCCTGTCAGCTACACGGCTTGCCGCCGTTCGCTGCCGACACATTGGTGCGCGAAGAGGGCTGGCAGGTTTATCTGGATGCTCTGTTGCAACGCTACGTGCCGCCCGTTCAATCCGCCGTGGTCGACGCGCTCGCCACCTTGCGTGGCGCCAGTGCCGGGCAGTTACGTGCGTGGGCGGTGGCGTTGGTCAGCGGCCAGTATTCGATGGTGCCGGCGCAGTTGGTGCCGTTTCTCGGTGCCGGGTTGCAAGCGGCGTGGAGTCACTGGCTGCTCAGCGCACCGAACCTGCAACTGAAACCCGGCGACAGCCTCAGCCAGTGCCCGGGCTGTGGTTCACCGGCGATGGCCGGGGTCATTCGTCATCGCGGCAAACACAACGGCCTGCGCTATCTGGTGTGTTCGTTATGCGCCTGCGAATGGCATGTGGTGCGGGTCAAGTGCGTGTATTGCGAGTCGAGCAAGGGGCTGGATTATCTGAGTCTTGAGGATGATCGACATGCGGCAAATCAGGCGCCGATTCGGGCGGAGGTGTGCCCGAGTTGCAACAGCTACTTGAAACTGGTGTACCTGGAAAACGATGCCGAAGGCGAAGCGCTGTCGGCGGACCTCACCAGCCTGCTGCTCGACATGCGTCTGGCGCAGGACGGTTATCAGCGCCTGGCACCGAATCTGTTGCTGGCGCCGGGAGACGAATGACCAGAGCGTCTACACTCGCCGGACAGTCTTGTTTTTTCGGGAGTGGCTGATGTCTTCGAGCGTTGCCCTGCGGTTGCCTTCCATTGATGGTTTGTTGCGTCACCCGGCCTGTGTGCCGTTGGCCGAGCGTTATGGCCGCGAATCGTTGCTGGCCAGCTTGCGCCAGTTGCTCGATGAATTGCGATCCAGCGTGTTGAACGGCCAATTGTCGGCCGTTGAAATCAGCCCCGACGTGCTCGCCGGACGGGTTGGCGAGCGCCTGGCCCTGCAACAGCGCAGCAACGTGCGCCGAGTGTTCAACCTGACCGGCACGGTGTTGCACACCAATCTTGGCCGGGCGTTGCTGCCGGACGAAGCCATCGACGCCGTGCAAATGGCCGCGCGCTATCCGCTCAATCTTGAGTTCGATCTGGCGACCGGCAAGCGCGGTGATCGCGACGACCTGATCGAAGGCCTGATCCGCGAACTGACCGGCGCCGAAGCCGTCACCGTGGTCAACAACAATGCCGCTGCGGTGTTGCTGACGCTGAACAGCCTCGGCGCGCGCAAGGAAGGCATCATTTCCCGTGGCGAGCTGATCGAGATCGGCGGCGCGTTCCGCATCCCCGACATCATGGCCCGCGCCGGCGTGCGTCTGCATGAAGTCGGCACCACCAACCGCACCCACGCCCGTGACTACGAAGCGGCGATCAGCCCGCGCAGCGGCTTGATCATGCGCGTGCACGCGAGCAACTACAGCATCGAAGGCTTTACCGCCCGGGTGCCTACCGCCGAACTGGCCGAGCTGGCCCATCGGCACGGCTTGCCGCTGCTGGAGGATCTGGGCAGCGGCAGTCTGCTGGACTTGACCCGCTGGGGTCTGCCGGCGGAACCGACGGTACGCCAGGCGCAGCTTGATGGCGCTGACATCGTCACCTTCAGCGGCGACAAATTGCTCGGCGGGCCGCAGGCCGGGTTGATTGTCGGACGCAAAGATTTGATCGCGAAGATCAAGAAGAACCCGTTGAAGCGCGCCTTGCGTGTCGACAAGTTGACCTTGGCCGCACTGGAAGCGGTGCTCGGCCTGTATCGCGATCCGGATCGCCTCGCCGAACGTCTGCCGAGTTTGCGGCTGTTGACTCGTCCGCAAGCCGACATCTTCGCCCAGGCTTGCCGTTTGCAACCGACAATGGCTGAGGTGTTGGGCGAACCCTGGCAGGTCAGCGCCGTGCAGGCCTTGGGCATGATCGGCAGCGGCAGCCAACCGGTGGCGCGCCTGCCGAGTGCAGCGCTGTGCCTGCGCCCGCAAGTGTCCAAGCGACTGCGCGGACGCTTTCTGCTCAATCTGGAGACCGCGTTGCGTGCGTTGCCGATCCCGGTGCTCGGGCGCATTGACGACGATGCGCTGTGGCTCGATCTACGCCAACTCGACGACGAGCCGGCGTGGCTGGCGCAGTTGCCGCAGTTGCAGGTCGAGTCGTGATCGTCGGCACCGCCGGGCACATCGACCACGGCAAGACCTCGCTGCTGCAAGCGCTGACCGGGCAAACCGGCGACCGCCGCCCGCAGGAGCGCGAGCGCGGCATGACCATCGACCTCGGTTATCTCTACGCGGAGCTGGAACCCGGTGCCGGGCTGACCGGGTTCATTGATGTGCCGGGCCACGAGAAATTCACCCACAACATGCTCGCCGGGGCGCAGGGCATCGATCTGGTGTTGCTGGTGGTAGCGGCGGACGACGGAGTGATGCCGCAGACCCGCGAGCATTTGGCGATTGTCCAGTTGCTGGGCATTCCCCGGGCGCTGGTGGCGATCACCAAATGCGATCGGGTTGAAGCGGGCAGGGTGGAGGAGGTGCAGCGACAGATTCTGGATTTGCTCGAACCCGGACCGTTTGCCGACGCGCCGGTATTGGCGCTTTCGAGTGTGACCGGGCAGGGCGTCGATGATCTGCGCCAGAGCTTGCTGCAGATTCAAAGCGAAGTGCATGGGCGCAGTCGCGACGGTGGTTTTCGCCTGGCCATCGATCGCGCGTTCAGTGTTGCCGGGGCCGGGATTGTGGTCACCGGGACGGCGTTGTCGGGCACGGTGTGTGTCGGTGACAAACTGACCCTCGGGCCGTCCGGCAAATCGGTGCGGGTGCGAGGCCTGCACGCGCAAAACCAGCCCGCCGAACAGGCCTTTGCCGGGCAGCGGGTGGCGCTGAATATCAGTGGTGATCGACTGGCGCTGGAACAGATCCATCGCGGCCAATGGCTGTTGGCCGAATGGCTGCACGCACCGACGCAACGGGTCGATATCGAGTTTCAGTTGTTGCCCGGTGAGCGCACGTTCGAACACTTTCACCCGGTGCACGTGCACCTCGGTACGCAAGACGTCATCGCCCGCGTGGCGTTGCTCGAAGGTCCGCGTTTGCGTCCCGGCGAACGGATGTTTGCGCAACTGCTAATCAATGCGCCGGTGCATGCGGTAAAGGGCGATCGCTTGATCCTGCGGGATCAGAGCGCGCAACGCACACTCGGTGGCGGTCAGGTACTCGACCCGTTCGCCCCGGCCCGACAACGCCGCAGCCCGGAACGGCTGGCGCAACTGCAAGCGCTGGCCGGCAGCGACAGTCTTGAACAGGCGCTGCCGCTGTTGCTTGACCACAGCGCTGGCGGCCTCGATCCGCAACGGCTGGAGCGCCAGTTCAATCGCCAGCGTGAACACTGGTCGCTACCGGCCAACGTGCGCCTGATCGACACCCGCCAGGGCCCGGTGCTGTTCAACGTGCAGCGCTGGGGGCAGCTGAAGTTCACCCTGTTGGAGCAGTTGGCCAAGTTGCATGAACTGGAACCGGACCAGATGGGACCGGATCGCGATCGCCTGCGCCGCTTCAGTGGTCTGGCGCTGGAGCGTTCGACCTTCGGCAGCCTGCTGGAAGAACTGCGCGCCGCCGGATCGATCAACGCCAGCGGGCCGTGGTTGCATCTGCCGGATCATCAGGTGCGTTTAAATGGCGAAGACGAAACCCTGTGGCAGCGCATGCAGTCGCTGTTCGAACAGGCCGGGTTTGATCCGCCGTGGGTGCGTGACGTCGCCAAAGTGTTGGGCGTGGACGATGCCGTGGTGCGCCTGCTGTTGCGCAAACTGGCGCGCCAAGGGTTGATGCATCAGGTGGTGCGCGACCTGTTTCTGAGCAACGTGCAATTGCAGCGCATGGCCGAAATCCTGTTGCAACTGGAACAGGAAAATCCGTCGATCCAGGTGACAACCTTCCGTGATGCGCTAGGCTTGGGACGCAAACGCTGTATTCAGTACCTGGAATACTTCGACCGCCTCGGCCTGACCCGACGCATCGGCGAATCCCGGGTGATCCGCCATGACAACGCGCTGGCCAGTGCCGACGCACCCTGAGTTCAAAGGAAGGCAATCGCGCCCGGTGGCGCGGCCGGGCTTCAAACCCGGTTGGGGACGGCATCCGTTCCCGGGCAGGTTCGACTCCGGCTGCCTTCCGCCAATTACTACAGCATCCTCGACGCACTGAATTCCCTGTGGGAGCGAGCCTGCTCGCGAATGCGGTACGTCATTCAACATCTATGTCAACTGATCGACCGCTTTCGCGAGCAAGCTCGCTCCCACAGTGAGTTATGGGTTAGAGGCGGCCATACTCGCGGGCTGTGCGATCCACGGCGATCCGTGTTTTGTCCACCAATTCATCTAGCTCCGCGCGCGTGGCGATCAACGCCGGGGCCATGATCATCCGGCCCAGCGTCGAGCGAATGATCAGGCCTTCTTCGAAGCCAATGGTGCGGCAGCGCCAGGCGATGTCGTTCTCGTTGGCGAAACGCTTGCGGGTGGCTTTGTCTTCGGCGAACTGCAATGCCGCCACCAGCCCCACGCCCTGAATCTCACCCACCAGCGGATGGTTGCCGAACACTTCGCGCAGGCAGTTCTGCAGGTACGGGCCGGTGTCGGTTTTCACCTGAGTGACCACGCCTTCATCGCGCAACGCCTTGAGATTGGCAATCGCCACCGCAGCCGCCACCGGGTGCCCGGAGTAGGTCAGGCCGTGAGCGAACACGCCGCCTTTTTCCACCAGCGCTTCGGCCATGCGCCGCGACAGAATCAGCCCACCCATAGGGATGTAGCCGGAGGTCAGGCCCTTGGCGATGGACAGGGTGTCCGGCTCGAAACCGAAGGCCTGATGCGCGAACCATTCGCCGGTGCGGCCGAAACCGCCGATGACTTCGTCGGCACACAGCAGCACATCATACTTGCGGCAGATGCGCTGGATTTCCGGCCAGTAGGTGGCGGGCGGGATGATCATGCCGCCGGCGCCCTGGAACGGTTCGGCGACGAACGCGGCGACCTTGTCGGCACCCAGTTCGAGGATCTTGTCTTCCAGTTGCCGCGCCGCCTGCAGGCCGAATTCTTCCGGACTGAGATCACCTTCGTGGGCGAACCAGTACGGCTCGTCGATGTGCGCCACGTCAGGGATGGTGCCGCCCATTTCGTGCATGAATTTCATGCCGCCCAGCGCCGTCGCAGCCAGGGTCGAGCCGTGGTAGCCGTTCCAGCGGCCGATCATGATTTTCTTCTCAGGCTGGCCCATCACCTGCCAGAACTTGCGCACGGTGCGGATCAGCACCTCGTTGGCTTCCGAGCCGGAGTTGGTGTAGATCGCGTGGCTGTAGTGCTGGGGCAGCAGGCTGAACAACAGCTCGGAGAGCTCGATCACCTGCGGGTGAGTGGTGTGGAAGAACATGTTGTAGTAGGGCAGTTGTTGCAGCTGCGCGGTCGCGGCAGCGGCCAGGTCCTTGCGCCCGTAACCGAGGTTGGTGCACCACAGGCCGGACATGCCGTCCAGGTAGCGATTACCGTCGTTGTCCCACAGCGCCAGCCGATCACCGCTGACCATCACCCGCGGGCCTTCCTCATTGAGGGCTTTCTGATCGACGAACGCGTGAATGTGGTGGGCGGCGTCGGCGGCCTGATAATCGCGGGTGCTGCGGGTCGGATCGAATTCGGCGGACATGGCGGTTCTCCAGAGAAACGGGGCAAGTGGGTGCGCGTTCATTCCAGCGGTGCACGGATAATATTTGTCACTTAAAAATATTTTTGTAAAGAAAATATTTGTCGGTTAAAAAATAAATCCGTAGGCTCCGTCTCATCAGCAAGTCAGGACAAAGGCACCATGAGCGGGCTCAGAGAGCGGCAAAAGGAACAGCGCAGGGAAGTCATCGCGCAGGCAGCGCTGGAGCTGTTCAAGACCAACGGTTTTGCGGCCACCACGCTGGACCAGATCGCGGTCCAGGCCGGGGTGTCTGCGCCGACGGTGGTCAATTATTTCGGCGGCAAACAGGAGATTCTGCTGGCCTTGCTCAAACAGCCGGACGAGCAGGCCATGCGCGAGGCGCGGGCCAATCTGGATGACGACAGCGATCCGCTGGAAGCGCTGTGCGAGTTCGAAAGCTTGATGACCGACTATCAACTGCAAGCGATGCCGGCTTCGTTGTGGCGTGAGTTGGCGCCGTTTCTACTGACGGGTGAGTTGGCGCTGGCGTTGAGCCCGTGGAATGCGGCGGTGATCGAAGAAACCAAGGCGCTGCTTGGGCATTTTCAGGCGCAGGGCAAGGTGCGGGCGACGGTAGATCTGGACGTGGCGGCGACGTTGTTCAACCAGTACGCGAACATGGCGTTTATCCGTCTGGCGACCGAACCTGAGCCGGACCGAGCGGCACATGCCGAACACATGCGCGGTGTGCTGGGTTTGATCTGCCATGGCATTTTGAGCAGCGAGTAGTGGTTTTCAGCTTTTCGGCAACCACGGCTGCATCAACTCCAGCATCCCGCGTCCGCCACGGCGCAACCCGGCGGCCATGGCCAGCCACGACAGCTCGGTAATGATCACCTCGCGGGCATGCAGCAAGCGCACTTCGCCCGCCGTGCCACCGGCCGTTCCGCCATCCGGCATGTACACCGTCATCCAGTCACCGACACTTTCCACCACCAGACACAGACGCCAGCCTTGTTCCTCGGCAATCAGGCCGACCTTCGAGCCGTCGGGGTTTTCCATCCCGGCAAAGCGTGTGGTGGTGTCCTTGAGCAACTGGTAACCCGGCAGATTGCTCAAGACCTTGTCTACGGTGTTTTCGATCGTTCGGGCAGCGGTAGAAGTGCGGGCCAGCAGACCGGCGAGAAAACACAGCACAATCAAACCGAACAACGTCGCCAGCGTGATCAGGGTCACGCCGGCAACGTCGTGCCCGGCAAACATCGGCAGCAGCTTTTCCACGGGGCCACGCAACAGGTGGATGGCTTTTTCCAGCAGGACGAAAACCAGCGCCAGGGGCAGAATGAACAGCAATCCGCCAATCACGGTGGTTTTGATGAACTTGAACATGGCAGCTCCTTGCTGAATTCCTTCAGTGACACAAAGCAAGGCTAGCTGAATAAAATGCCGAGGCCGACTGGCGACGAACAAGAAGCAGGGCGCATGAGCGCTGGCGCGACATCTGGCTCGATTGCACCCAGAGCATGAGTGGATTCAGCGATTGCAACTGACTGAAAAATACTCCCGACCCAACGAATGAACTGTGGCGAGGGAGCTTGCTCCCGCTGGGGCGCGAAGCGGCCCTGCTGTTGAGGGACTGCTGCGCAATCCAGCGGGAGCAAGCTCCCTCGCCACAACAGACTTGTTCATCAGTAGATATGGCTAACGACGGGTCGCCAGGTAGGACTGCCCAAGATCACTCGCCCAACCGTCCAGTACCGCTTTTACGTCATCGGCGGTCAGCACCTGCTTGTCGTTTTCCAGAGGCAGCCCGATGCCCTTGCGCACGACTTCGGCGACCACTTCGCCGGTGGAGCCGTCCTCGAATGAGACTTCGGTGGTGATTTCGCTGTCCTGATCGCGGATGCCGGTGGCGGTGCTCACGCCTGCAGCGACCAGCGTCACCGGTAGCCATTCATAAAAGCGCAGGCCCTGGGTGCTGGCGGCGACGCGGGTGATTGCTGGTCTGACCGTCAGGGTGTTCGGGCCGGGTTGCGGCACCAGGTGCATGACCTTGCCCAGTTCCAGCCTGAGCGCGGCGTCGTAGTACTCGGTGACGCCGGACAGCGTGCTCAGCGGGATCCGCTCGCTCGGCGCGGCGCTGGGGTAGAACTGGCTGGGCGCCAGATAGACCTGGGTGTAACGCCCCCGGGCCAATGCCGGGCTGACCCAACTCAACACCGTCTGCCCCGATGGCGACTGGTGCTCGCTGAGCACGCTGTAATCGTGCAGGAATCCGGTGTACTTCTGCGGTTCGACGGTTTTGCTGCTGCAGGCCGACAGGCTCAGGGACGCCGTACACAGCACCGACATCAAGCAATGGCTTCTGATCATGCGAATCCTTGTTTTGCGCTGTTGCCCCGCGTGGTTCAAGCGCGGGCAGTGATGGGGGAGGAGAGCGGCGGGGTGTTGTCCGAGCATTCGATGTGCAGACGGCCGTGGCTCATGATCCATTGGATGAGGTCGGCGGTCGGAATCGAATGCACGTACTCGACCCATTGCGAATCGCTGGGACCGTACTGCTCGAAATAGCGGCGCAGGACGATACGGCTTTGATCATCTGACAGGCCCAGGCAGAACTCCTGGAACAACAGCGGCGTATCCTGCTCGGGCGCGCTGGTGCGCTGGCTGAGAATCAACGGATAGCGGGCGTCGTGGCCCTCGGCGGTATAACGGTTGTGCAATGCGCTCATTGAAAGCCCCCCGGTTGTCGATGGCGTGCAGGGTGCCTGAGGGGTTTTGCCGCAGAATGTCCGCTTGATGTCAGGGACGACGGAATGTTGCTCGATTGAAATATATGACCCGCCCGCCAGAATAGTTTTAGATGCGTTCTTTTTTTGGCCTGAGGATCCTGTGCCCGTGAGCAGACTGCTGATCGTCGACGATGATGTGGAAATTCTGGCCCTGCTGAAAAAGTTCTTCGTCCAGCACGCCTACGAGGTCGATGTCGCCGCGGACGGCGCAGCGATGTGGGCGGCAATTGCCCAGCAGCGCCCGGACACGATCATTCTCGACCTGATGCTGCCCGGTGAAGGGGGCCTCAGCCTGTGCCAGAAAGTGCGGGCGCAGATGGGCATTCCGATCATCATGCTGACCGCCATGGGCGAATTGAGCGACCGGATTGTCGGCCTTGAACTGGGCGCCGATGACTACGTCACCAAACCGTTCGCCCCGCGTGAACTGTTGGCCCGTCTGCGCGCCGTGCAGCGTCGCGCTGGTGAGCAGGTCAGCCCGGCGAGTGAACCGGCGCGGCCGGTGATCGCCTTCGCCGGTTGGCATCTGGATATCACCTGTCGCGAGTTGCGCTCCCCGGAAAACGTGATGATTCCGCTGTCCGGCGGCGAGTTCGATCTGCTGGTGGTGTTTCTCGAACACCCGCAGCGCATTCTTACCCGCGAACAATTGATCGACCTGTCTCGCGGTCAGGGCCACGACGCCTTTGATCGCAGCATCGACGTGCAAGTCAGCCGCCTGCGGCGCAAGATCGAGCCGGACAGCAAACGCCCGGACCTGATTCGCACCGTGCGCAACGGCGGTTATATGTTCACCGCCAAGGTCAGTCGCACATGATCCGTCGATTCCTGCGCCGTGATCCGCTGAGTCGGCGGATTGCCCTGACCATCGTCGCGGCCATGCTCGCTTCGCTGGCACTCAATTTCCTGTTCGTGGAGGTTGCCGGAACCTGGGCGCGGCCACCGATTGAACGCACCGGGTTGCTGGAGCAGATCGCCGCGACCGTCAAGGTGATCGAGGCTGCGCCCGCGCCTTTACGCCCAAAACTGGCGCAAGCGGCAACCGGCCCGGCGCTGGAGGTGACGTGGCGTGCACAACGGGCCGAGTTCGGATTGCCAACGGCGGGTACGCAGCTTGTCGCCGACAAGACGTCGGGCTTGCATCAGTTGTTTGGCTATGAGCGAGACATTCGGGTGTTCAACCCCGGTGACTGGCCGAGTGGCAGCCCGCTCGGCCGCTATGCGGCGCTGATTCAATTGCCGGATGCCAGCTGGTTGCTGTTCTCTTCGCCCGAGCGCTCCTGGGGTCTGGACATTGGCACGCGCATCGCGATCATCATCGCCCTCGGCCTGATCGCTACCGTGCTGGTGGCCTGGCTGGCCACAAGGCAACTGGCCCAGCCACTGCAACGTTTCGCGAGCGCCGCCCGGCGTTTTGGCGGCGACCTGCGCGCGCCGCCGATCAAGATCGAAGGCCCGGACGAGATCCGTCAGGCGATCATCGCCTTCAACACCATGCAGGCGCAGATTCAGCACTACATCAGCGAGCGCACGCACATGCTCGCGTCGATTTCCCACGACTTGCGGGCACCGCTGACCCGCATGCGCCTGCGCAGCGAGTTCATGGAGGATCTCGATCATCAGGACAAACTGATTCGCGACATCGAAGAAATGCGCCTGATGATCAACTCCGCGCTGGCGTTTTTCCGGGAGGACACGCAGCCGGAACCCACCACCGCGTTCGACCTGTCGGAACTGCTGCAGACGATCGTCGACGACTATCGCGACCAGAACATCGCTATCGACTTCAGCGGTCCCGCGCATCTGGTCTACGAGGGCCGCCCGCTGGCGATCAAGCGGGTGATCGTCAACCTGCTGGAAAACGCCGAAAAGTACGCGCAGCAGCCGGCGATTGCCTTGAGCCGTGATGGCCTCGGCGTCTGTATCGACATCACCGATGACGGGCCGGGGATTCCCGAGGCGTCATTGCAGCAGGTGTTCGATCCGTTTTTCCGTCTCGAAACTTCACGCAATCGCGAGACCGGCGGGGTCGGGCTTGGGCTGTCGGCGGCGCGGGCCATCGTGCGTGATCAGGGCGGTGAACTGAAGTTGAGCAATCGCTGCAGCGGTGGCTTGCTGGCCCGGGTGGAGTTACCGCTGTAATACTTTGAAACATTTGCCAGCGGCCGGCGGTCAACAGGACACATTCTCTGCAAGAAGCGTCCATGAAAACCCCACGGCCCTCCGCACGTCTTGAACCCTTGTCGCAACTGCGCAATCTGAAAATGGCCCGTTCCGCGCATGCCTATGTGCGCGGCAGTACGGTGCAGTTTTATGAGTGGCTGCACAGCCAGCCCGGGCGCAGCCTGCCGAAAGGGCCGGCGGTGTGGATCTGCGGCGATTGTCACGCCGGCAATCTCGGGCCGACCGGCGATCTGAAGGGGCGCATCGACATTCACATCCGCGACCTTGATCAAACGGTGATCGGCAATCCTGCGCATGACTTGGTCCGGCTGGCACTATCGCTGGCGACTGCCGCCCGTGGCTCCGATCTGCCGGGTGTTGCCACGGCACGGATGCTCGAAGAGATGATGCGCGGCTATGAGCAGGCATTCGAAGACGATGTCGACAAAGAGCCGCCAAGACCCGCGCAAGTCAAGGCCGGCATGCGCAGCGCGGTGCAGCGCACCTGGAAGCATCTGGCGCAGGAGCGCATCGAGAACACCAAACCGACCATTCCGCTGGGCAAGCATTTCTGGTCGCTGTCACGGGAAGAACGCAGCGCGCTGAAATCGCTTTGCGCAACGCCTGACGTCCATACGCTGGTGACGTCCCTGAAAGGCCGCTCAAAGGACGACCGAGTGAAAATGCTCGATTCGGCCTACTGGGTCAAAGGCTGCAGTTCGCTGGGGCTCAAGCGTTATGCGGTGTTGCTGGGGGTGGGCGAGGGCGATGATCAGGAATATTGCCTGCTCGATATCAAAGAGGCAGTTGCTGCCGCCGCCCCCCGGGTGGCGCGAGCAGCGATGCCCCGCGACAACGGCAAACGTGTGGTCGAAGGCGCACGTTTCCTTTCGCCGGGACTGGGCAACCGGATGATTGCCACGCGAGTGCTCGACCATGGTTTCTTCATTCGTGAACTGCTGCCGCAAGACATGAAACTGGAGCTCGATCAACTGAGCCAGACCGATGCCATGCTCGCCGCCGGGTATCTGGCCCGGGTCGTGGGGCTGGCCCATGCGCGGCAGATGGACATGAGTACCCGCGCCGAATGGATGCGTGAATTGCAGACCTGTCGCTCGAAAACACTGGATGCGCCGTCGTGGCTGTGGACGAGTGTCGTGCAGTTGGTGGGCAGCCATGAGAAAGGCTATCTGGAGCATTGTCGGCGCTATGCGCTGGAGCACTGATTTGCGTGCGTGAAACAGTTGCCGGTTGCCGGTATGAAATTTGTTCTGTAGATTTTCATGAAATTATAAGAACAGAATTTCACGAGGCGGCAAATGTTTCAGCACTCCCAGCGCCATGTCGACAGCTATTACGCGCACAGTTGCGCCGATATCCTGAGTCACCGACCTGCACTCGAAGGCGCGCAGGCCTGCGATGTGGTGATCATCGGCGCGGGGTTCAGCGGTTTGCACACAGCGTTACGACTGGCGCTGGCCGGCAAGCGCGTCACCGTACTGGAAGCCAGTCGCGTGGCGTGGGCCGCGTCCGGGCGTAATGGCGGGCAGGCGATTTTGGGCTGGTCGTGCGACATGCCGCCGCTGGAGGCTGCGCTTGGATATGAGCGCGCCAGGCGTCTGTGGGACGGCATGCGTTGGGCCGCGCAGGAGCTGCGTGAATTGCCCGGGCGACATGGCTTCGATTGCGACTATCGCCCCGGCCATTTGTGGACCTCGGTGATGCCGCGTCGGGTCAGCCTGCTGACTGAATGGCAACATGAAGCCAGTCACAAGTGGGGCCACGACGGGTTGCAATTCATTCCCCGTGAAGACTTGCCGCAATGGGTCGCCAGCGAACGCTATCAAGCCGGCCTTTATGACGCCGAAGGCGCACACCTCAATCCGCTGAAACTCGCGCTCGGGCTGGCCGCCGCCATCGAACGCGCCGGCGGGCATATCTACGAACAAAGCAAAGCGCTGAGCTATCAGCGCGAAGGCGACGGTTACCGGGTCAACACCGAGCACGGTTCGGTGAAGGCCGATGTGCTGGTGCTGGCCTGCAATGCCTATCTCGATGAGCTCGACCCGCAACTCTCCAGCTGCATCCTGCCGGTCGGTACCTATCAAGTCGCCACCGCACCGCTGACGCCGGAGCAAGCCACTGCGCTGCTGCCGAGCAACGTCTGTGTGACCGACAACCAGTTTGTTCTCGATTACTTCCGTCGTACCCCCGACAACCGTCTGTTGTTCGGGGGCGGCTGCACCTATCTGGGCGGCATGCCCAAGGACATTGCGGCGGCGACTCGGCCGTTTCTCGAACGGGTGTTTCCGCAGCTGAAAGGTGTAGAGGTGGAATTCGCTTGGGGCGGGCATATCGATCTGACCATGAACCGTACGCCGGATGTCGGCGGCGAGGGCAATCGTTATTGGCTTCAGGGGTATTCGGGCCACGGCGTGCTGCCGACGCTGGCCGCCGCCCGTGCGGTGTCCGATGCGATTCTTGGCAAGGATGATGAGTTGGCGTTGTACCAGGGCCTGAGCAATGGCCGTTTCCCCGGCGGCAAATACTTCGCTGCACCGCTGGAAGCCATCGGCAAAGCCTGGTATCGGCTGCGCGACAGCATTTGATGAGATTTTGACCATGAACAAGCAAGAAGAAATCGCCGCGCTGGCGATCCTGATCCACGACCTGCGCAAGCACAAGAAATACACCCTCAAAGAGCTGGCCGACAAGATCGGCCGTTCGGTGGGTTTTCTCTCGCAAGTCGAACGTGGGCTGTCGCGCCCGACGGTGGCCGATCTCACCGCGATCAGCGAAACCCTCGGTGTGCCGACCACCTATTTCTACAGCCTGCCCAAAGCCAAACAAGTGCCGTGGGTCACCCGTCCGGACGAACGCCGCACGTTGTATTACGCCAACGGCATCACCGACATTCTGGTGTCACCGCAGATGCGTGCCTCGTTCTCGATGCTCGAAAGTCATCTGGAACCGGGCGCGAGCAGCGGCGACCGACACATGAGCGACAGCTCGGAGCAGGGCGGTTACGTGCTCGAAGGCGAACTGACCTTGTGGCTGGGCAACGACGACGAGCCGGTGACCTTAAAGGCCGGCGACAGCTTTCAATTCGACAGTCACACCCATTGCCGTTACGGCAATCTCACCGGGCAGCTCACCCGCGTGCTGTGGGTTTACACCTGATAACAACAAAGGATGAACACGATGGACGCTGTCTGCTCTGACCTGCTCGCTGAAGTGCGCGCGTTTCGCCAACGCTACCCCGAAGTGCGTTATGTCGACCTGATTTCCCTGGACATTCCGGGGCATTTTTACGGTAAGCGCTATCCGGTGGACATGCTCGAAAAAGTTGCGGCGGGCAGCGCGCTTAAGCTGCCGCAGAACTGCGTGCTGCTCGGCGTGCAGGGCGGTCTGTTCAAGATCGGTGATTACTGCTTCAACGACGGTGATCCGGACGCCGTGCGCCGCCTCGTCCCGGGCACGCTCAAGCCTGTGACCTGGGAAGCGCAGCCGCTGGGGCAGATGCTGATTACCTCCGACGGCACCGCCAAACCGATCGAATTCGAACCCCGTGAAGTGTTGGCGCAAGTGTTGAATCGACTGGCGGGCAAAGGCATTCACCCGGTCGTGGCGTTCGAGCTTGAGTTCTATCTGTTCGACAAAAAACTGCGCGACGGCCTGCCGCAATTCCCCCGCGATGAACTTACCGACGATGCCGATGATCAGCCGAACATGCACATCGAACGCCTGTCGCGCTTCGCTCCGGTACTCGATGAAATGGTGGAAGCAACGCGGGCTCAGGGCATTGACGCCACGGTGATCACCGCCGAGCTGGGACCGGGTCAGTTCGAGATCAATTTCGGCCATCTGGACGACGGCTTGCGCGCGGCGGACTGGGCGGCGCTGTTCTGTCGCAGCACCCGTGGCGTTGCGCTCAAGCACGGCTACCGCGCCAGTTTCATGGCCAAGCCCTACGTGCAACATCCGGGCAGCGGCATGCACGTGCATGTCAGCCTGTATGACGCCGCTGGCAATAACCTGCTGGCCGCCAATCACCAGCAAGCGCTGCGCCATGCGGTGGCCGGTTGCCTGGATCTGCTGCCGCACAGCATGCCGATCTTCGCCCCGAACCAGAACGCCATGCGCCGCCTGAGCGGCACGGTGAACACCGCGACCCAGGCGAGCTGGGGTTACGAGGATCGTGACGCCTGCCTGCGCATTCCTGAATCCGACACGAAAAACCTGCGCATCGAATACCGACTGGCCGGCGCCGACGCCAACCCGTATTTGGTGTTGGCGGCGATTCTGGTGGGGCTGGAACATGGTCTGGAAACCGGCAAGGAGCCGATCCCGCCCCTTAACGACGATCGCAACAGCGGTATCGATTTTCCGACGGAAATCCTCGACGCGGTGCGCGCTCTGCAGCACCAGCCGCAACTGCGTGCGGGACTGGGTGCCGAGTTCGTCGACGTGTATTGCGAGAACAAGCGTCAGGATCACCTGGCATTCATGCAGGAGATCAGTGCGCGGGAGTATCGCTGGTATTTGTGAACACGGTTCAGCACCACACTTGAGTCAGGTGCAGCGGCCGCGATGACCGGATGGAATTCAGTACCGGTGAATTCCATGGTTCATCAAAAGACCACCCGCCCCGAAACACAGTGCTGTACTGCTCCGCCAACCCATACGGTACCGTCGACGTTTTCGATGTGCAGTCGCCCGCGGCGCCCGATGGCGCTGCCCTGGCTCACGCTGTAGCGGTCGTTCAGGATGCCCGCGCCGATCAGCCACTGAGCCAGGCTTGCATTGAGGCTGCCGGTGACCGAGTCCTCGTTGCATTCTTCCCCCATGAAGGCTCTGACTTCCACGTCGGTTTCGGCCTGCGGCCCATTCCATGGCGCAATAACCCCGACATTCAACCCCTGCAGCGCCGCGTAATCGGGTTTGATCGCCAGCACTTCTTCGCGGCTCCCCAGCAACACGCCCGCCCAGCCGGGGCCGTTGTCTACCCACTGGCTGGCCCGGATCTGCCCGGCGGCGAGTCCGAGCCCTTGTTCGATCAGGTTTGACGTCATCGCATCCAGCGGCCCGCTGCGCACCAGTGGCGGCGCGCAAAACGCCAAGTGAGGGCCTTGCCTGCGTACCCGAATCAAGCCTGCCGGGCATTCCTGAATAATCTCGACTTGCCCGGGATTTCCATTTCGGGCCAGCCATACCTTGCAGCTGCCCAGGGTAGGGTGGCCAGCAAAGGGCAGCTCGCGCAGCGGAGTAAAAATCCGTACGCGGTACTGCGCTTGCGGCGTTTGGGGTTTCAACAGAAAAGTGGTCTCACTGAGTTGCGTCCACCGGGCAAACGCCTGCATCTGCTCGGTTGTCAGCTCATCGGCATCCGCCACGACGGCCAGCGCGTTACCTTCGCAAGAGTGATCAGCGAATACATCGACTTGTTCGAACGGCAAAGAGAGCGGCATTAAGTATCCTTCACAGGTAGAGGCGGTGCACATCTGCACTCGGCGGCCAAGGCTAGTCGTTGCACGGTAATAATTAAAGAATGCGTGGGTTCTGAGGATGTCCGCCGCAGGTGGGTTTCGGCCAGAAGCAGACATCCAAATCCTGCACTTGTATATTCCCGACAGGGTCTTCACCAGCACCGTGCAGAAGCGGGAGGCGACAAATTCATGGATCAGAAAAAAGGCCAACCTGGCGGCGCCGACTGGATCATCCGCAGTGTTCAATCCGAAGGGATCGAGTGTATTGAAGCGTGGTTCGGCAGCCACGGCTACGATCCCCATCGACACGACACCTACTCGATCGGCCGTACTTTAGCGGGCGTCCAGAGCTTTCACTATGCAGGCTCGCTGCGCCATGGCGTTCCCGGCAACACACTGGTGCTTCACCCCGATGAACTCCACGATGGTATGGCCGGCACCGATGCAGGCTTTCGTTATCGTATGGCCTACGTTGATCCGGCATTAATCCAGAACATCCTGGGGGGAGAACCGTTGCCCTTTATCGCGGGGGGAATTTCCAGTGATCCGCGTCTGTTCCATGCCAGTGCGGCGTTCGTACAAGCAGTGGATCATCCACTGGAAATACTGGAGCAGCAGGACGCGCTCTATGACTTGGCAATGGCATTGCGTGCCGTCGGTGGTAAGCCGCGCGGGCGCAAGCGCCTGGATTACCGCGCAGCCGAGCGCGCCAGAGCGTTTATCCTGGAACATCTGCATTCATCCATTACGCTGGAGATGCTGGAGCATGCCAGTGGACGCGAATGCTGGAGCCTGTCACGCGACTTCAGAACACTTTACGGTACCAGCCCTTACCGATTTGTCACCCTGCGCCGCCTGGATCGGTTCCGCGCATTGGTGCTTGAAGGGTTCACCCTGGTGGATGCGGCCCTCGTCGCGGGTTTCCACGATCAAAGTCATATGACGCGACACTTCACCCGTTGCTACGGAATACCGCCCATGCGCTGGCTGGAGCGATTGCGAGCTGCACGCTGACTTGCAGGATCGTACAAGAACCCTCTGCTCAATGCTCTATAGGCTGGCAACTTCAACCACAGAGGATTTGTCATGTCAGAGCTGCATCAGCAACACTCATCGTTTCCTGTAAACCTGGCTCATAAGGCTTCGCTCATCGAACAGCACTGGAGCCCCAGAGTTGTTGCGGAAATGAATGACTACCAGTTCAAGGTTGTGCGAATCGAAGGCGAATTCATCTGGCACTCACATCCCGAGACCGACGAAGCATTTCTTGTCCTGGAGGGCACCTTGCGCATCGACCTGCCGGAAGGCTGCGTCTATGTGAATCCGGGTGAACTGTATGTGGTGCCCCGTGGCGTTAAACATCGCACGGCTGCCAAAGGTGAAGTAAAACTGATGATGATCGAGCCACGAGGGATTTTGAACACCGGGCATGAAGAGGGCGAAAGAACAGCGTTGAACGACGTCTGGATATAAACCAGCGCCATCCCGGGCAAGGTCTGCGTCGAGTTGAAAATAGTGGGCTTTGGTTGGCTGCTATCGGCCAATAGCGGCCGTTCTGGAATGGCAGGAAACGACCGATAGATGTCTTCGATATGCAACTTTCGCCCGGCAGCGGCTCGATTGTAAGAATATGGCGGAGAGCTGCAAAACCGCCTACGCTTATAGAATTATTCCTCGAACACCTTGCCCATCTGGTGGTATAGAGCCGAGAGATCTGACTTCCTTTGACCGTCCACTTAACACCCACCCGGACCGACCCGCGCCTATCGCCAGCAACTGCCCCCTGAATCCGGTCCACACGACCAGCAGTACGGCGCAACGGGTAAAAGCCAGACCCAGTCCCCCACCTGTCGTTCAAAAGCGACCGATGCCGCAGCACCTCTGGAAACGGGGGCGCTGTTCACGTTCTGCCATGAGGTCAATCCGTATGTATCGGCCGAGCACGGTTCCTTACCAGCAGCATCTAGGGTTTAGCCGAACCTTCACTCAGGGGCATTTGAGCCTTGGATTATTCTTTCCCATGGAGGCGTTCGACGGGGACACTCCGAGCATGCTCAACCAGGTCACACTGGCTAAACAAGCCGAGGCGCTGGGCTTCTGCGCGCTCTGGTTTCGCGACGTGCCGCTTCGCGACCCTGGCTTCGGCGATGTCGGCCAAGTCTTCGACCCCTGGGTGTACCTGGGCTATATGGCTGCCCATACCTCGGAGATTGCGCTTGGCACCGCTTCCATTGCCATCCCTTTGCACCATCCCCTGCACACGGCCAAGGCGTCAGCCAGCGTCGATCAGTTGAGCACAGGTCGCTTGATTCTGGGGGTGGCTTCGGGAGATCGGCCGGTGGAGTTTTCGGCTTTTGGTGTCGATCCCGAAAGGCGTGGAGAAATCTTTCGAGAACACTACGAAGTGATTCGGCAAGCCCACAGCACCAGTTTTGAGCCCATCCACTGGAGCACTGGCGAAATGCACGGCGCAGACCTGATTCCGAAACCCACCACCCAATTCATTCCAATGCTGGTGACCGGCAACAGTCGCCAGTCACTGGATTGGATCGCGCGTGAGAGCAACGGATGGATCAACTATCCACGCATACCGAATATGCAGCGGCTGGTCGTGGAAGATTGGCGGCTGGAGGTCACCAGGCAATGTGGCTCTGTGTACAAGCCCTTTACTCAGTCGCTGTACATCGATCTCGATGAGAATCCGTCCACGCCACCCACACGTATCCATTTGGGGTTCAAACTTGGACGTTACCATCTACGTTTTTTGCTGGAGTCGCTTGAGGAAATCGGCGTGGACCACGTCATTCTCAATCTCAAATATGGCAAGCGCCCTGCGGCGGAGGTTATTGAGGAATTGGGTACGCACATCGTTGCGCAGTTCGGAGTGCAGCCGCGTCCGGCAGCGCATTGAGGATCGGTCACTGCTACGCCGACGGATGCTCACTTGACGAAGCCATCGTGAGCCTCCCCGAACTGAATGGAACTTCCTGTTGGATTTGCTTAACCGGGCAGCTTGGCCGCAAGGACGTCAACCTTCTCGATTGATGGCGGTTCGGCAAACAGTTCGGCAGCGTTTGCCATAAGCGCCGCCGCGACCTTGCCCGAAAGATGAGCCTGCCGGCCCGCTTCATCCGGGAATGCGTCAAAGATGCCAAAGGTGGACGGCCCCAAGCGGATTCCAAACCAGACTGTAGTGGCTGGCTCCTCCTCCACTAAAGGAAGGCCGCTCAAGAGAAAGCGCTCCACCTCATTCTCTTTCCCGGGTTTTGCTTCCAGACGAACGAACAACGCTACTTTGACCATGACGTGGCTCCTGTTGTTACGGTGCGGCTGGTGCTATCGGGTCGCAATAGCTAAAAGGGGCATCCGGCAATTAACTATGGTCGACGACACCAGGATTACAAACCCAAAGAGACCAAGGGTAGCGTCGCATGTCGCTCGGACACTGAGAATGACGTAGCGGGCAACGTGCAAGCCGCAGACCAGCCGCTTGATCACTTTTCCCGAGCTGTGGCCTGATAATAAAGACTCAACGATATCTGAAATTCAGGAGAACATAACAGATCATGGTTACTGTCAGGCCGACCAATATGTACTCGACACGCGGTAGAAATATAACTAACCCACCTAAAGAAAGCACGATCAAGGTGTTTTGCAGTATGTATTTCCTTATTCGACTCACGGCTATGAAATAGCCATATTGCTTCCCCAGGAAAAACAATGCCATGCCGATGATCGACATGATCTGGAAATCGCGCATCGCAATGTCATTCAGGATCGCATGCCTGATCAAATTTGCCAGGAGTGCCAGCCCCATAAAAAGAAAAAGGTGCGAGTAGATCAAGGCGTGCCCACTCATACTGCTGTGATTTTTGCTCAGCAGGTAAAAGCTATCAAAATAGATCCACCAGATACTGCAAATCATGATGAATCCGGTGATGGCCGCCATCACATTGTAATAACCCCATTGAATGTTAGATAAGCCTCCGGAAAGGCTAATAATTGACTCCCCCAATAAGATTAGGGTGAGCAGGCCTATGCGCTCAACCAAGTGCTCTGTGTGTGCTGGCAACGGCTTTAGTTTAGTCCAGAAAAATACAGGAAACAGAATATCAAGAACAATCCCAATATAAGCAACAAGGTAACGCAAGGGCGGGTCAAAAATAACCGATGAGAGACTAATGACTGCGCTAATTAACAGGGCGAAGCCGAGCCTAGAGGAGAGCTCGCCGCGAGAATCGAATTTACTTATGGACGAAATGTACATGATGCTGATGATGGCACGTATGCCAAAATAGCAGGCAATAATAAGCGGGTAGTTTACTTCCAGATCTTCCCCGATCCGTGCCGATAGCACAATGAGCAGGAGCATTATGAATAATGTTGCCAAACGGTGAGGATTGCTGTCTGTATCAAACCTGTTGGAGTAAATCGTGTGACTGGACCAGATCCACCACAACGGTACAAAAAGCAGCAAGAATGTCCATAATTGCTTATGTTCAAAGTGGCCTTCATGAACATGTCCGAGAGTATGCGTAACCTGGCCTATCGTCACTACGAAAGTCAGGTCGAAAAACAACTCCAACCATGTGGCGTGTCGATTTTTTTCATAATACTTCAAAGATTTCATTAGCTGCCGGCTCCGTGTACACCTCTTTAATGTAGAAGGAAGCTAACGCTGGTTTGCCCTCGGCTCTGGTGTGGGTGATGCCAGGCCGATGTCGCAATCTAGCGATTTCGTCCGCGCACTAACAGAAGCTCAATCATCTGACTCATCTCGTTGAACTCTGGGACCCCGTCATAGCGAAGCCCGTCAAAGTAAAACGCCGGAGTACCGTTCACGCCGCTGCGTACACCGCCATTGAAGTCGGATTGTATTTTGGGGATGTAAGTGTCCTCTCGCATGGCAACGTCGAGTTCCTCGCTGGAAAGGCCGTGTTTTAGAACAATGGCGCGATACAGCGGCAGGCCCAATCGATCTTGATTTTCATACAATTCGTCGTGAGCCTCCCAGAAGAACCCTCGACTCCCGGCATGCTCCGCGGTGACCGCTGCACCCAGCGCATGCGGGTGAGCGGTGGTCAGAGGAAAGTTACGGAACACGAACAGCAAATCATCGCGAAAATGCTGTTGCAGATTTTTGACCATCCAATACGCTTCACCGCAATAAGGACATTCATAGTCACCAAATTCCACCAAGGTGACCTTGGCATGCGCACTTCCCTGGCGATGGTCGTTGGCACTTACCGGGACTTTGAGAGTGGCCATGTAATCACCTGTTAATTTTTGGTTGGCGTGCTTTGTGGTGAATTCGCCAGAGCATCCAGCGCATCCAGAATGCCGTCCGCCCCAGGGTTGATTGCCATTGGTGAGATGTAGCTCCAGGCGACCACCCCCTCCTTGTCAATCACGAACAGTGCCCTCTTACAAACTCCGAGCTGGGACTCGTACGCTCCATACTGCCGTGCCACCGCCCCTTTGGGCTCGAAATCGGCCAGCAGGCTGAAGTGGAAATTTCGATCTTTGGCAAAGGCCTGATGACACCAGGCGCTGTCAACCGAGATACCCAATAGCACCGCACCGTATTCTCTGAAGGTGGGTAACAACTGGTTGTACAAGGTCAGTTGGTCACCACACACCGAAGTCCAGTCAGCGGGATAAAACGCCAATATCACGGGATTTCCCTTTAGCTCACGCAGCGACAACTGTTGATCAGGGGTTGCGTGAAGAGTGAAGTCGGGCGCGACAGTACCGGCCGGCAGCGGACCCTGAACCAGGTCGCCATTGGTTTTTTGTGCATCATCGAACTCTAAAGTATTCATTGCTTGACCCTTGATAGATGGGTGGTTGGGACGTGCTCAGTGGGATGCGACGTGCCCGGCGGGATAACTCCATCCACCATCAAGGGGTTCAAAAAAGACAACGCTGCCTCGAACTCAGCCTGAGCCTGAGTGATTTCGGCAGCGAAACATTCACGTTCCGCATCAAGGAACACAAGAAGATCCGCCGTGTAATCGCGGAATTGGATTAGGCCAGGTTGGCAGGGGAATGGTCGGATTCGCTCTGGCTCACCAATGACTATAGTCGTTGATGACGCTTGCCGTAGTAGCTGAACGAATTTTCGGTACCCTCCAGTGCCAACAACACTCACGCGCTTATCTTGCTACCATTTCAGGCGGCGTTTTAACACGATGATTTTGGCAGCTATTTCGCCACTTCAGACAAATCTACATCTACTTTCTGGACGACAACTGCTGCCCATTACGACAAGCAGAAATCGACCAGAGGCAGACAATGAACCGCCTTCAGGTCGACAGAATGAAGGTTGATATGGGAATGCTCTGGGCAAACGAGTCGTTGTCATTAGTGTCGGCATCGTGGGCGCTTCGCTGGCGTATCACCTGGCTGATAAAGGCGCGAATATCACCTTGGTTGAGGCTGAAGGTAATCAAAGATGCGGCTCGTGCAGCGATGGTGCTGTACCTAACGAATAGTCGAGATCGGTCTTCGGGAAGCTGAGCGGTAGCCTATGCGAATATTGTCACTGACCGCTTTTGGCCGGAAGCAGTAGTTCCCGGATGTCCGCTACTGGCCGGTAGCGGTCGCCTGCCGACGTCCGCTTTTGGCCGAAAGCAGCCACTCAACGATGGCGGCACGTTGCCCGACCTGCAAAAAACAAAACAGCCCGCAAAAACTTACGTCGATGGCGCGGTTATCTATCAGTCTTTAACTGACCCTGCAAAAACCGCACAATTGCCGGCTTTTTTCTCGACAGGAAGTTCCCATGCAACGGATTGTAATTCTTGGCAATGCCGGCAGCGGTAAATCTACCCTTGCCCGCGCCTTGGGCAGGCGTCTCGATCTGCCCGTGGTGCATCTGGACACTTTGTTTTGGGAACCCGGCTGGATCGAGCCAGACGCCGAGCAGTTTCGCGCACGCGTCAGAGAAGCGATATCAGCAGATGTCTGGATCTGTGAGGGCAACTATGCCCGGCGCACATTCGACCTGCGCCTGCCTCGTGCCGATCTGGTCATTTGGCTCGATACGCCGCGGTTCACCTGCTTCACTCGGGTGATCTTGCGCAGCGTATTGAATCGACCTCGTGCAGACCTTGCTGCAGGTTGTACGGAGAAGCTTGATCGGGCGTTCCTGACCTTCCTGAACTTTGTATGGAATTTCGATCGTGGTTATCGCCCTGGTATCGAGGCCGTGCGTCAGGCCATTGGCCCGCAGGTCCCGACGGTGCACTTGCGATGCAAGCGCCAGATTGGCGCATTTCTGGATAGCTTGCCCGCATCACCTGAAGTCTGCCTGATGTGACAGCGGCTGCACCGCCAGGTGTGGCGTTTCGCCGAAGAACTCGATCAGCAGTTCAGTGAGCACACGAATTTTTCGCGCAGGGTGCGGACCCGGCGGGCGGATGATGTAGGCACCGGCCGGAGGGGGAGGATGGTTTGTCATGATCGGCACCAGTGCGCCGGATGCCACGTGTTCATGGGTGAGGCAGTCGGGCAGGTAGGCGACGCCGAGGCCTGCGGTCGCGGCGGCGACCAGGGCGATGCCGTTGTCGGCCTTGAAGCGGCCTTGCGGACGAACCGTGATGATTTTGTCGCCATCCATGAATTGCCAGGCTTCGGTGCCCTGCATGAGCGCCTGATGGGCCATCAGTTCATCCGGTGTCTCGGGCGCGCCGTGCGCGTTGATGTAGGCGGGGCTCGCGACGAGCTTGCCGTAGACCGGGCCAATTCGTCTGGCGATCAGATTGGAGTCCTGCATATAGCCCACCCGGATGGCGCAATCGTACCCCTCGGCAATCAGGTCAACGAAGCGATCGCTGTAACAGGTCTGGATGTGCAGCTGCGGGTGCCGACGCGCCATTTCTGCCAGCATCGGGGCGAAGTGACTCGGGCCGAACGACAGTGGCACGGCCACGCGCAAGCGGCCGCGGAGGGCGCCGGCGGGCAGGATCGTTTCCTTGGCGATGTCGATCTCGGTGCAAACCCTGGCGGCGTAGTCCCGGAACGTCGCCCCGGCCTCGGTAAGCGCCGCCCCGCGCGTGGAGCGGGCCAGCAGTTGCACACCCAATTCGGTTTCAAGCCGAGCCAGGCGGCGGCTGACGATCGATTTCGATACGCCAAGCCGCAGGGCAGCCTGCGAAATGCCCCCGGCATCAGCCACTTCCACGAAGGTCTGCAGTTCTTCGATGTCCACGCTTGCGTTCCTCTTTTCGCGACACAGCACGTCGCGCAATGCTACTACTGCGTCGAACATGGGAACAGCACAATGGATTTTCCGGGCATGGCGTCATTCGCACGTGTCTCGGAATCCATCACCCGCACAGGCTTCGGCCTGATTCACAAACGTGCGTCACCCATGAAAAGGATTTACCAATGGCAAGCGAGACTCTCCGCAACCCCCATACCGATCAACTACTGACCCCGGAAAACTCGGCGTTGATCATCATCGATTATCAGCCTGTTCAGGTTTCTTCGATCCGCTCGATGCCGCGTGATGAACTCGTCTTCAACATCACCAGCGTCGCGAAGGCGGCGGTCAACTACAACCTTCCGATCATCCACTCGACAGTCAATGTCGCGACCGGCCGCAACAAGCCGCCGATTCAGGAGTTGCAAAAGGTGCTCGGCCATCTACCGACCTATGACCGCACATCGATCAACAGTTGGGAGGACACGCAATTCAAGCAGGCCGTCAAGGCGCTCGGGCGCAAGAAGCTGATCATGACTGCACTCTGGACCGAAGCGTGCCTGACATTCCCGGTGCTCGACGCGATCCAGGAAGGTTATGAGGTTTATGTGCCGGTCGATGCGGTCGGCGGCACATCGCTCGCCGCGCACGAGGCGGCGTTGCGCAGAATGGAACAGGCGGGGGCGAAACTCATCAGCCGGGTGCAAATATACTGCGAACTACAGCGCGACTGGGCGCGGGAAGTGACCGTGCCGGGCTTTCTGGGCGTATTCGAGAACTTCGACGGGTTCAACGCTGAAAAAGCGCTGGAAGAGGCGAACAACAAGGCTTGATTAGCGGGCAGTGGATGAAGGTGTCGCTCGCGAAAGCGGGCGATACCTTTATTTTTTTCCTGCTGCAGATGACTGCTTTTGTCCCCCATCCTGGAGGAGCAGTCACGTTTATCGCTGAAAAACTCATTTTCAGTTATGGCCGTTGTTGCTGCCTCCGCTCGAAAACTACCATGCGACGAAGTCGGAACGGCGACAGTGACCGCGTTTCTCGACGAATTCAGTCAGGCCGGCTCGCTGCTCATCGCTTTCAACTATCTCCATCGTGCAATGGGTATCCCACGCTGAAATGCCGCGGGTTGATCCCTGCAAACATCCAATAAAAAGAGAGGCTGGTTCGCATATGCGCAAGACGTATCTTGTTGTCGGGGGCGGTACTGCCGGAGCGGTGCTGGCGGCACGATTATCCGAGGGGGATCTGGCTGATGTCGTGTTATTGGAAGCCGGCCGCGATACGCCTCCCCACGCCATGCCTGACGATATCAATGATGCGTTTCCTTCGGCATCGCTCAATCCAGGCTATTTCTGGAGTAACCTTGCGGCGAGGCGAAGGGCAGGTGGTCCCGGGTATCCTTATCCGCAGGCACGGGTGTTGGGCGGAGGCTCCAGTATCAATGGCATGTGGACCCTGCGTGGCCTGCCAACGGATTTTGCCCGGTGGGTGGAGTTGGGTGCTGAGGGCTGGGGGTGGGAGCAGGTCTTGCCTTTTTTCCGCAAGGCCGAAGGTGATATCGATAGAACCGCTGTGCCAGCCGGGCCGTTTAAAATTCGACGCCCGTCGGAGGTTGAACTTCCAGGCTTCGTTCGCAAGATACGCGATGTGCTGGCGGGCAAAGGAGTCGAGGTGATCGATGACATCAACGAACAGCCGGATTGCGGTTTTTTCAACATGCCTTATGCGGCGGTTGGCGGCCAGCGTTCCTCCAGTGCCAGCTGCTATCTGACAGCTCAGGTACGTGCCCGGACCAACCTGCGAATCATTGCCGACGCGGCGGTGGAGTCGATCCAGATGTCCGGCAATCGCGCGTGCGCAGTCATCTACAAAAAAGATGGCGAGGTGCACAGTATCGCCGCACATGAAGTGATCCTGAGTGCCGGAGCGATCCATTCGCCGGCAATTCTCATGCGTTCCGGGATCGGTGCATCTGCCGCGTTGAATGCCCTCGGTATCCAGACTCGTATCAATCTTCGAGGCGTGGGACAGAATCTGCAAAACCATCCTTATTTGCAGATGGTACTGACGCTTCCCCGCCTGGCGCGGCAGAAGGCTGCGTTACGTGCCTTTGCCTGTGCCGGGGTCAGGCATTCATCTGGCTTGAAGAACACAACACAGGGTGATCTGTTTCTTGCGTTTCTTGGACGTGTCAGTGCACGGAGTTTCGGCACGGACCTGGCGATGTTCAGCGCTGCGCTGTACGCCCCGAACTCTCGCGGCAGAGTCGAGCTGGTGTCCGCGGATCCGCAGATTCCGCCCAGCGTTGAGTTTGATTTTCTCAGCGATCCATTGGATACCGAAAGGATGCTGCTGGCGGCCCGTTTCGCCGAATCGCTGTTGGCGGAGCCCGGATTCAGATCCTGCTTTCATGATGCGTTCATCATGCCGCCGGTGATGGCTGCCAATCAGTTCAATCAGCAAGGTCTGGCGGGCCTGATCATGAACATTGGGGCCAAGGCGTTGTTAAACGGCCCTTCCATTTTGTCCAGGTGGCTACTCTCAAAGAGGTTCAGGCCAGGTCGCTGGATCGCCAGTGCTAGCCGACGAAAACCGATGAGCGATGCCGAGATTCTGGGCGCCATTGCGCCGATGGGGCATCCGGCAGGTACTTGCCGAATGGGCCATGCATCTGATCCGGATGCCGTGGTCGACGCTCAGTGCCGGGTGCTGGGAGTCGAAGGGCTGAGGGTGGTCGATGCTTCGATCATGCCCGTGATCACCAGTGCGAATACCAACTTGAGCACGATCATGATTGCCGAAAAAGCGGCGAGCATGATGCTGGCCGATCGGGTCTGAATCGTCTCAGGAAAACAGCGATGATGCCGGACAGCGTCATCGCCGTTTCTGAATGAAGTGGTTACTTGAGTGAGTGGCCGCGCAGGCGGCCAATCGGCTGGCTCAAGGTCTTGGTTGCTGTTTCTGCTGAATGCATACCGACTCTGGGCAACATCAGTGCAACCAACGCTGCCAGACCGAAGAAGCCGGCGCAGACAATCAGCCCACCACTGAACCCGATAGCCCCCGAAATCCCCGCCAGAGCGAATGGCGCCAGGGCCGATACGCCGCGTCCGACGTTGAAGCAGAAGCCGGCTCCGGTAGAACGAACCCGGGTCGGAAACAGTTCGGCAAGATAGGATCCGAACAGTCCGAAAAATGCCGTGAACAAACCGAACAGCGGACCGAGCCAGAGCAGCACTTGGTGATCATTGGTCAGGGCATAGATCGGCATGATTGCGGCGACACCCAGCAAGGTGATCACGATAGTGCGGTGTCGGCCAATACGGTCAGCCAGCAGGCCGAAGCCGTTGTAGCCGATGAACATGCCTGCGTTCAGTATCGTTACAAAGTAGGCAACCGATGTAGAGGGCAGGTTTCGCTCAACGGCGAGGTAGGTAGGAAGCCAGGCCATCGCGCCCCAGTAGCCTGTCAGGGCAAACGCCGACATCAGCGTGCCGAGAATGGTCGTACGGCGCAAAGAGGGCTCGAATACATCCCGGACGACCACAGGGGCAGCGCCATGTGCGGCCTTTTGCGTAGTCCATTTGGCAGACTCGCGAAAGAGGATGGCAATCGTCAGTACCGGCAGCAGCACGGCGGCGCCGGCAATCAGAAACATCATTCGCCAATCTGGCAGAAAGTGGCCGGAGACCAGCGCTGCCACGGCCCCGCCTGCCGGGAATGCACTGATCACGAAGGCCGCGGCGCGTCCGCGGCTTTGGACTGACCAGGTTTCCACGATGTAGGCAGATACAACGCTCCACACCGACCCCAGGCCAATGCCGGCCAAAAACCTCAGGATTAAAAAGCAGGTGAAATTGGGCACGATTGCGATCGCTGCAGTGAATACACCGAAGGTGATCAAGGCAGTCAGCAGCGCCGTTTTACGTCCATGGTTATCCGCTACATAGCCGCCAGTTACACTGCTCACGCCGATGCCGATCAAGGTGGCGGTGACAAGCAGACCACCTTGAGTGGCAGAAAGCCCCAAGTCGCTGCGAATGGAGGGGAGTGCCAACGACAGGAGGACGATTTCCACGGCGTCAAACAAGTACGCAAGGAAACATCCTCCCAGTACGATCCAGCGATTCTGATTCATTTTTTTTGTACCTCTATTGTTATTGTTATACGACGGTGTGCTTGCAACGCGGGTCGGGGAGGGTAGATGCCTCTGGGGGAGTCGCTACGCGAACTTACAGCCCCGGTGGTTGAGCCGTGGAGCAGTAATCCACCTGATAGCGGGCAATTCGAAGATCTCCCAGCTCCTGTTTGACGCGCAGGTGTTCCGGGTGCACGGCGTAGTTTTCAAGTGCTTCCCTGGAAACAAACTCCGAATACAGCACCACATCACACGCATACTCGATGCGGCTGAAATCCACGCCGATTTCGAGGTGTGTCATGCCAGGAATACGGCCGAGCAGGCTGTCGAAGGATGCTTTGATCTGCCGGGCGGCCTGGTGCCGTTCAGCATCGTTCCGGCCTTTGAGATTCCACATCACAATGTGCTTTACGTTGTCGCTCATCTTGCCGGCCTCGTTGTTCAGTAGTGAAAGGTAGCGTTTACAACGGGGTTACCCAGCTGTCGGTGCTGACGCTAAAGCTTCGACGCCACGGGATAAATGCCGTGGGTGAAATTCAATATTTCGCGAATGGAAAAGCGCACGAGGCGTTCAGCCAGCGAGCGTCTATCCCGAACTATTGCGACTGGTGGAAAACACATTTCCGGGGGCGTCGTAGGTGGGCAAAGGCAGTTTTGCTAGGTTGCCTGTGACGTAAATCCACCAATGGAGAGCGGTATAAAAATGAAAAGCACAAAAATGAACGCATCGGTCTTTCGCAACTTCTGCCTTTACGCAGGAGGCGTGAGCTTCGTATGAACGCACCTGTCATCGGCTGGATCGGTCTGGGAAAAATGGGCACTCCCATGTGCGAGCACCTACTGGACGCAGGCTATTGCCTGCTGATTTTCGACATGAACAAACAAGCGGTAGAGGCCTGTGCCGCCAGAGGCGCTCAGCCTTGTGAAAGTATTGCCGAGCTGGGACAGAGGGCTGATATCGTGATCTCGATGCTTCCTGACGACAGCGCCTTGATCAACGTCAGTGCTCAGGTCTTGAGCCATATGGCTGCCGGGAAAATCTTTGCGGATATGAGCACGGTCTCTCCCGAAGCCTCCGCAACCATCGCTGCCTCTGCCACCGCAGGTGGCATCGATTACGTCTGCGCGCCTGTTTCGGGCAGCACCGAGTTGGCGCGCAAGGCAATGCTCACCGTGTTCGCCTCAGGCGCAAAGCCGGCGTGTACAGCGCTGGAACCCATCTTCGCCACATTTGCTGCGACCTGTTACCAGGTCGGTTCGGCGCACCAGGCCCGCTACCTCAAACTGGCGATCAACCATATGGTCGGTTCAACAGCGGCACTGATGGGCGAAGCACTGGCCTTGGGTCGCAAGGGTGATGTCGACTGGGACGTTTTGCTGGAGGTCATGGCATCAAGTGTCATTGCTTCGCCCTTGGTGAAGTACAAGATAGATACCCTCAAGGCGCGCAATTTCGCGCCTGCGTTTACTGCAGCGCAAATGCTCAAGGACATGGGGCTGGTCACATCGGCAGGCAAACACTCAGGCGTTTCGATGCCGCTGGCGGATCGGGTCTACACCTACTTCCAGGACTATGCGCGACATAGTCCGCAGAACGACTTCTTTGGTGTGCTCGAGGATGTCGAAGCACAATCGGACCTCCAGCCTCTAGAGCGAACCACGCGCTGAAATGGACGCCCCGGCCATGGCCGGGGCTGCTGTCAGTCGGGCTCGCTTGGCTTGAGCACAAAATCGAAGTCCAGCGTACAAAATGGCTCATCACACTGCGTGCCGTCGGGGGCAATGCCTGCCTCATGTTTGACCCATTCGGCGATCAGCGATGTGCGAACACCGAAAACGGTATCGGAGTCCAGGTATTCGCCACCTTCCTTGAACACATGGGTGACCAGGCGTTCATAGCCCTCGGCCGACACCATGAAGTGCAGGTGCGCGGGTCTCCAGGGATGGCGCTCCAATGCGGCCAGCAAATTGCCAACGGGGCCATCATGGGGGATCGGGTAGGCCTCCGGAACGATGGTTCTGAAGTGAAAGTGCCCTTGGGCATCCGCCCTGAGAATGCCTCGCCCTTCATATGCATCAAGGCCCGGTTTCTGAACATCGTAGTAACCCTGGTCATCGGCTTGCCAAACCTCCAGTACCGCGTGAGGCACCACCTCGCCGCTCAAGCCTCGGACGGTTCCCCGTACGAACCACGGTGTCCCCGGCAGATTTTTCGACAGGTCTGCACCTGATTCAATGAATGGCGCGTCCGCGACGTGAAAGGGGCCAAACACGGTCGCCTCGGTGCACCCATCCGGCTTGCGATGATTCTGGGCAATGACCAGCGTGGACAAACCCAGTATGTCGGAAAGCAAAATGAATTCCTGGCGCACGGGGCTGCAGATCTGGCCCACGCTGGTCAGAAATTCAATGCCTTTTTCCCATTCCTGTTCGGTGAGCTGAACCTCTCTGGCGAACGCGTGGAGATGCTGGACCAGGCCCGTGATGATCTGATGCAGGCGTCTGTCCCGCGTGCCTACGTTTCGCGCGAGTACTTCCTGCGTGATCGTTGTTTCATCGAGATTACGCATTGGAACTCCTGTTGTTCTTGTCAGTGAGTGGCAATTCGGTCGTTGGCAAGACGCACCGGGTTCAGTGCTTCTGTTCAGACTTGAGCTAAGTTATAGTTTCAAAAAATGAGGTAAAACCCATTAATTGGAATTGTGTATTCCAATATTGGAACAATAAAAACAAGTCAAGGCGGGTCAATATGGATCGAATGACAGAGCTGGAGTTGTTCGTAACTACAGCCGAGCTGGGCACGCTGTCCAAAGCCGCTGAGCAGCTGAATATCTCGAATGCCTCTGCAAGCCGCCATTTGGGCGCGCTCGAGAGTCGTCTCAATGTCAAACTGATCGAGCGCAACACCCGGCGTTTGTCCCTCACATCTGCCGGCAGTGAGTTCTATAAACGCTGCAAGGCACTACTGGCCGAACTCAATGAGGCTGAAGCCTCACTCACGTCTTCCCAGGCCGAACCTGCCGGTACGCTCACGGTTACCGCCTCGGTCTCCTTTGCCATGCTCCACATCTCGCCGTTACTACCCAAGTTCTGCAAGCGCTACCCACAGCTCAAGGTCAAGGTGGTCGGTGCCAACCGCTACTACGAAATCATGGATACGGATATCGACCTGGCCATACGAACCCGAGAGTTCGAGCCAGACTCCAATATCACTATCCGGCGTCTCGCAGAGACCCGACGTATCCTCGCCGCCTCACCGGATTATCTGCATCAGCGTGGAAGTCCGAAACAGGTGCAAGACCTGGCAGACCACGACATGCTGCTTTACAGCCACGCCAACCAGCCTGGAATCCTGAACTTCCGGCAGGGCACCACCGAGGCGTCCATCACGGTTGTACCCAAAATGGAAACCAACGATGGGCAGATTGTCAGAGCAGCGGCTTTGGCAGGCTTGGGCATCCTGGTGCAGCCGATGTACATCATTCACGACGATATCGTTTCCGGTCGCCTTGTCTCTGTGCTGGATGACTGGCGCCTGCCGAGCCTCACGATCAATATTGCATTCCAGAGCCGACGGTACATGCCGGCCAAGACACGCCTGTTCATCGACTTCCTGCTGGAAGAGTTTGAAGCGCAGCAATACGAGAAATACTGGACGCGCTAAGGTCTGAAATTCCGGCCCAGGTTCGCCGCCTTGGCCGGAGAACCCTTACATCGGACGATTGCCCTCGAACGCGTTTTGCAGCAGTTCGCGAATCGCCGCACGTTCGATTGTCCTAGGGTTCCAGTAGGGGTTGGCCAGTGCGATCTCGGTGGCACGGTCCAGATCAGCCTCCTTCATCCCTAGCTCCTGAAGCGTCAATGGCGCACCGAGCGAAGCGGCCAGGTCATAGAGCGCTTGCCCTGCGCTTACGCCTTCGGCACCCAAGGCGCGGTTAATGCGCTGGGCCGCTTCAGGTATGTGTGCGGCGTTGTAGGCGATGGCATGAGGCAGCACCACGGTATGAGTCGGTGCATGGGGCAAATTAAAACTGCCGCCCAATGTGTGGCACAACTTGTGGTGAAGCGCCATGCCGACGTTGCCCAATACCGTGCCGCACAACCAGGCGCCATACAGGCAATTGCTACGCGCCGCGATATCTTCAGGGGCGTTGACGATAAGGCGAAGCCCGCTGGCAAGTGCGCGAATGCCTTCCTCGGCGAGCAACGACATCACCGGGTTGCCATCCTGGGCGTACAGGCCCTCTGCAGCGTGGGCAATGGCATTGATACCGCTGGTGACCGAGAGCCCGACCGGAAGCGAAAGGCTCAGGGCAGGGTCATAGATAACCGTCTTCGGCAGCACGCGCGGGTTCTTCCCCGTCTTCTTGATTCCGTTTTCGGTCAGGCCGTACACCGGCGTCATCTCCGAACCGGCATAGGTGGTCGGGATGGCGAGGATAGGGAGCCCGGAGTCCAGGGCAATCGCCTTGCCGAGGCCAGTGGTCGAGCCGCCACCTATCGCCACAGCACAATCTGCCCCGAGATTGCGGGCAACCTCACGTGCTTCCCGGGCAGACTCGATCGGGACATGCATGACCGCCTTGTCGAAAATTCCGGCAGCTCGACTTCCCAGGATCTGAGCGATTCGCTCGGCCTGGGGACGCTGTTCGGGTGTACACAAGATGAGCGCACGCCTCGATCCAAGGCGGTCGATCTCTTCTTCCAGTTTGCCGATTGCGCCTTGGCCGAAGATGACGCGACCGGGCTGTGAAACACAGGTGAAATCCATGAGTGACATTAGAAGTGTCCCGGTAGTTGAAGATCAGGCGATGGGGGTTGGCTGGTAAGCCAGGAATTTCCAGGTATCGCCATCGTTGACCCATACTGCGAGCGACTTATTGCGCAAAGTCTTGGGGACACCGCCGGAGGTGATTTGCGCGTTCATCTCACCGAACACCAGAGCAACGCTGCCTTCTATGCGGATGCTGTCGATCGGATGCTCGACCTGATGGTAAACATAGAATCCTTCTCGACACTTCTTGAGGTAAGAGTCGACCGTATCAATAACTCCGTTGGAGTGGGCGTACTGAAGGTCGGGGTGGGAAAGGTTGGCAAACGTGTCGTATGCCCCTTCAAGGATTGCCGCATAACGCAAGTCTTCTTGAGCGCGGATGAGTGTTTCGATATCGCTGGCACTATTCATAACAGTCTCTTTGTTGTGAGGAAGCCGCTGCAGAGCGGTCATGAGATGTCTTTAGGCTCGAGTACATCTGATCGTCTGCAGCCTATAGCCGCACGACAGTTGAAAAAATGCGTGAGATGAAAATCTAAATTCCCGCGCTGGAAGAATGCGGCGACCTGAATTTCATCGAGTACAAGCTGAGCGTTTTGTATTGGGTTCCGCCTTTTTGGAATAAGCGCTAATGTAGGCGGCAGTTGCCCGCTTTGGCTCAAGACACCTGCTCGGTTCACCGTGTCTATTGATGAAAAACATGAGATGAATGAAAAAAACCAACAACAGGCACCCAGTAGACGCGTGGGTGGTCGCTCAGCCCAGGTAATTTCTGCTGTCCATAGCGCAACCCTTTCCCTGCTTGAAGAAAAAGGCTTCAGCGGGTTTGAAATTCCAGAGGTTGCTGCCAAAGCCAACGTTAACAAAACGTCTATCTATCGCCGTTGGCCCTCCAAGCTGGAGCTGGTCGCTGATGTCGCCAGGGCTCAGGCAAAGCTTGATGTGCCATTGCCTGACACAGGCTCATTGCAAGGGGATCTTCATGCCTTGTTGCTGCACCTGAGGACCACACTGGAAAGCCCACGTGTGTTGGGCTTGCTTCAGTTGGTTATTGCACTCGGGAGCCAGGACGTTTCCATTCAGAGAGAGCGGGATTCATTCTGGCTGGAGCGCTTCGAATTAAGTGGAAAACTGGTAGAGCGCGCAATAGAAAGGGGAGAGCTACCCGAGCAAACCCAACCTCGGGAGTTTCTCGAGTGCGCCTGCTCCCCGCTGTTTTTTCGAGCACTGATCACCCGTACGGGAAGCTCCGATCTGGAGATCGAGCGGGGCGTCAGTCGTTCGATCAAGGCATTTGCGTAGGCTTGGTGGTTAACAAGGCTTCCAGTGGCTTGCTGAGTTTTCAGAGGCCAGATAGTCAGCACGGGCGGCCGCTTCGATCCAGTTCGAGAACTCACTGGCCAGATGAAATCGATGGCAGCGAATCAGCCACGGCATGACGGCGTAGGGAAATTCGACGGTCAGTTTCGCGCGAAATCCATTGGCCTCATTTCTGAATTGATGCCTGACACCCCCTATCGCGAGGCCGGTGGAGTCTCTGGCGACACCGGCAATCTGGTAGGCGTAGCTGGGGTCTACGGGGGATTTCAAGCTGCTCAAGTCTTCGTAGTCGATGAAAAAGTGGGTGGCTAAAGGCGAACCACCAGTCGTCTCGATGACTTCCTGGCAATTATTCCCGTCGGTGTGAATGACATAGTGATCGGGCGCTGCGGCGATCATCGAGACCTCATCATTTTTAATCCCGCACTCAATAAACCAGCGCAGGAAATCTTCTGCACGGCCGTGATCGACCAGAATCTCAATGACGCTGAAACGTCGCTGGTTGAATGACAATCCAGCGATGACCTTGGTCAGCATTTCAGCGGTCGCCAGCTCTGTTCGCAAAAGCGTGCGTAGCCCCTCATTGCCGAGCTGCATTTTTCTCTCTAGCAGTGTTTTCCGTAAGCGTTCCAGCGACCAATTCGAGTCAAATGACACGCCCAGCTTTTTTAGCACACGGTGGGTACGACGTTTTTCCCAGTTGAGGACATCCTGGGTAGGAACGAGTTGGCCCTTGATGTAGATATTGATGTTCATCGCCTATGCCGGAGGAGCAAGGCCTCATACCCGACGGATTTTTTCCGGGGTGAGACAGTGCATATATGTGGTGAGGCCTCTCGTTCGAGAGGGTGCCCGAGTGGTAGTTAAAAACGGTAGGTAAGCTGGGCTGTAAGGCCGTGGGCACTGTTGTCATACTGGGCCTTGTAGGCCGGGACAATCGGAAGTGACAAGCCTGAATCGGTGGTTATATTTCTTCCGGGCTGATTGACCGACGCGGTGCTTTCCCACAAATAGGCATACGCCATATCGAACGTCAGATCAGGGGTGGGCGAGTAACCGGCCCCGAAGGTAATGGTTTTTCGATTGCCGACAGGTGCTCTTACACTGCGGTTGTCATTTCCTGCCGGGGAGGGGTCATAGGCAAAGCCACTGCGCAGGACCAGACTGTCTGTCAACTTGTAGGAGGCGCCAATCGATGCGGCAACGGTATCTTTCCAGTCCATCGTTTCGCTAATTTCTCCGAACATGGCGTCTGCTGGAGCTGACAATCCGCTATTTCTTACATTAAGGCTCTTGATTCGGCTCCAGCGCGTCCACAACAGTCCGGCATACAGTGTCCACTGATCATCAAATTTGTGAGTGATGGACGTGTCAATCGACTCGGGAAGGGTCACATCCAGTTTTGCCGAGTATTCTCCATTTAACGCTTGAGCCAAAGTGCCAGGTGTGGGCGTGCCCGTTATTATTGAAAGCGGTGTATTGGGGGCGTTGCTGATCGAGGTATTTCCGCCCATATGCAAATCGACCTTGGAATGATAAGTAAGCCCCCAGGTGGTGTCTTTATTGATGTCTACCATTACACCCAGGTTATAACCAAGCGCGGTATCGTCGCCTTTGATACTGACCCGCGTATCTCTACCCGTCCCCCCCAATGCGGGTGGTAGTCCACCGGTATTCAAATCGTTTTCCAACTTGCCCTTGCCGTAGTTGATAGTGGGGCCAAAGCCCACAGATATGTTGTCGCTTATCCGGTAAGCAATCGCGGGCTGAACAGCGACAACTTGTACATTGCTGTAAGAGCCCAAACCGCGACCAGCAAAACTGCCTTCGTAATCATTGATCAGTCCGAAAGGAACATAGATGCCAATACCTGTGGAAACACGGTCATTGATTGGTGTAGACAGAAAACCGAATGGAATGGCGCCTATAGGGATGGAATCCCCCTTGTTGGTCCCGCCTGGGGAACCGCCCGAAGTGTTGCTGAGGTCATCCTTTGCTGAAAATACGGCAACCCCACCACTGACCTCCGCTCGTTTTAACCTGGTTAATCCAGCAGGGTTTCCGTAAATCGTACTGGCATCATTCACGCTGGATGAACGACCTGCATAAGCAGTTCCAGCGGAACTTGAACTTTGTTCGTTTATTGCAAGCCCATTGGCAAAAGCCGCAATGCAATTTGAATAGACAGCAATAGTAAGGATGGACTTCGGCCAGTGTATTTTCATTGTGTCAACCGTAGGCTGGTTATTGTTTTAATTTGGTCGTTGTACACAGCTTGTTTTGCGGGGGGCCTGTCAAACCCTGTTGTCGCGCAGGACGATTCCTGCGCTGAATCAGCCGTCCAGACAAGGTATTCGACAGGCTTATAGCAACTGTAGTTGCGTTAAATTGACGTGTCAAGACCATCCGCGAGCAGCCGTCGTCAGTGACTGAGCCGCGAGGGAAGGGGATCACGTAAAACTAATTATCTCTTGCGATACGCTACGTATCGTTACAGTATGTGTTCGCAATGAGCCATGCTCAGCCCTGCAAGCCTTACCTCCGCTGCGAGTGGGAGAGGGCTCGCGCCTACTTCATCGAACATCCTTCAGCTCAGGTTTATCCATGTACTTTCGTTCGCTCTGTCTACTTGCCACCTTGATGTGTGCAGGGTTGATGGCTTCTGGTCAGCTCTATGTAACCATTCCCATCGCCGATGGCATCGCCCAACACTTTGGTGTATCTGCGGAAACGGCGGCGCTGGTGGGCACGATATTTGGCGTCGCCTACTCGATGGGGTTTCTTCTTTGGGGGCCGGTTTCGGATCGATATGGGCGCCAGATCGTGCTGGTGCTCGGCGTCGCGGCGACCAGCGTTGCGACACTCGGCGTAGCGTTTGCCCCAGGTTTTCAGTGGGAACTGGTTGCGCGTGCTGTTCAGGGCGTATGTGCCGCCAGCATCGCCCCTATCGGATTGGCAATGATTGGCGAAAGCCTGCCAGTTGCTCTGAGGCCCACTGGCTTGGCGATGATGAGTTTTTCATTTATCGCGGCCGCCCCCATCGCCCAGACGTATGCTCAGGAAAGCCGATTGGCCTTCCCGGCACTGATGGCTACGGGAGCGGTCAGCTACGCCGCCTGCGCATGTGCTCTGGCGTTGCTGGGCTGGAAACGCAATGATCATGGTGATCACCGTCCCCATCTGGTGAGCAGCAGTATCAGTCAACTGGTGCGGGATCCGGTCATCCTGACCGCCTGGCTTATTTCGCCGGTGGTGCTGTTCAGCTTTGTTGTATTTCAGGTTTCTCTTCACGGCGTTATTGATACCCATGGGTGGGATAACGCGTGGATTCGGGGTTTGACCCTGTTCGGCATGCTAGGCAGCTTTTTAGCCGGCTCGATCATCAACAAAGTCGGTGGTATCACCACCACCAGGATTGGTTTGTTTGCCTCGGCAATTGCGCTGGTAATGGCTGCGGTTTGGCAACCTTTGCTGCCTGTTTCGGTGGTCGTGTTGTCGCTGGGCATCTCTATTACGTTGCCCGGTATCATTTCGACCATTTCGCAGCATGCCAATCACGGTAGTCGTGGATTGGCCATCGCAATCTATTCGTTTTCTGTATTTCTGGGGGCCAGCCTGGCTCCGATCTTTGTTCACAGGGTGCCCGTGTCTGCGCACAGTGTGTTGTTTCCTCCCGTCGTGTTGCTGTTGCTCGCGGCCGCATGCATAAGCCTTCCCTGGATACGCATTCGGGGGCGTCAGCCTCTCAAATAGCTTCTCGCGTATCATGGGCGGCCAGGATTCTCGACACATACCGTGCAGAGACAATCGATACCAGAGTATTCAGATGAGTATTGAGAAGGCAGCCCCAAGGCGGCGTAATCAAGCGACATTGGAGGTCATCCTCGCCGCGACTTATGAGCTGCTGCAGCAGAATGGCTTTGATCGGCTGACCATCGAGGGTGTAGCCGCCAGAGCCGGCGTGGGCAAGACCACCATTTATCGCTGGTGGCCCAGTCGCGGAGCACTGGCGGTCGATGCCTTCCTTGCCGTCGTTTCGCCTCAGTTGAGCTTCAATGAAACGGCGTCTGCCAGTGAAGATATTCGCCAGCAAGTCAGGCGCTTGGCGGCGGTATACGATGGTGAAGTCGGGAAAATCGTGCGCGAGATGATTGGGTCCGCGCAGTTTGATAGCACGACATTGGCGTTGTTCAACGAAGGTTATCTCCAACCTCGCCGAACCGCCGCAAAAGCGGCGCTCCAACGCGGCATCGAGCAAGGGGAGTTTCGTGCCGATCTGAATCTTGAGCACGTCATCGATGCGCTGTATGGCCCTGTTTACTACAGGCTTCTGACTGGAGCATCTATACGGGATGAGGCATTTTTATCCACGCTGGAAGCCTATGTGCTCGATGGCATTTCTCTCAAAGGTACTGCCTGTGATCAGCGGAGCCTGCGCGAATAATCGTCTACCCACGATCCAAGTGGGGTTGTTTTGAAAGGAAGACACAGCACCTTGGCCGGTACTGCCGCAGACTCATGAATCAGGAAGAGGCTTCACCAAAACCAATATGGCAGAAACTTTGGCGTGGGTTCGATCATGAGTTCCAGGTGGTAGGTGATCGGGTTGAAGAAAAACATATCCAGTATCAAAAAGGCTCCTACCCCATAGGAAAGTGTCATGAACTCACGATAGGGGTGTTCGACGAAGTACTCCTGTTTAACACGGTAGAAGCTCAACAACGCAGACAGCCCCAGGCCTGCGCCGAGGTAGTTGGGTTGTAACGGGACATCGGCGAAATTGTTGTAGACCAGCACCGCCACCAGCAGCCCCAACCCCAGCAGGGGCAACTTCAGGCAGAAATTCATCAGGCCGTTTCTGGCGCGGACGAAACTGGTTTCCTTGCTGACGAAGAGGTAAGCGGCCAGCAGCGAAATCGCCGGGGTGATTGCCAGGATGTAGCGCGCTTTCTTCGAACTTGGAATTGTGAACAGCACCAGCAGCACCAACAGCCACCCGGTTAGATACAGCAGCAGGTCGATGTCTTTATCGCGGGTCGAGCGGAAGAACTGTTGGTACTTCTTGAGAATTACATTAATGGCGTAAAACACCGTGATGCCGTAGGTAAACAGGCCTGCGGAGAAGTAGAAGTAATAGCGTGGCGCGTGGTCGGAACCGAAACGTCCGATGCCTTGCATGTTCAGCACGTCGTCGAGGAACGCTTGCCCCCCTTGCAAGTAGGCCGCCCATGCCAGCAGCGCAACCCCCAAAGCCAGAATCACGCCCGAGAGCAATGAAAACAGCAGCAACATGCGCCACTGTCGGCTCAGCAAGTAATAAGCGCCAATGACACTCGCCGGTCCGATTAAGCCGATAGGCCCACGAAACGCGAATCCCAGCGCCAGGCCGAGGTACAGAAACACCAGGCGCCGCGGGTCCTTTTTCATTTCCGCCGAATAGGCAAAGTAGAAGCACATCACCGTTAACAGCGCCGGATAGATATCCAGGGCCAGCGAGTTGACGCCGTCAAGAAAGGCCCAGGTCAGCAGGCTGAAAAGCACGCCATACGCACCCCATTTCTTGCTGTGCAGCGCCCCCAGCCGATAAATGAATACCAGCATCAGCGACGCGGCTACGCAGGACGGAATACCCATGGAAAGAACGGACACCCGGCCGAACGGCAGGGAAACCAGATAGACCAACAAGGTATTGAGGACCGTGTAGTCGGGATAAGGCTTGAGGTCATCGGCAATCGGAAACAGCGTGACGCCGTGCTGCAACATGTACTCGGCAAAGTCGACAAAGCGTGTTGTGTAGTTGAGGACAGCGGGTTTGTACTGCAACGCCATGAACACGGCCAGTGTCATGAAAAAAATGCTCAGGCATGGATTTCTCGTAATCAATCCCGTCAACATTCCAGCCCGCGAAGTGCGTTCTACAACAAGCGGGGCATCATATCGATCCATCGTTAACCCTTTAGTGAAGTTGTTCTTTTGACCGTAATCCTGACAGTCCGGTGACGCCTGCATTGAACTTGTGTGTGGCGCGAAATAGACGTTGAGCCTGGCCCGCGGCGAGGACTATTCAAGCATGACGGCCCTAAACACACCCTGAACAAAACCCATTGAAGTCAACACGAACACCTTATTAATGAAGCGTGTCGAGCCGGGCTGTGTGCATTTCGATGATTGATTATTGCCAGCGATGCAAGGCCGGCTAAATGACGCGTCCTTTCTTTGGCGACGGATGATCGGCCGGTTCGGCCCTGGCGCTTTTCAACAACTGCGCAAACGCGCCCTTGTCGATCGGCCGACTCATGAAATAGCCCTGCACCTCGTTGCATTGATCCTTGCCGAGAATCTCCAGTTGCTCCTCGGTTTCCACGCCTTCGGCGGTCACGGTCAGACCCATGGCTTTGCCCAGGCCAATGATCGCCTGGACCACCGCGCGGTCATTGGCGCCGTGGCTGATCGAGGCGATGAAACGCTTGTCGATCTTGATCCCGTCGAACGGGTAGGCGCGCAGGTAACCGAGGGACGAGTAGCCGGTTCCGAAGTCATCCATATTCAGGCGCACGCCGAGTTGCTTGAGCGCATTCATCGTGGCCAGCGCGCCGTCGGTGTCGACCAGCATCACGTTTTCGGTGATTTCCAATTCCAGGCGACTGGCCGGGAAACGCGTCTGCACCAGTACTTCGCGCACGTCCTCGACGACATCGCTGAGGGCAAACTGCGCCGGGGACAGATTGACTGACAACAGGATGTCCGCGGGCCAGGTGAGGGCGGTTTCACAGGCCTCGCGCAGTACCCAGCGTCCCAGCGGCACGATCAGGTCGGTTTGCTCCGCCAGGCCGATGAACACGTCCGGCCCGAGCAGGCCCTTGGTCGGATGCTGCCAGCGCACCAGGGCTTCGACCGAGACGATGTGCTTGCCGTCGACCGTATAGCGCGGCTGGTAGTGCAGGACGAATTCGTCGTTCTTCAACGCGCCGCGCAAATCGCTTTCCATCTGCCGGCGTGTCTGGATCTGGTCGCTCATGTGCGCTTCGAAATAGCACCAGGTGTTTTTGCCCTCGGACTTGGCCTGATACAGCGCGATGTCGGCGCAACGGATCAACTCGCTGGGCACGAAGCCCTGACGCCGGCTCAGGGCGATGCCGATGCTGGCGCCGACGTGCAGCGGATGATGTTCGAAGACCATCGGCTGATGCAGGCTCTCGACCAGCCGGGTGCAAAAGCGGTCGACCTCCTGCCGAGTGTCCATGCCATTGAGCACCACGACGAATTCGTCACCGCCCAGGCGCGCGACAATGTCGAGCTCACGGGTGCATTCGCGCAGGCGACTGGCGACTTCCTGCAACACGGCATCGCCGGCCGGGTGGCCGAGGGAGTCGTTGATCGGCTTGAAGTTGTCAAGATCGATCACCAGCAGCGACAGCGCTGGCGCATGCTCCTTGAGTTGCAGTGCATCATCCAGATAACGCGCCAACTGGTTGCGATTGGGCAGGCCGGTGAGGGCGTCGTGCATGGACAGGTGCTGGATCTGCGCATGGGCGGCGACTTCGTCGGTGATGTCGCTGGCGGTGCCGCGATAGCCGCTCACGGCGTGTTTGTCGAGGATCGGGCGTGCCGACAACCGGCAATGACGTTGCTGCCCGGCGTGATCGCGGTAGGTGCAACGCAGATCACTGGCGTTGCTGTCTTCGGTAAGTTTCTTCAGCCACAGCTCCAGCGGCGTGGTATCGCATGACACCAATTGCCCGATGCTCTGGCCGATCCACTGGGGTTGCGGGTAACCGGTCACTTCACTGAAGCGCGCCGAGAGGTAGGTCAGGCGCAGTTGATTGTCGACCTCCCAGATCCAGTCCGACGCTGCTTCGGCGACCGCGCGAAAACGTTCTTCACTGGCTTCCAGCGCATGATTGGCGGCTTCCAGCGCCTGATTCGAGGCCTGCAGCGTGCTGAAGCTGTGGTCGACGTAGGTCGAAGATCGCAAGGCGTGACGCAAGAAATACCCGGTCAACAGCATCAGCACCGCCATTACCCCGCCGAGCGTTGGCAACAGCGACCACAGCAGTTGCCGGCCGGGGCGTTCGAGGTCCGCGCTGAGGCTGTAACCGGTGCTGTCCAGCGGCACCCGAGGCTGTTCCTCGGCGAGCGTGTCATCCGGGGCAAGTTTCAGGTTCTGCAGGCCATAGGCAGTGCCGATCGCCTGCAGTTTGCTCGGCGTCAGCTTGTCGACGAACACCAGCACCGAGGTCTGTTTCGGATCGCCCAGCGGCCGCTCGTCGTTGGGCAGGATCGCCGCGGCCGTGACCAGTGCCGGCGAGCCGTCGAACAGCGAGTAAGTACTGATCGGCACTGTCAGATCGGTCTGGGTTTGCACCTGATCGATCAGTGACGCGGCAGAGACCTTGAGCAGGGCGTTGATGTCCACGTCGTCGAGTTGACCCTGCACGACGGCGTACTTCGTGCGGCCCCGATCCAGCACAAACACACCGTCATAGCCGTCGCTGGTGAACAGGGTCTTGCCGATGTTCTGCTGGGTGTAAGCCCAGTCGGTATCGATTTGGGTATGCAAGTGTTCGTAAGCCGTGGTCCAGTCGGCGTAGCTGGTGATGTAGCTTTTGGAGGCGGCGATGCGATTTTCCAGCGCACGGGCCGTATAGAACCGGGTTTGCTCGACATCCTCGCGATCCAGGCGAGCGGCAATGCCGAGCAGGGTACCAATGGCGGCCATCACCCCGACGATAAACAGCGCACCGACCGCAAACGCCAGCCGGCGGGTGATTGTGCTTTGCTGAGGCGGAACAGGCGCAGCGGGAGCGAAGACATCCATATGTTCGTCCTTGACTCTCTTTCTGAATCATCTGGAACAGCGGCCCGCGTGCAATGTTCAATGTGTTTGCCGGGCTTGCACCGAGGCGGATTTCTCAAGCGTAGTGAATGCGCGGGGATTTTGCCTTGAGACTGCGGCGGGCGTGCGATGGCCGGGAGCGAATGGTGCTCAGTGCGAAGACACGTACAGGGAGGGCGTGGTGGACTGGGGCAGGGCATACGTGGCCTTCATCCACGCGATCTCGGCCAGCGGCGTGCGGCCGAAGAAGCGCTTGAATTCGCGGCTGAACTGCGAGGCGCTTTCATAACCGACGTTGAACGCCGCCGTCGCGGCCGGCATGGCGCCACGCAGCATCAGCAAGCGCGCCTGATGCAGGCGCGTGGCCTTGAGGTATTGCATCGGCGATGAGTCGGTGACGTTGCGAAAATGCACATGGAAGCTCGGTACGCTCATCCCCGCTTCCTCGGCGAGAGACTCGACATCCAGGCGTTGCTCATAGCTGCTGTGAATCCGCCGGATCGCCCGGCTGACCTTGCCGAAATGCCCTTGCTGCTGGAGCGCCGCACGCATCGAACCGCCCTGGGCACCGGTCAGGATCCGGTAGTAGATCTCCCGAACCAGCGCCGGCCCGAGGATGTGCGCGTCGCCGGGATTGCTCATCGCTTCGAGAAAACGCAGGGTCGAGGCGCGCAATGGATCATCCATCGGCGAGGCGTACATGCCTTTGGGTGCAGCTTCGCTGGGGCCGAACACCTCGTCGACCTGCAACATCAACTCGCTGGCCAATTGCAGGTCGAGGCGCATGTACACCGCGAGCATCGGCTCGGCCGCACTGGCCTCGGTTTCCATGGTGAACGGCACTGGCACCGAGACCACCAGATAATGCTGGGCGTCATAGACGTAGACGTCATCACCCAGATAACCGCGCTTGCGCCCCTGACAGAGAATCACGATGCCCGGGTCATACAGCACCGGAGTATTGCTCAGCGGCCGATTCGAGCGCAGAAACCGCACGTCCTCCAGCGCACTGAGGTTGTAGCCCTCCAAGGGTGCGAGTTGTTCGAGCAACTGCACCATGCGCGCGGTGTACGGATCGGATGGACTCATGGGCATTGACCTCTGTGCCGGGACTCAGCCATCGGTGGAGCGGGTCAGGGTTTCCCACTGCTCGATGTCGCTGAGGCTGCGTTGCAGTTTATCGCGCACCAGATTCAGCGCATCGCTGCCCAATAGCAAGTGTGCGGGTGGTGCGGCGCTGGCGATCAGTTGCAGCATGGCCCGCGCCGCCTTGCGCGGATCGCCCAATTGCTTGCCGCTTTTCTCTTCGCGGGCCTTGCGCACGGGATCGAAACTGGCGTCGTAGTCGGCGATGCTGCGCGCCGTACGCTGCATCGAACGCGCGGCCCAGTCGGTACGAAACGAACCGGGGGCTACCGCCGTGACAAAAATGTTGAACGGCCGTAGTTCCTTGCTCAGCGTATCGGAGAGCCCTTCGAGGGCAAACTTGCTCGAACAGTAATAGGCAATGCCGGGCATGGTGATGGTGCCGCCCATCGAGGTGATATTCAGAATGTGTCCGGCGCGCCGTTGCCGGAAATACGGCACGAACGCCTTGATCATCGCTGCCGCGCCGAACACGTTGACGTCGAACTGACGCCGCATCTGCGCCAGCGGTGACTCCTCGAAAATGCCCTCATGTCCGTAACCGGCGTTGTTCACCAGCACATCGACCGGACCCAGTGTGGCTTCGACATCGGCGATCACCCCGTCGATGCGTTCGAAATCGGTGACGTCGAGCAACACCCCGTGTGCCCGATCCGCTGACAGGGCCTCGAACGACTTCAGATCGGCGTCATTGCGCACGGTACCGATCACCCGGTGACCGGCGTTGAGCGCTTCCTGTGCGAGGGCGCTGCCGAAGCCGCTGCTGACACCGGTGATGAACAGGGTTTTGCTGCTGTGCATGGCAATCTCCGATGGGTAAGTGAGAGGCCATGGTAGGCAGCCAGGAGCGAGAGGGGTATGCCGGTTTGTCTGCGAGGATTGCCTGTTCCTATTGGCAGACCGGTGGGGAAATGGCGCTCCACCAGATAACAACGCCGCTCATTGAGCGGCGCGGTAACAGAAGAATCAGCCCTTCGCTGGGTCAAGGGGCTTGAGCCGTTCGAGGATGACGTTGCCCACCTCCAACGCCGAGCCAGGATTCTGGCCGGTAATCAACTCGCGGTCAGTGACGACGTGAGACGTCCATGGCGCCGTGTTGCTGCTGAAGATGCCTCCGGCTTTTTCCAGCGCCGTTTGTGGATAGAACTTCATCGCGCCGCCATTCAACAGTCCCTTGGCGAGTTCTTCCTCCTGATTACTGATGACCGTGAACTGGTAGCCTGCGTAGGCCCAACCGGCGGCCGTGGTCTGGCTGCCAGTCTCGAGCTGGCGGGTGAAGGTTGTCGGGTCGTTGAGCGTCGACAGCAAGGCAATCGGTCCATGACAGACGAGGGCAGTGGTCTTGTTGTTGACGTGGAAGTTGTTCAGCAGCTTACCCAACGCTGCACTGTGCAGCAGGTCCTGCATGGGAGCGTGGCCGCCGGGTACGTAGACCGCATCGAAATGTTCGTAGCCGATCTGTTCGACGCGCGACAGGCTGATGACCGGGGATTCGCCCGGCGCGGTGATCCGCAGTTTCTCCAGCAGCGCCTTGTGCTCCTGCAGTGCCGTTACATCGTTGTTGAAGTACATCTTGTCATTTGACGACGGGTCCAGCGTAGGCGCCTTTCCCGTCGGCGTTGCAAAGGTCACCGAGTGCCCGGCATCAAGCAGCAGCTTCACCGGTTGCATCAGTTCGTTCAGGTAGAAGCCGGTCGCAAAGACTTTACCGTCCTTGAGGTCGAGGTGGTCGGAGTCAGACAACACGACCAGCACATTGCTGGCCTGGGCGTTCAAGGCGCCAGTGAAAAGGGTCATTGCCAAAGCGATTCGGGTGATGGGGCGCATGGGATTTCCAGGGGGTGAATGAGCGTTGCGACAACTGTATTCATGCCCATACAGGCGATAAACTGGCTCGCGCGAACATCACTTGTTCTTTGGAGGTAAAGGTGAGCCGGCGATTCGATTATCTTGCGGATGTTGAAGTCTTCGTCACAGTGGTGGAGAAAGGCTCACTGAGCGCGGGTGCCGTGTCACTGGCCACAACGCCGTCGGTGGTCAGTCGGGCGATTTCGCGTCTGGAAACGCGTCTGGGCGTTCAGTTGCTGCGGCGCACCACGCGACGCCTGAGCCTGACTGATGCGGGTTTGCTGTACCTGGAACAGTCTCGTACGGCGTTTTCGCTGATCGATGACGCAGAGCGGGCGATTCTCGGGCAGGAAGGAGCGTTGAGCGGTCGGGTACGACTCAGTGTCCCGACCACTTACGGGCATTACCGGCTGCCGGCATTACTCTCTCGCTTCAATCGCCAGTATCCGCAAGTGCGCATCGAACTGAGCATCAGCAATCGCAATGTGGATCTGGTGGCCGAAGGGTATGACCTGGCCATTCGCCTTGGGCCATTGCCGGATAGCGGCCTGATTGGACGCAAGCTTGAGGACGCGAGTCTGTGCGTGGTCGCCTCGCCGGATTACCTGCAGCGTGCCGGCATTCCTCGCAGCGTCGATGAGCTGGCCGGGCATGCCTGTCTGTCGTTTGTGATGCCCAGCACCGGCCGGGTCGGGCCCTGGCTCTTCCGCGAGCATGGCGTTGACCGCGAGTGGATACCGCAGGCGAACGTTCAACTGTCTGATGACGTGCTCGGCACTGTCTCGTTGGCCGAGCACGGTATGGGCATTTGCCAGACGTACGACTTTATTGTCCGGGAACGGATTAAGAGCGCACGTCTGATCCCGTTACTCGAACAGGCTGGCGGTCGCTCCCGACCGTTCTCGGTGATTTACCCGCCCCATCGCCAGTTGTCGGCGGCGTCCCGGGCGCTGATCGACTTTCTGACCCAGGAAGTGGCAGACGAAGCGCTCTGAACGTGATGCCGACTCGGCACGCCGCCCGGATCAGGAGCCATTCCGGAGCAACTGCCCCAGCGCCTCCAGCTCAGTTTTCTCCACATCCGACACCAATACGAAGTGCATGTGTCCGGCCTGCCACGACACCACGTTGAATCCGCGCAGGCTCTGGCTCTGCACGGCTTTATCAGCCTCGCTCGTGGGCAGGATGAACACGTTGATGATGTGTTTGGCATGCCCGTAACTCAGGGCCGCGGTGGTCTGGTGCTGCAGGTAATCCAGGCGCCCGCCGAGCAGCGGAAAGCCCTGCGCCGAGTAGTCGAACACCGGGGGGGAGAAGTCGAGTTTGCCGGTGAACCAGGGCTTGACGGTGTGGCGGTCGGAGGACACCACGTCGTTCAGGTGTTCGCCCATCAACGAGCGCACGTGGCTGGACACGGCCTCGTCGATCAAGGGTTGCTCGCTGCCCGGAGTGGCGACATACAGCACCATCGCCAAGGCCAGCGCTGCGGCGGAAAAGGCCGGGGCCAGCCATTTTTGCCAGCGCTGGATCAACCCCGGCGCAGGTGTGTCGGCGGCGAACACGCTGGCCGTCAGTGAGGCGGGGGCGCGGTAATAGGGGGCATGGCGCTGCACGCTGACCTTGAGCACCTTCGCTTGCTCGTGCAGCCGCGCGCACTCGGTGCAGGCGCTCAGGTGCGCGGCCACCTGCGCAGTCGTCGCCGGATCCAGCTCCTGATCCAGATAGCCGTGTAGTCGGGTCTGGCATACCGTGCAGTCGAGTTCATTCATGATCGTGCAACTTCAGCAGTTCGAGCTTGAGCAGGGCCCGCGCCCGGGCCAGCCTGGACATCACGGTGCCGATGGGAATATCGACCACCAGGGCGATGTCCTTGTAGGGCAGGTCTTCGAGTTCCTTGAGCACGATCACCTCGCGAAACACCGGCGGCAGGGCGCACAGCGCTTGCTGCAGCAACGCGGCGTTTTCCGTATGAATGGCCAGCAGTTCCGGGGTCTGGCCATGGCTCAGCGGGCCATCGTCAGTCACCATGTCGTCATCGATGGCGACCCAATGGCGTCCGGCCGAGGCTTTGAGCCAGGTGTAGCTTTCGTTGCGCACGATAGTCAGAAACCACGCTTTGGCATTGCCATCGGCGAAACGCTGCAAAAACCGGAAGGCGCGCAGGGCGCTTTCCTGCACCACATCGCGCGCAGCGCTGTCGTTGCCGGTGAGCCAGCGCGCAAGGTTGTAGGCCGCGTCCAGATGGGGCGCAATCAGTTCCTCAAATCGCTTCATGGTCGGTTCCGCACCGTCACCCCCCTATAACCGTGCAGCGGCAGGTTTTATTCGCGCAAAAACATTTATTTTTTGCCGTGGAATAAAGCCTCGCGCCGCCAGGTTTACCTCGTGTCAGCTACCTCACTGTAGTTCGCCCGCGAGGACACACCGATGGACATTCAAGCAAAACATCCACAGCGCACCGATGGCCCGCTCGATCCCGATCGGCGAACCCTGCTCAAATGCTCGGCGTGGGCCGGGGCCGGGGTCCTCTGGGCCTTGAGCGGCGGCATTCCCAAAGCCTTTGCGCTCGACGAAGCGGGCAACGTCAGCGACCCCAAGGCGCTGGCCAGCAGCTTTCACTTCGTGCAGATCAGCGACTCGCACATCGGCTTCAACAAGGAGGCCAATCCGGAGCCGGTCAAGACCCTGCAGGTGGCGATCGACAAAGTCATCGCGCTGCCCAAACGGCCGTCGCTGATCCTGCACACCGGCGACATCACTCACCTGTCCAAACCTGAGGAATTCGACACCGCCGCACAACTGCTCAAAGGCCTGCCGTCCACCGTGCATTACATACCCGGTGAACACGACACCCTCGACGAGGGCGGCGGCAAGCTGTACCTGGAGCGCTACGGCAAAGGCACCAAAGGCAACGGCTGGTACAGTTTCGATGACCATGGCGTGCACTTCATCGCGCTGATCAATGTGTTCAATTTCCAGGCCGGCCATGAGGCCAACCTCGGCGCCGAGCAACTGGCCTGGCTGGCGGATGACCTGCGTGCGGTTTCCACCAGTACGCCGATCGTGGTGTTCACGCATATCCCGCTGTGGACGATTTATCAGCCGTGGGGCTGGGGCACCGAGGACGGTGATCAGGCGATTGCGATGCTGCGCAAGTACGGTTCGGTGACGGTACTGAACGGGCACATCCATCAGGTGATCCAGAAAGTCGAAGGCAACATCACCTTTCACACCGCCCGTGGCACGGCCTATCCGCAGCCGGCACCGGGCGCGGCACCGTCGCCGGGGCCGATGACAGTGGCAGCCGATCAATTGCGCAATTACCTGGGGATCACCGACGTGCGCGCGACCCAAGGCGAGCATCCGCTGGCCCTGATTGATTCGACACTGGTGTAACCGAGGGCGAACCGATGAAAACGCGACTGTTGGCGCTGATGGGCCTGTTGCTGGCGATGCCGGTGTGGGCGGCGGAAGTGAGGATCGACATCAAGGAATTCATGTTCGCCCCCAAGGACCTGACCGTGGCCGTCGGCACCAAGGTGACGTGGGTCAATGACGATCAGATTCCGCACACGGTGGCGGAAACCCACAAGGTATTTCGCTCGGGGGCGCTGGACACCAATGACAGCTTTTCCTGGGTGTTCGATACGCCGGGGGCGTTTGAATATTTTTGTGTTTTGCATCCGCAGATGATTGGGAAGGTGGTGGTGACGCAGTGATGCATACCGCAAGGGTGCGGTTGAGGCGAGTGTTACTCAGCTACCAATCTGCACCTTTGCGGGGCTCGCCATGGGCCATCGGGTAGCACCACTCAAGTTTCGAGCTGCAGGATCTGCTCGCTGTTGTTTTCTTAAATCATTTAAATCAAGCGCTTGGCACGGTGCAGAGAAATCTGGCATGCATCGTGCTTTTTTGTATCCGTGGATAATTGGATACAAAAAGACAAAAGGTGCTGCCATGCAATTCGCTCCCGCCTACGACCAGCGTCAACCGATGACCGCCGAGGAAGAGGCCTACAACTTTCTGTTGGAAGGCATTTGCGGTGGGCGTTACCGCAAGGGCGACCGGTTGATCGCCGAGGACATCGCCAGTGAAATCGGCATGAGCCGCATGCCGGTGCGCGAAGCCTTTCGCCGCCTCGATGCGCAGGGGCTGGTGACGCTGAGGCCCAATCGCGGCGCCGTGGTCAGCGGTCTGGATGTCGAACAAATGCACGAAGTGTTCGAGATGCGCAGTGCGCTGGAGGGCCTGGCGATTCGCATCGCGGTGCCGAAGATCAGCGAGCGTCAGTTGACCGCGCTGGAGCGGCTTCTCGATGAAATGGATGACTACCGCGAGGAGAGTGCGGCGTGGGTCAGCCGACATCGCAAGTTCCATGAATACCTGTGCAGCCTCAGCGATCGGCCACGGCTGCTCAAGCAGATCGGCGCCCTCTACTCATTGATCGAAGCGCCGATGCGCCTTTGGCTGCAGCACATCGAAAAGCCCCTGAGTGCGCGCCAGGAACACCAGATGATCCTCGATGCGATTCGTGCCGGCGACGCCAGCAAGGCCGAAGCCGTGGTGCGCGAGCACATCGAAGGCACCGTCCCCGAACTAATCAAATTTTTGCAATCGGAAAAATAACCACAGAGCGGAACACGAGTCCGCCGATGTTTTGACTTTGAGTACTGCCCCGTTACTAACCGAACTGGAGTGTCTGGTCATGCATACGTCTCGCCTGTTACTGGCTGCAATTTCCCTCGGACTCTGTACGCAGTGGGCGCTTGCCGCACCCACGGTGCCGGAGCGTCTGGTCAAGGTCGACAAACTGACCTATTGCTCGGGCATGGATTCGCCGCCACTGGTGTCCTTCGATGAAGCGCAAAAGCCCAAAGGGCTGACCGTCGACCTCGGCCTGGAAATCGCCAAGCGTCTGGGCGACAAGAAGGTCGATTGGCGGGTGATTCCGTTCTCCGGATTGCTCCCGGCCTTGCTCGCCAAACAATGCGACATGATCGTCGACCAGTTGTTCGACAAGCCCGAGCGCCGCGAGGTGATCGACATCGTCAACTACATGTATTCCAGTCAGGCAGTCGTCGTGCCCAAGGACAATCCGAAGGCGCTCAAGACCTTGGCGGATCTGAGTGGGCACAAGATCGCGGTGCTCAACGGTTCGACCATCAAGACCTTGCTCGACACCGAGAATGAAAGCCTGAGCAAGGCCGGCAAGCCGCCGATGAAACTGGTGGTCTACAACACCGACACCGATGCCTTCCAGGCCCTGCGCATCAATCAGGTTGACGCTTACGGCACCACCGTAGAAACCGCCGGCTATTACGCGGCGATGGCCCCGGACCTGTTCGAGGAAGGCGTGCCGGCCTTCAGCCGGATCCTCACCGGGCTGGGCATTCGCAAGGACGATGCGCAACTGAGCGCAGCGGTACAGCAGATCATCACCGACATGCGCAGCGACGGCAGCTACAACCAGCTCCTGAACAAGTGGCACGTCTCCAGCGACACACTCGATTGAGGTAAGCGTTGATGAACTTCAATTGGGATGTGTTCTGGCAGTACCTGTTGCAGCCCAGCGGCGTGTACCTCACCGGCCTGTGGCTGACCTGCCTGATCAGTGTGCTGGCGATGTTGCTGGGCTGTGTGCTGGGGCTGGCCGCCGCGCTGCTGCGATTGTCAAAGAACCCGTTGTTGCATCTGCCGGTGCGTTTTTATGTGTGGCTGATGCGCGGCACGCCGCTGTTGGTGCAGATCGTTTTTCTGTACACCGCGTTGGCGGCGGGCGGGATTTTTCGCTTCGAAGACATTGAGCTGTTCGGGCTGGTGGTGCCCGGCAACATTCAGGCCGCGATCATCGCCCTGGGCCTCAACGAAGGCGCGTACATGGCCGAGATCATCCGTGCCGGGATCGGCGCCGTGGACAAGGGCCAATACGAGGCCGGCCGTTCGCTGGGCATGACCTTCGCCAAACTGATGCGCCGCATCGTGCTGCCGCAAGCGTTTCGGGTGATCGTGCCGCCGCTGGGCAACGAGTTTAACGTGATGCTGAAAAACACCACGCTGGTCAGCGTGATCGGCGTGCAGGAGCTGTTGCTCAGTACGCAAATGGTCACCTCGGCGACTTTTCGGGTGTTCGAGTTGTACTTGGTGGTGGCGATCTATTTCCTGTTGCTCACCACGCTGTGGGGCTTCTTTCAGCGCTGGCTGGAGAACCGTTTCGGCCAGTCCGACCGACCTTCTGCGCCACCTCCGGCCTCTAGCCGGATGTTCGGTCGCAGCACTCTGAAACTGCTGAGGGGGCGTTAATCATGGCGCAGCAAAGTGACGAGCTGATCATCGAGGCGCTGAACATTCACAAGGCCTTCGGTGACCTGCAGATTCTCAAGGGCATTTCCCTGCAAGTGCGACGCGGCGAAGTGGTGGTGCTGATTGGCGCCTCGGGTTCGGGCAAAACCACGTTTATCCGCTGCATCAACCTGCTCGAAGACATTCAGGGCGGAGAGATCCGGGTCAACGGCCGGCCCATGGGTTATCGCGCCCGGGCGGACGGCAGTCTGGTGCGCGACTCGGAGCGCAACATCGCCCGTCAGCGCCGGGACATCGGCATGGTGTTTCAGCGCTTCAACCTGTTTCCGCACATGACCGCTTTGGAAAACATCATCGAAGCACCGATTCAGGTGTTGGGTGTGCCACGCCAGGCTGCGCTGGAACAGGCGCGGGCCTTGCTCAAGCGAGTCGGGCTGGCAGACAAGGCCGGGCATTACCCGTCGATGCTTTCCGGCGGCCAGCAGCAACGGGTGGCGATCGCCCGAGCGCTGGCGATGAAGCCCCAGGCGATGCTGTTCGACGAACCCACCAGCGCCCTCGACCCGGAAACTGTCGGCGAGGTTCTGCAGGTCATGAAGGAACTGGCCGAGGAGGGCATGACCATGGTCGTGGTCACCCACGAAATGGGCTTTGCCCGCGAGGTAGCCGATCGGGTGGTGGTGCTCGATCAGGGCGAACTGATCGAACAAGGCCCGCCGGAGCAGATTTTCAGTCGTCCCCCCCATCCCCGAACCCAGGCCTTTCTCAGCCGCGTGCTGTGAACTTCACAAGGATTTTGACGATGCGTTTATCGAGCTTGTTCGCGGCGCTGTGCTGCGCCGCTGTGGTGCCCATGCTTCAAGCCGCCGACTCGGTGGTGAAGGTATACAACTGGTCCGATTACATCGGTCCCGACACGCTGAAGAATTTCGAGAAAGACAGCACAATCAAGGTTCAGTACGACATCTTCGACACCAATGAAATGCTCGAAGCCAAGTTGCTTTCCGGGCACTCGGGTTACGACGTGGTGGTGCCGTCGAGCCAGTTTCTGTCGAAACAGATTCGCGCCGGTGCCTATCAGCCACTGCAACGCGAATTGCTGGATAACTGGAAGCACCTCGATCCGCGTTTGATGCAGCGCCTGCAAGCTGCCGACCCCGGCAATAAATACGCGGTGCCGTACATGTGGGGTACGGTGGGCATCGGCTACAACGAGGAGAAAGTCCGCGCCGTGCTGGGCAAGGATGTACTGCTCGATTCCTGGTCGATGGTGTTCGACCCGCAGAACCTCGCCAAACTGAAAAGCTGCGGCGTGGCCTTCCTCGATGCACCAGTGAAGATCATCCCCCAGGCCCTGCTTTACCTCGGGCTGGACCCCAACAGCGTCAAGCCCGACGACTACAAAAAAGCTTCTAAGTTGCTGATGACCTTGCGACCCTCGGTGACCTACTTCAACTCGTCGAAGTACACCGCCGACCTCGCCAACGGCGATATCTGCGTGGCGATCGGCTATTCCGGCGACGTGATGCAGGCCCAGACCCGGGCGCGCGAGGCGGGGAAAAACATCGACATCCGCTACCTGATTCCCAAGGAAGGCGTGAACCTCTGGTTCGACATGCTGGCGATCCCCAAGGACGCCGGCAACGTCGCCAACGCCCATGCGTTCATCAACTACCTGTTGCGCCCTGAGGTGATTGCGCCGGTCAGCGACTACGTCGGCTACGCCAATCCGAACAAGGACGCCACGGCACTGATGGACCCGAAGGTCAGCGGCAACCCGGGGATCTACCCGACTGACGAGGTGATCAATCATGCCTTCGTCTCCGCCGATCTGCCGGAAAACATCCAGCGCCTGATTACCCGCGAATGGAACCGGATCAAGTCCGGCCAATGAATTTGATTTGAAGAGCCTTTGCCATGTTGAAATTTTCTGCTCACGAATATCCCTATCCGTCGCAACGTCAAAGCGTGTTCGCCCGTCGTGGCATGGTTGCAGCGTCTCAGCCTTTGGCCGCACAGGCCGGCATCGAGATGTTGCAGAAGGGCGGCAACGCCATCGACGCCGCCATCGCCACGGCGGCGGCGCTGACTGTGGTCGAGCCTACGGGTTGCGGCCTGGGCGGCGATGCGTTTGCGCTGGTCTGGTTCAAGGATCAGTTGCACGGCCTCAATGCCAACGGCCATGCCCCGGCCAGTCTGAGCATCGATGCGGTGAAAGCGGCCGGCCATGAGCAAATGCCGCTGTACGGCTGGACACCAGTGACGGTGCCCGGCTGCCCATCCGCCTGGGCCGAGCTGTCGCAACGCTTTGGCGTGTTGCCATTTGCCGATCTGCTGCAACCGGCGATCAGTCTGGCCAGAGACGGTTTTCCCTTGTCGCCGGTGGTTGCCCATCAATGGCAAATCGCGCTGGATGAGTTCGGCCCGCATCGTGATGAAGTGCTGCAGGCCTGGTTTGATACGTTCCTGATTGATGGTCGCGCGCCCAAGGTCGGGGAAGTTTTCCGTAACCCGGCACAGGCGCGAACCCTTGAAGAGTTGGCGTCGAGCCGCTGCGAAAGCTTGTATCGCGGCGCGCTGGCGCAACGCCTGGATGCGCATTCACGGGCAACGGGCGGCTATCTGCGCGCCACGGATCTGCAGCATTACCGCGCGCAGTGGGTGGAGCCGATCCACGTCAATTACCGGGGCGTGGATGTCTGGGAAATCCCGCCGAGCGGGCAAGGCCTGGTGGCGCTGATGGCGCTGAAGATTCTTGAAGGCTTCGACTTCGATCACCGTGACAGCCAACAGACCTGGCACCGTCAACTGGAGGCGATGAAACTGGCCTACAGCGATGGCCTGCACTACATCACCGATCCGCTGCACATGCGCGTGGCGGTGGCCGATCTGTTGAGCGACGAGTACAGCGCCCGACGCCGCACGCAGATCGGCGAACAAGCGCAACCGCCGAAACCGGGCGATCCCCATGCCAGTGGCACGGTGTATCTGGCCACGGCGGACGGGCAGGGCAACATGGTCTCGTTCATTCAGAGCAATTACCACGGTTTCGGCTCAGGTGTGGTGCTGCCGGACAGCGGCATTGCCCTGCAGAATCGCGGCCAGGAATTCAGCTTGGATCCCGAGCATGCCAACGCGTTGGCGCCGGGGAAAAAGACCTTTCACACGATCATTCCCGGTTTCCTCACCAAGGACGGCCAGGCGCTGGGGCCGTTCGGTGTGATGGGCGGCTACATGCAGCCGCAGGGCCATGTGCAGATGGTGATGAACCTGGTGGATTTCGGCTTGAACCCGCAGTCGGCACTGGACGCGCCGCGCTGGCAGTGGCTGGGCGGCATGAAGGTCGGCATCGAGCAGGGCGCTTCACGGGATCTGGCCAATGCGTTGGCGCGTCGCGGGCACGAGGTGCAGATCGCCAGTGACCTGACGGATTACGGCAGAGGACAGATTATTCTGCGTGATCCAGTGTCGGGGGTGCTGTGTGGCGGGACTGAGCCGCGGGCGGATTCGCATATCGCAGTCTGGTAGAGACGGCAGGCACTCGTCCAGGTCAGGAGCACACACTTTTTCACAAAGACCTCCCGGGATCCGATCGGTGGCAGAATCTCCCTGACTTGTAAGTTCAGGAGAACACCATGCTTCGTCTGTTTGAACGAAGACTCGACCCTTTCCCGCCTGACGAGGTGCCACCGCCACCCAACGGTCTGGCTAAATTTCTCTGGGCCTGCACCCGGGGGGCCCGCGGCTACGTGCTGGCGCTGGCGTTGCTCAGTGCCGCTGTGTCGATTTATGAAGCGTGGCTGTTTTCCTTCCTCGGTCAGGTCGTGGATCTGCTCTCGACCTGGCAGGCCGGTGGTGAGGCGGCCGCGCAGGAGCGCCGCGTGTTGTGGGGCATGGGCATCGTCATGGTGCTCAGTGTCGGGCTGGTGGCGTTGCGCACCATGGTTCAGCACCAGATTCTGGCGATCAATTTGCCGTTGCGTCTGCGTTGGGATTTCCACCGGCTGATGCTGCGGCAAAGCCTTTCGTTTTTCTCCGATGAGTTTTCCGGTCGGGTCACGACCAAGGTCATGCAGACGGCGCTCGCTGTACGCGACGTGCTGTTCACCATGATCGAAATCTTGCCCGGGATTGGCGTGTACTTCATCGCGATCATTGCCCTGGCCGGCGGTTTTGCGCTGAAGCTGATGCTGCCGTTCCTCGCCTGGGTTGTGCTGTTCGGTCTGGCCATGTGGTACTTCGTGCCGCGTCTGGGCAAGGTCGGCCAGGAACAGGCCAATGCGCGCTCGATGATGACCGGGCGTATCGCCGACGCGTACACCAACATCACCACGGTGAAGTTGTTTTCCCATTCCAATCGCGAAGCGCACTTCGCGCGGGCGGCGATGGAAGATTTCAAGCTGACCGGTTTTCGCCAGATGCGTCTGGTCAGCCTGTTCGAGATCGTCAATCAGGCCCTGGTGGTGGCGTTGATCATGTCCGCCGGTGGTTACGCCCTGTGGCTGTGGCACCAGGGTGATGTCGGTGCCGGTGCGGTGGCCGCGATCACTGCCATGGCGTTGCGGATCAACGGCATGTCGAACTGGATCATGTGGCAGATGACCTCGCTGTTCGAAAGCATCGGCACCGTCCAGGACGGCATGGCGACCCTGACCCAGGGCACCAAGGTGCAGGACGCACCGGATGCTGGCGTACTGGTGACCTCCGGCGGCGCGGTGACGTTCGACAAGGTGACGTTCAACTACGGTGGCGAGCGTCAGGTGCTCGATGGCCTGAGCCTGAGCATCCGTCCCGGTGAAAAAATCGGTCTGGTCGGCCGCTCCGGTGCCGGTAAATCGACGCTGATCAACCTGCTGCTGCGTTTTTATGACGTCGACAGCGGCGAGATTCGTATCGACGGTCAGAACATTGCGCACGTGACCCAGGACAGCCTGCGCAGCGCCATCGGCATGGTCACGCAGGATACCTCGCTGCTGCACCGTTCGATCCGCGACAACATCGCCTATGGCCGGCCCGATGCCACTGACGCGCAGATCCGCCGCGCCGCCGCCAATGCGCAGGCTGATGAGTTCATCAGCCAACTCAGCGACCGCCAGGGCCATACCGGCTACGACACCCTGGTGGGCGAGCGCGGGATCAAACTGTCCGGCGGCCAGCGCCAACGGGTGGCGATTGCCCGAGTGATGCTGAAGAACGCGCCGATCCTGCTGCTGGACGAAGCCACCAGCGCGCTGGACTCGGAAGTCGAAGTGGCGATTCAGGAAAGCCTCGATGACATGATGCAGGGCAAGACCGTGATCGCGATCGCACATCGACTGTCGACGATTGCAGCGATGGACCGGCTGATTGTCATGGACGACGGGCGCATCATCGAGCAGGGCACCCACGCCGAACTGCTGGAGAAGAACGGCGTGTATGCGCGGCTGTGGGCGCATCAGAGCGGCGGCTTTCTGGGCGAGGACAAAGGCGTGGTCGAGGCGATGGATCAGGCCTGACCCACCGACGTTGCCTGTGCGGCCGATGCAGGCTGACGCGACGTCATCAGGCCGATAAAGGAGATTGCCAGCGCCAGGCCAATGGTGGTGGTGACTTCGGTGCGATGCTGCGGGGTGATCATCATGACCGCCAGCGCCGCGCAGATGAAGCCGATCACCAGCCACGTCAGCCATGGGAACAGCCACATGCGAAAGGTCAGCTCGACCTTGCGCTGTTGCAATATCCGCCGCATGCGTAGCTGCGACACCGCAATCGCCAGGTACACCAGCAAGGCAATCGCCCCGGAACTGGCCAGCAGGAACTCGAACAGCCCGGCGGGCATGAAGTAGCTCCACACGGTGATCGACGCGCCGAGCACGGTGCTGGCGATCACGGCGGCCCGTGGCACACCGGCCGCGGAAGTCGCCTTCAGCGCTTTCGGCGCATCGCCGCGACGACCCAGCGAGTACAACATGCGTGAGGCAATGTAAATCGAGGAGTTCATGCAACTGGCCACGGCGATCAGCACGACGACGTCGACCATGAATTTGGCGTTTGGAATATTCATGATTTCCAGGGCACGCTGATACGAACCCACTGAGGCCAGCAGCGGATCATTCCAAGGCACCACGGAAATGACCACGAAGATCGACAGCAGGTAGAACACGCCGATGCGCCAGATCACCGAGCGGGTGGCCTTGGCAATGTTCTGCGCCGGGTTATTCGATTCGGCGGCCGCGATGGTCACCGCTTCCGTACCGATGAAGCTGAACATGATCGTGATGAAAGCGCCGACCACCGCCGACAAACCGTTGGGTGCAAATCCGCCGTGCTCGGCCATCAGACCGCTCAAGCCGCTGACTTCGCGCTCGGGCACCCAGCCCATCAACACGGCAAAACCGACCCCGATGAAACCGATGATCGCCACGACCTTGGCCATGGCGAACCAGAACTCGAATTCACCGTACTTGGACACGCTGAACAGGTTGGTCACCACCAGCGCAATGATTGATCCCAACGCGAACAGCCAGGCATCGACCTGGGGGAACCATTGGTGCAGCACATGCCCGGCCGCCAGTGCTTCGATGGGAATCACCAACACCCAGAACCACCAGTACAGCCAACCGATGGTAAAACCGGCCCAGCGGCCGATGGCTTGGTCGGCATAGGTGGAGAACGAACCGGTGTCCGGATTGGCCACCGCCATCTCGCCGAGCATGCGCATGACCAGCACGACGAGCAGACCTGAAAACAGATAGGCGAGAAGCACCGCCGGCCCTGCTGCGGCAATCGCGTGTCCTGAACCGACGAACAAACCGGCGCCGATAATCCCGGCGATGGACAGCATTGTGACGTGACGAGGCTTGAAGCCCTGCGCCAACTGGCTATTCGAATCCATGGAGTTCGGGCTGATCATCGGTATTTTTATTCTCTGCTGATCGACATTTAAGCAATTGAACGGGCATAAGATCGGTCACCATCGTTGCCTGCTGAAACTCCCGAAGAAGCCCGTCCAACCGCCGCAGTTCTTATCAACCCCATGATCCGACTGGGGTTGTTTTGATAGGAAGACACGGCACCTTAGCCGGCCTTGCCGCCGATTCAGTAGCCTGATTGCGCCATGATTGTGTCTGATATCGACATGTGAATACCATGAGGTCGTATTTGAGACCTGTCGGTCACGCAAGGCTCTGGCAATCAAAATCCGGATTGACCAAGTCATGTTCGTTTTTGAGATGGGGGCTTGAATTCGACGGTGAAGCCAAACTGGGCCCCACAAGTCAGGCTATCCAGTGGGCAAAACAGGATCAAACCACAGTGGGCCGCAACTCCTGCGCCAGTTCGATCAATGCGCGCAACCGCGCGGGCACGAAGCGATGGCCCGAGTAATAGAGCCTCAGTCCGCCAAATGACGGGCACCACGGCATCAACACCGGCACCAGGGTGCCGCTCGCCAGCTCTTGCTGGATGAACCACTCGGAAATGAAACCAATGCCAAGGCCTAATAACACCGCCTGTTTGATTGCGAGCATTTCGTTGGAGGCGAAGCTCGCCGGCAGATCCATCTGCAGCTTTTGGCCATCGCGCTCCAATTCCCACTGGTAAAAGCCACCATGGGCCATGCGCATGCCGATGCTTCGGTGGGTGAGTAGATCTCGCGGATGTTCGGGCACGCCGTGGCGTTCGAGGTACTCGGGCGTTGCGACCACAAGCATCCGAATGTCACCTGACAGTGGCACGGCAATCATGTCTTGCGGCACGGACTCCGCGAGGCGAATCCCGGCGTCGAAGCCACCGGCGATGATGTCGACCATGCTTGATTCGCTGACGATGTCGATACGTACGTCGGGATAGCGCTGAGCGTAATTCTTTAATAGCGGATCCAGCAGCAGGTAGGCCGCGCCATGCGGTGCATTGATGCGCAATGTGCCGCTCGGTTCATCGGGGCCGACGCTGGCTTCTTCGCCGGCACTTTTGATCTGTGCCAACGCAGGTGCGATGCGTGCCACATAGCGTTGCCCAATGTCGGTGAGGGCAACGCTGCGCGTGGAGCGATTGAACAGCCGCACTTTCAGGCGTGCTTCCAGACCGGCCACCGCGCTGCTCACGGCCGTAGTGGACATGCCCAGCTCCTGTGCAGCGCCGCGAAAACTGCTGCGCCGCGCCACGGCCAACACCACTTCCAGCTCGGTCATTCCTGTTCTGTGCATGGATCGTCCTGAATATAAGGATGCTTCATCAGCCAAAGGATGGCTTATCGGCATAATGAACCCTTCTTAGACTTCATCACAGAGGCTCGATTCAGACGAGTCGTTTTCAGCGAGGAGTCGCCATGCAACGCATTGAACATATCTATATCAACGGCGAGTTCGTTCTTCCACACGGTCAGGAATGGTTCGACCTTCATAACCCGAGCACCGAGGAAGTCATCGGTCAGGTTCGGCTGGGCGATGCACTGGACGCACAGCGTGCGATCGCCGCCGCCAAGGCTGCATTCCCGGCGTGGGCTCTTACTAGCCGGGAGGAGCGCATTGCGGCACTGCACCGCATGCACCGGGCCGTGGCGGCAAAGGAGGAAGAGCTGCTGGACGCCATCCTCACGGAGTACGGTGCACCTGTGGCTCGCGGGCGCTGGATGGCGACTTATCCGGCCGACGTGATTGCGCAGGCAATCGATGCTCTGGAGGCGTTCGATTTCGAGGAACAGGTCGGCACGGCCAGGGTCATTCTGACGCCCGTGGGTGTGACCGGTCTGATCACGCCATGGAACAGCAATGCGGGCTTCATCTGCAACAAACTGGCCACCGCGCTGGCGACCGGCTGCACCGCCGTCATCAAGCCTAGCGAGATGAGCGCGTTGCAGACGCAGGTCGTGGTCAGTGCGTTGCACGAAGCGGGGTTGCCACCGGGTGTATTCAACGTCGTCAACGGACGGGGTGATGTGGTTGGCGAGGAGATCGCCGGTCATCCCGACGTTGCCAAAATCTCGTTTACGGGCTCGTCCGCTGTCGGTAAGCATCTGGTCAGAACCGGTGCCGACACCATGAAGCGTGTGACGCTGGAACTCGGCGGCAAGTCGCCCACCGTGGTGCTGGATGATGCTGATCTGCAGGCGGTCATGCCGATGGTGCTGCAAGCCGGATTTCTCAACAGCGGCCAGGCGTGCATCGCGGGCACTCGCATCCTCGTGCCGCGCCGCCGGCTGGCAGAATTCGAGCGGATTGCGCAGGAGAGCGTCTCACAGATCCGATCGGGCGATCCGCGTGACACCGACACCGATATCGGTCCGATGGTGAGCCAGAAACAATGGGAACGGGTGCAGCGCTACATCCGTATCGGCCAGGAAGAAGGCGCGAGGTTGCTGGCGGGTGGCGAAGGTCGCCCGGAAGGCTTGCATGCCGGATGGTTTGTGAAGCCCACGATCTTCACTGATGCCAACAACCGGATGCGCATCGCACGTGAGGAAATCTTCGGGCCCGTATTGACGATCATTCCTTACGAGGATGATGCCGATGCGGTCAGCATTGCCAACGATACAAACTATGGGCTGAGCGCCTTGGTACTGGGAAAAAGCGCTGAACGTTGTATGAACGTAGCCCGTCAGATCGATGCGGGACGCGTGCTCATCAACACCCTGACCCACGAGCCGCGCGCCCCCTTCGGTGGATTCAAGCATTCAGGACTTGGGCGCGAAATGGGCAGGTGGGGAATGAGCGCGTATTTGGAGCCGAAGACGTTGATCAGCCATGACACGTTGAAATGACTGGGTCAGGTTCCTGTCGTCAACAGGGTCGAACAACTTGCCGCCTCATGGCGGCAAGCTGCAGCAAGCCCTACAAGGTAAACGACAGTGCAGAGAAAACCATCCCGCCACTGCCTGCCCAACCCATGCAAAACTGGCCGTTCTCGGCTTCGCCCCGACTCATCGCATCGAAGATGCCATAGGGGATGGACGCGGTAATGATGTTGCCGGTTTTATGTCCGACGTGGTGCAGCTTGTGATCGATACCGATCAGTTGGCCGATGTGCTCCCACATCTTTGGCGAACCGGTATGAATAAACACTTTATGAACATCTGCTGCAGAGATGTTTTGCAGATTAAAGACCTTTATCGCTTCATTGCGGCCATCTTCATGCAAGGCTGCCGCGTAGGAATTGAATTGATACTGCCCACCTGTTGGTGAAATACGAGGAATATCTTCCTCATTGCAGAACAGTTTCCAGTCCGGCAGGGAAATTGTCGACAAGTCACTCAAGTCCGGCCGGTTGATGTACGAGAACTTGAAGTTGCCCGGTGCCTCATGACTGAGGATGGTGACGGTGACAGCTTCGCCAATGGTAAAACTCGGGAACTTGTAAGCCAGTTCTGCCGACGACTGCAAAGAGAAGTTCTTGGGCATGACCGGCCCGCCAGCAGACATGCCAAATTCCATATTGACGATCGCCGCGTAGCGAATCTCGCCGGCCTGCATTTTACTGTTGATGACATCCATGGCTGTCACCCAGCCGTTGCAGGCGTCGACCACATCGAAGTTTCTGCAGCTCAGGCCCAGCGCCTTGGCGATGAACGTACTGTTGGCCGGCTCGATGAAGCCGCGGGTGACGTTCGGGTAGATCAACAGATCCAGATCGGCCTTGTCGATATTGGCCTGGGCGAGCGCCGAGTTGAATGCAGTCTCCATCAGCTCCATCGGCGTTTCGTTGGCGCCCAGCCAGTGACGCGTGCCGCTGCCACTCTTTTCAAGCAACTTGCTGATGGTCTTCAATGTTTTAGGCAAGTCTTCCTGGAAGGTATCTTTAGAGTGTTCCTCGACCAGGTTAATGACGTCCTGATTGCTGACGATGCGTGACGGGAGAATCCCGGACAGCCCAACTATTTTCATATGACTTCCTTGTTGAAAGTATGCATCCGTGGGCAATGGCTGCGGATGAGCAAACCCTTACTCATCCCTGTAAGGAGCCATTGGCGGCAATACTTTTAGCACAAAGAAAATGCGGATCAAGGACGTTGCTCGTTATTTCCATCAATCGAATTGAATCATGATCTGGGTCAATTTTAGTGGGCGTTCAGGTTGATTGAAAAACAGTCGGAAGAGCCCTCGCGACTCGGTTGGCGGCGGTCCTGAATACCCGCACCAGTGTGCAGTTCACTCTGCAAGGGCTAAGCCCCCTCAACAACCAATTTTCGTCACCTGGTTGCGTAAAGGCCCCAAGCTGATCCTAAAATCCGCGAACAACGAGGGAACTATTAACGTTCGCTAACAGACTGAGTTGCTGTTGCGACCCTCATGCAAATGTCGCACGAAACGATTTCTACAATAAATGGAGCGCACAATGGGCAGGGCAGGCGATGAATTTGATTTCTGGTGGAGTACGTCCGGGTCGTGGGTGGAACCGCCGAATGTGCGCCGCAGCGGTACCAGCGGTGTCCAGTTGATCGTTCAAGGTGACAAGACGTTTTTCGTAAAGCGCCAGACTGGCCATCTGTTCCGCAGCCTCCGTTACCCCACTGGCCGACCCACCGCATTGCGTGAAGGCATCGCCCTTTCAAGACTCCAGCAACTGGGTGTGAATGCGCCTAGACCGGTATTTTATGGCGCGAGAAAAGTCGACGGCGTTTGGCAGGGGGTCTTGGTTACCAAAGATCTGGGCGGCTTCATTGATCTGGATACCTGGTATAGCCAGGGCGCTGCAAGTCTGTTGACCACCGCGCAGCATCTGCGACTTCTTGAACGTTTAGCGCAAATGCTGGCGCGGATGCACTCGGGCAAATGGCAGCACGGTTGCATGCGTTCCAAACACATCTTTATCAAGGCGTCGATTACCGACACAGACTTCGATTTCGAACTGGCGCTGCTTGACCTGGAGAAATCTCGCGGTCGTGTTACGGCAATGGGCGCGGCGCGTCACGACATTCCTCAACTCAGACGGCATTCTTTGTGGGATGAGTCGCAGTGGCGGCATTTCCTTTCGAGCTATGAGCAAGCCAGTGGTAGAACCCTGTAAGCAGGTGTGCCTGTCGCATTCGGCAGGCGGGCTGATTGTTATCTCTCCTTGGGGCTGCAACAACTTCAAGGAGAAGGTTCACTGGCAAAGGGTCGATGGTTTTTTATTGCAATCGTTGGGGGGTGTAACAAGCGGGGTCTGCGCAGTAAGTGAACAAAAAGCTTACTGCTTATGAATGATTGATTTTCGGCCAATCACGACCCTTCAAAGTCGTACAAGAGCAGGCTTTCACGGATAGACCCCGGTGAGAAGCGGTTATCAGAAATGGAAATATAATCGTAAATTCTCATGCCTTTTTCTGGCTGATCGCTGTTCCTCTGCTAGGTTTTTCTAACGAACAATCTTCCATCAGTAGATTCGTTTGCCGAAAAACCGTCCCAAGCAAGGATGCCTTCCGTATGAACAAAACACCTTTATTCGCCAGCGGCCTGCTCGCTACCGCGGTATTGCTCGGCGCAGTTGCCGCGCAGGCACAGACCTCGCCAGTAGTGCAGGTATCCGGCCCCGAAGCCGATGTGAAGGTGACCGAAACCTACGTACGGATGATGGCGCGGGAGGCGTATTTCTGGGGTTGGCCGATGGCCAACATTTATAATCGTCGCCTTAAGTTCAAGGATCTGCCGCAGGCCGGCTTGATGGGGGGCATCGTGCCCGTGGCGCCGATCAACCATCTGTCGATGCTCACCGACTACATTTCACCGGGGGAACGCCTGGTGGCCTGTCCGAACCAGGATGTGGTCTACGGTGCGGGCAGCATTGCGCTGGATATCGAGCCGGTGGTGATTCAGGTGCCGGACTTTGGCGACCGGTTTTGGGTTTATCAGGTGGTGGACCTGCGCTCCGACAGCTTCGCCGAGCTAGGAAAGATGTACGCCACCAAACCGGGCTTCTATCTGTTGGTGGGGCTGGACTGGAACGGCAAGGTGCCTGAGGGCATCACTCAGGTTTTTCGTGCAAAGACCAACACCGGTTTCGTGATTCCGCGGGTCTTCCAGGACGATACGGCCGAAGATCGCAAGGCCATTCAACATTATCTGTCGGGCATCGACATGTACCCGCTGTCCAAATACGACGGCAAACTCAAGCAGCGTGACTGGAGCCAGTCGCCGAAATTCCCCGCCGAGGCCTCGGGTGACGAGGAAACGCGTTGGGTGCTGCCGGAAAAGTTCTTCGATGAGCTGCCGGCGATTCTCAAGGACGCCAAACCGCTGCCGGGAGAAGAGGCGCGCTATGCGCAATTGGCGGTGCTGGCACAAATCGCCCAGCGCGATCCCGAGCTGAAAAAAGCCATGATCGACGAGGCGCAAAAGTCTGATGCAGACGTGGTCAAGCCGTTGTTGCAGTTCCGCAACTACGGGAAGCAATTGCCCAATCACTGGAGCACCATCGACAACGGCGCAGCGTTCGGCACTGACTACTTCCTGCGTACGGCAGTTGCCCGGTCGAACATCTTCGTCAACAAACAGATCGAGACCAAGTACTTCTATCAGGATCTGGACGAGTCCGGCGTCCGACTCAACGGTGCCCAGCGCTACAGCGTGACCTTCCCCAAAGGCGCGCTGCCGCCGGTCAAGGGTTTCTGGTCGCTGACGCTGTACAACCAGCAGCATTTCTTCGCCGAAAACCCGTTGGGCCGTTATTCCCTCGGCACCAAGAACAAGTCGCTCAAGTCCAACGCCGATGGCTCGCTGACGCTCTATGTGCAGAGCGATTCGCCGGGCGCCGACAAGGAAAGCAACTGGCTTCCGGCGCCAAAGGGCGCGGACTTCTCGCTCTATGTTCGCGCCTACTGGCCGGAAGCGGCCGCGATGAATGGCCAGTGGACGCCACCGGCGGTGGTCAAGGTCAACTGAACCGATTTCCCAACTGCGTTCATAAGGACAGCCCATGAACCGTTTGCGCACCTCAATGACGGCCCTGGCCGTAAGCCTCTCCCTAAGCGGCCTCGCTGATGCCGCGACGCGCTATGAAGAACTGGCCAATCAGCCTTTTGAAAAAGGCTTCCCGACCGAAGCGACCGCGCGCAGCCTGATCGATGAGCTGGTGTTCCAGCGCGCCGTGCAGTCGTACCTGTGGGCTCTGCCGGCGATCAATATCTGGTCGATGAAGGAAGCGTCGGAGAAGCAGTTCGGCGCGGGCTACAACATCCTGCCGACCTGGAAAAAACGCATCAACGCCAAGACTCTGGTGACCACGCCAAACTCCGATCTGGTCTACGCCATGAGTTATCTGGATCTGGCGAAGTACGGCCCGTTGGTGGTCGAAGCACCGCCCGGCGTGCAGGGCATGTTCGATGATTTCTTCCAGCGGCCGATTGTCGGGCCGACCATCGACGGCAGAACCTGGCGCGGTGACGTTGGCCTGGCGGGTCCCGACAAGGGCAAGGGCGGCACCTATGTGCTGCTCCCGCCTGATTACAAAGGGCCGGAGCCGACCGAGGGATTCGTCTATCGCTCGCGCACCAACAACGTCTTCCTGTTCTGGCGGACCTTTTTCAAGGATCCGAAAGACCTCAGCGTGCCGGTAGCCGAAGTCGAGCGTACGAAGATCTATCCGCTGGGCAAGAAGGATTCGGCGCTGCCGATGCAATTCCCCGACGCCACCGGCGCACCGATCAACATGCTGTTCCCCGAAGACGGTCGCTACTTCGACATGCTCTCGCGTTTCATCGACGCCGAAGCCGTTGATCCGGCGGACATGGACATGCGCGGCTTCCTGCACACCCTGGGCATCGAGAAGGGCAAGCCCTTTGCCCCGGATGCCGAGCGGCGCAAGCTGCTGGATGAAGCGGCGCGCACCGCGTTCAAGATGAGCAAGGTAGTGACCAGTCACTTGCTGTACAAAGAGCCGGGGGGCCTGTACTACAAGGATCGCCAGTACGTGAACACCTTCGCCGGGGAGAACACCGAGTTCCAGTCCAGCGGCAGTTTCACCAATCTTGAACAACGTGTGGCGTTCTTCACCTCGGCCTATTCCGACAGCCCGGGCATGGTCATGAACATGGTCGGTGCCGGCGCCAAGTATCCCGCGACAACCCGCGACGCCGAGGGCAAGTTCCTCGACGGCGCCCAGACCTACAAGCTCAACCTTCCGGCCAATGTCCCGGCGGCGTTGTTCTGGTCGGTCACCGCCTACGACAACCTGACCGCGTCAGGTCTGGACAACGGCCAGCCGTTCCCGTCCCTCAATCAGATGGATAAACCGGCGCAGAACAGTGACGGCTCCACTGACATCTACTTCGGCCCGACATCGCCGGGCGAGGGCAAGAACTGGATCAAGACCGTACCGGAGAAAGGCTTCCTGGTGATCGTGCGGTTGTATGGGCCGAAGCAGGCGTTTTTTGACCAGAGCTGGAAGCCAAGCGATCTGATCAAACAATAGAAGCGCCCCGGACGTGAACACTTGGACCCTGCGTTTTCAGTACGCCTGGTGAAATGGAGTGCAAATCGATGCCATCGATAAGGATGCGATCAAGTCTGACACTCTGCGGGGCGGTGCTCAGTGGCTTGGCCTGTGCCGCCAGCCCTCTGCCGAAACTGGGTTCCCCGTCAGTTGCAGGGGCCAAGGTCGATCCGGAAAAGTGCCACCAGCTTCAACAGGACTTCGACATTGACCTGAAAGAGGTGGTCAAGGCCGGCTGCGAACCGTCCACCGAACAGATATCCAGACTGATGGACAACCCGGTGGGCAACCTTGTTCTGCTGTTCAACCAGTACGATTACACCGCGCTCAAAGGTCCGCACAGCAACGGCACACGGATGCTCGGCAAATACAGTTTCATGCCGACCTTTCCGATCTCTCTTGGCGAAGACTGGAACCTGATCAACCGCCTGCCGATCAGCTACGTCAGCGCCCCGGTCAACCGCAAGGCCGGTAACCTGATTGGCATGGGCCCCACCGAGATTCTGCACGATCGCGGTGACTTCACCTCGGTCGTGCAGGACCCGTTCGACCGTACCAGCGGTTTCGGCGACCTGGCCTACGTCGGCGTGTTTTCGCCCAAGGAGCCGATCCGCTTTGCCGGGGGTGGCAAGATGGTCTGGGGGTTCGGCCCGACCGCGATGTTTCCGACTGCCGAAGAAGACGTGCTCGGTACGGGCAAATACTCGCTGGGCCCGGCGTTCGTCGCCGCGTACCTCGGCCCGGACTGGACCCTTGGCGTGTTCCCGCAGCACTGGTGGTCGGTTGGCGGTGATAGCAAACGCAAGGACGTCAGCCTGACCAATGTGCAGTACTTCATTCAGCGGGCGATTCCCGGGCCGGAACAGTGGCGCATCGGCATGACCCCCAACGTCACGGTCAACTGGAAGGCCGAGGGTGGCAATAAAGTCACGTTTCCCATCGGGATCGGCGCTGGGCGAATCTTCAGTTTCGGCAAGTTGCCGGTGAGGGTTTCCGGGGAGATTCAGTACTCGGCGATTCATCCGGATGACCTGATCAGCAGCCGCTGGAATTTCCGGCTGTCGTTCATTCCGGTCATACCTACCTTTATGTTTTGAAGATTACCCCAAGCCGGGGCGTGCATGCGGGGGCATCAGAGCAGAGGGTTTGTGGGGCAGGGCGCTCAATCGCCGAGAGTAAGGACTGTCGCTTGGCTACAACAGGCGCTGGTGCGTGCTCAGCACATAAGTCACGCACCAGACTCGTTTGAATAATTACCACTGACCGCTTCCGAGGCAGGCGATTATTTCCCAGCCACTGAATTCCCACCAGGAATAGCGCTCATCAGAGCAACTTCTGGCCAGGCTGGCCGTCTGGATTTCTCCAGCTTTCTGTTGTGTTGAGAAAGGCGTGTCAATCGAGGCGGTCGCCTGCTTGACCGTCTGTGGAGCACTGATGATAGTTGGATGCACGGCTGCGTTTGTGACCGTTGCGGCGAGAGCGAGTGTCGCGGCGATGGCCAGAGTAGTCATGGACTTTTTCATGTTCGAATCCTTTCAGTTAGCTGACAGCGGGCTTAAACATTGGCCCCGACCTGCCTTCTGAACAGATCGGGCATTCGCGTGATGTCACGCCAGAAAAGCCTATCACTGCGCTATCTGCGGAACAGTCGCACAACTGTGCTATTGACAATTTTGAACCGTTGGTACTTACAGCGCCGCAACTGATGCAGCGCTCCATTCCATGATGTTATTGCTGCAAATCATGCATTAATGTCGTGCAGTCAGCCCGTCTTGTTCATCGGCAAGTCAGTTCTCACACTAGCGGCATCTGTTTGGAAGACTTCTGATCTTAGAGGAAACGACCATGGTATCCGCTATCCGCTTTAATCAGTTCGGCGCGCCTGATGTGTTGAGTCTGGAAACGTTGAGCGAACAATTGCCCGGGCCAGGTGAGGTCTGGATTGAACAGGACGCCATCGGGGTCAATTTCCTCGATGTGACTCAACGCAAGGGTGCGGTGCCTGTTGCGCTGCCATCCGGACTCGGATTGGAGGGGGCCGGGCGAGTCGTCATCGTGGGTGAGGGCGTCAGCAATGTGCGCGTTGGTGATAGGGTCGCTTATGCTACTGGGCCCATTGGCTCATATGCTTCGGCCCGACTTTATCCAGCCGAGCGACTGGTGAAGATACCCGACGCCTTGTCGTTCGATGATGCCGCAGCTGTCATGTTCAAAGGCATCACTGCGCAGTACCTGTTAAAAACCACCTATCCAGTGGCACAGGGCACCACAGTTCTCATCTATGGCGTGGCTGGAGGATTGGGGGAAATCATGGTGCCATGGGCCAAGCACTTGGGGGCGACCGTGATTGGTGTGGTTTCAAAACTGGCCAGCGTCGAAAAAGCGCTGAGATCCGGTTGTGATGAGGTGTTGGTATTCAATGCCGACAACCTGGCGTCTGAGGTCAGCCGTCTTACCCAGGGCAGAAAGGTTGACGTGGTCTACGACCCTATTGGCCGTGCGTCTTTCCAGGCGTCTTTGGATAGTCTCCGGCCACGCGGGCTGATGGTTTCGTTCGGGGCCTCGTCAGGTGCGCCCTCGGCTGTAGAACTGTCGACGCTCAATGCTAAAGGCTCGCTGTTCCTCACACGTCCTTCACTGGCAGCACACACCGCCAGTGCCTGTGAGTACCAGGAACGGGCGCAGGATGTGCTGGCCGCCATAGGCGCAGGTATTATCAAGCCCAGGATTTGGGCCAGCTACGCTCTGAAAGATGCATCGCAGGCGCATACGGCATTGGAGTCGGGGCAGTCATCGGGGGCGATCATTCTAAAACCATGAATCTTGATGTTCTGAATAGTCAGCACAGTGACGAAATCGCTGCGTTTCTGGCCGTTGCCTCCCAAGGCTCGTTTGTCGCTGCAGGTCGGCTCCTGCAGCGACACCCAACCGTCGTATCGAAACGACTGGCCGCCATGGAAAAGCGCCTCGGTGTGCGTCTCGTCGAGCGTTCAACCCGTCAGGTTCGAATTACGCCAGTAGGTGCCAAGCTTGAGCAGCATCTGCGCTCGGCCATCAACCTGATGAATGAAGCGCAACAGCAGGCGACGCAAGGTGCCAGCGAAGTTCGAGGAACGTTGCGGCTTGCACTGCCGGCAGCCATGGGACGGCGCTGGCTTGGTCCGATGTTGCCGGAGTTTCTCAAGGAACATCCGCACGTTTCGATCCTCGCAGACTATAGCGAACGCCTGGTGGACATCATCGACGAAGGATTCGACGCTGCGATCCGAATCGGAGAACTGGAAGACAACCGACTGATCGCCAAACGGTTAAGTGACCACCGCCGGATCCTCGGCGCTTCGCCCGCTTACATAGAAAAGCATGGCATGCCCGACCATCCACACGATCTGATCCAGCACAATTGCCTTCGCTTTAGTGGCCTTGCGTCTTTTCCGCAATGGAGGCTTTTTCGCGGCAGCGAGTTGCAAACAGTCGCGCCAAAAGGAAACCTCACGGCCAACGACAGCGAATCGTTACTTGCCGCCGCTTGCGCTGATTCAGGGATACTCGGCGCAGGCGAATGGCTGATGCGCCATGACATTGCTGCAGGAAAATTGCTTCACGTTCTTCCGGAATGGCAACTCGACACCGCTGGTGGGGTTTACCTGGTCAGGCCGTCAGCCAAGTTTCCCAGCGCTGTGGTAATAGCTTTCAAACAGTGGATCGAGTCAAAGTTTACCCCTGCGCCTCCATGGGCTATTTGCCGGCCTGATTGAAATCCACTTCAAAAATTGCTGGCCTCTTGGTTAAACGCTCTCCAACTCTAAATAATCTGAACCCCGCCCGAACGCCCACGCCTAACGATCAGCTTGTGTTCATTCGCACAGGCCCGGTGCCAATAACGGCACATTCCGAGAGGTGGTCAACGTGGCTAAAGACGAGAAGAAGAGCAAAAAAGACGACGCTTCGAAAGCCAGCAAGGACTTGAAAGACAAAAAGTCCTCGCCGGAGAAGAAATCAGCGGCAGCTTCGGCGCTTTCCAAGTCCTCCGACAAGAAAGACAAGAAGAAAGACGCCGAGCCGAAAAAGTCTGCGAAAAAAGCCGATAGCAAGCCGGAAAAGGCCAAGGACTCAAAGAAGGCTGACAAGCCGGCGAAAAAGAAGAAGTAATACCTGCGACTCGCCAGGGCTTTATGCCCTGGCATCCCTCAGATCGTTGTTCAAGCCGTTTCTTCAACCCTGCGCGCATCCCCCAACGAATCACGCTGCATCGACTGCAGGTTTTTCTCGATGGTTTCGCACAGGGCTTCCATCTGGATCTGGTGCTCGCTGTGGCGAAACGGGCTTTGCAGGTCGGTGCCGATGCGTTCGATGGCCAGCAGCATGAAGCCCACCACCGTCGAGGCCAGCGGGGTGAACCAGCCCAATGATTCCACCAGCCCCACCGGCACAATCAGGCAGAACAGCGAGATAAACAGGCGTGGGAAGTACACGTAAGGGTAGGGCAGCGGGGTATTGGCAATGCGTTCCATCCCACCCTGGCTGTTGGACAGATCGACCATCGTCGATTCCAGCCGTGCCAGCCGAATGCTGTCGAGGCGCCCGGCCTTGTATTCCCGGGCCAGCAACGCCGCGGAACCGGTGAGGATGTCGTTGGCAAAATTGTTGGTGGTGCCGCTGCGGGCGAATTCATCCGCCGGGATGAACGCGCGGACTTCCTCCGGGCAAGGCTGACCTTGCAGATGCGCCGCGAGGCAATTGACGTACGCCACATGGCGGCGCAACAGCGTCGCCTTCACCGGGTTCACTTCGTTATCGGGATCATCCAGCAGCGTCAGCACCTGCCGGGCGAAGCTGCGCGAGCTGTTGATCATCATGCCCCACAGCGTGCGCGCCTCCCACCAACGGTTATAGGCGCTGCTGTTACGGAAACTGATCAGCACCACCAGCGCTGAACCGAGCAGCGTCAGCGGCATCAGCGGCAGGTTGATTTTGGCGTTGAGGAATAACATGAAGTCGACGGTGACGGCGATGTCCCAGAGCAACAGCCAGAACAGCGACCAGCCCACGTAGCCCATGGTCTTGATGATCAAACGGTATTTTTTGACGATGGCTGCTTTCAAACGGAAACCTCGTGGCGAGCGGTAAGCGTTAACGCCCTAGCTCCGACGCTGGTTCGGGGGTAAAGGTTCGCTGTCGACTGAGCATCTTGTTTACGACAATTGTCAGGCAATAAAAAACCCGGTCATTACGCCGGGTTTTTTATTGCCTGCAGTTCTGCCAGAAGTCAGAGCGAAGCTTTCACCTGCAAACCAAACACCAACGCATTGTCGATGTCCTGCCCGGAAAACGCCCCCGGCTCGATGATGTATTGCAGGTTCGGGCGCAGTGTCAGCCAAGGCGTGGCCTGATAACCGTAGCCAAGTTCGATCAACTGCTCGCCACTGTCCAGGTTCGGGAACTGCGTGCCATTGGCCATGGCGGCGTCCTGTTGCACGTCGCGGCTGCGCGGGTTAGGCACGGCGCGGCCGTAGCCCAGAGCGACGGTGTCACGCGGGCGACCTTCGAACGGTTTGTACAGCACCAGACCGGTGCCGTACCACTTGCTGAATGGCGAAGCCGCTTCGCTGGCCGCCGAGTATTGGCCGAACGCATGCAGGCTGCGGCCCTCGGACGTTGGCGAACTCCATACGGCCTGATCGATCAGCAAGTAATGACCGCCGCGACCGGAGACTTCTTTGTCGCTGCCGATGCGTTTCACGTCGGAGCTGTCGTAGTAGTAACCGAGCTTGTATTCGCCGGGCAATTGGCCCGCGTGCTTGTACACCAGCTCGATTGGCACCACGGTGCCGGTCGTGTGTTTCGGGCCCAGATGCCAGGCGCGGCTGGAGTTGCCGTTGCTTTCCGGGTCGACGTTGAACGCGGCCACGCGCAGTTGCCAGGACGGCGACAAGTCGTATTTCACCCGCACACCCAAGTGCGCGTTGGGGTAGTTGGTCCAGCCGCTGCCGCCGGACATGTTCAGCGGATGGCCGCAGAAACCGGCGTTCATGAAGTTGCACAGAATGCCGCTGTCGAGGCCACCAAGGTCGTTGCCCATGGCCATGTAACCGAGTTTTACGTTGAGCGCCGGGGTGAACAGGCTGCGCTCGTAGCTGAGTTCGGTCAGGCGGGTGTAGAGGCCGCCGTAGTTTTCCTGGATCGGCAGACGGTTGCCGACCAGGTCTTCGGAGGCGCTGTTGCCGCGACGGTCGTTGATGGTGAGCTGAACCTTGCCGGCGTTCTCCACGCCATACAACTTGCTCAGGTCGAACTGCGCGCCGAGCTTGATGTTCTGCGAGTAACGGCCGGAGCGGTGCAGACCGCCATCGGCGTTGTAAGCCATTTCGCCGGTGTAATCGCCGGTGAACTTGATCCCGTCCTGATCCATCTGGTGGCGCAGACCGCCCCAGTCACCGGTCAGGGTGTTACGGGTCAACAGGTTCGAATCAGTATCGGCGAAGGCGGGCAGGGTGGTGCAGGTCAGGCCCAACAGCACGCCGTTGACCCAGCCGTTACGAGTAAAACCAAACATGGAGATCTTCCTGCTCAAAGCTGTAGCGATATCGGAAAGCGGCGCGGCACCCTCAGGTGCCGCGCGCAAAAAGAAAGCGCCCGTGTTCAACACGGACGCTGCGGTTTACGGCAAGGCGTAAGCCATCACGTAGTCGCCGCGATCGGTCGACTGACGTGCACCACCGGCGGTGATGACGATGTACTGCTTGCCAGTCTTCGGCGAAACGAAAGTCATCGGGCCGCCCTGACTACCGACTGGCAGACGCGCTTTCCAGATTTCTTCGCCATTGGCGCTGTTGAAGGCGCGCAGGTAGAAGTCCTGAGTGCCGGCGATGAAGATCAGGCCACCTTGGGTCGACAGGGTGCCGCCGAGGGTTGGCAGACCGATCTTGATCGGCAGGTGCATGCGAATGCCCAGCGGACCGGTGTCTTCAACGGTGCCGACCGGAACCTGCCAGGCAACTTTCTGGGTCTTCATGTCGATCGCGGTCAGGGTGCCGAACGGTGGGGCCTGGCAAGGAATGCCGGCCACCGACAGGAAGCGGTTTTTGTTCACCGCGTAAGGCGTGCCTTTGAGCGGTACCGCGCCCATGCCGGTGTTCAACGCTTCGCCACCGGACGAGGCCTGAGCCTTGTTTTGCGACGGGATCATCTGAATCCACAGACCCAGGCGCATGTCGTTGACGAAGATGAATCCGTGTACCGGGTCAGTGGAGATGCTGCCCCAGTTCATGCCGCCCAGCGAACCCGGGAAGCTCAGCGATTTGTCGGTACCCGGCGCGGTGTACAGGCCGTCGTAACGCATCGATTTGAAATCGATCCGGCACAGCAACTGGTCGTACGGGGTGGCGCCCCACATGTCCGACTCAGTCAGGTGCTGCGCACCGATCTGCGGCATGCCCAGCGATTTTGGCTGAGTTGGCGAGTACGGTTCGTTCGGGATGTTCGCGGCTTTGACCGGGACTTCTTTAACCTCGGTCAACGGTTTGCCGGTGGCACGATCGAGCACGTAGATCTGCCCGGCCTTGGTGCCGATGACCAGCGCCGGAACGGTTTTGCCGTCCTTGGTGAAGTCGATCAGGCTCGGCTGCATCGGCAGGTCGAAGTCCCACAGATCGTTGTGTACAGTCTGGAACACCCAGCGTTCATCACCGGTGGTGGCGTCCAGCGCGAGGATCGAGGCGCCGTAGGTGTGATCGAGTTTGCTGCGCTCGACACCATAGATGTCGGTGGACGAGCTGCCCATCGGCAGGAACACGGTGTTGGTCGCCGGATCGTAGGACATCGGTGCCCAGCTGTTCGGCGTGCTGCGCACGTACGTGCTGCCGTCGGCCGGTGCCTGTTTGTCCTGCGGATTGCCCGGGTCGAAGGCCCAGCGCATGGCGCCGGTGATCACGTCAAAACCACGGATCACGCCACCCGGCATGTCGGTCTGTACGTTATCGGCCACGCGACCGCCAACCACCACGGTGGTACCGGCCATCAACGGCGCGGAGGAGAGCTGGTAGTAGCTGTCCGGCACATCGCCGAGACCGGCCTTCAGATCGACCTGACCGTTGTTGCCGAAACCCTGGCAGAACTCGCCGGTGTCGGCATCGACCGCGATCAGGCGGGCGTCGATGGTGTTGGTCAGCAGACGGCGCTGGCAATTGGCGGCTGGGGCCGGTTTGGCTTCGATGATGCTCGAATTGCTTGGCTGAGCGATGCTCTTGGTCGCATCGAAATAGACCATGCCACGGCAACGCTGCCAGACTTTCGACTGGGCGTTGATCGCGTTCTTCCACAGCTCTTTGCCGGTGTCGGCATCCAGCGCGATCAGGTTGTTGTGCGGGGTGCAGATGAACACTTTGTTGCCGATCTGCAGTGGAGTGAGCTGGTCTTCGGCACCGTTGCCATCGCTCTCGGCAACGTCACCGGTGTGGTAGGTCCACGCCACTTTGAGCTTGTCGACGTTGCTGCGGTTGATCTGGTCCAGCGCAGCAAAGCGGCTGCCGCCCTCGGTATTACCGTAGTGCGCCCAGTCTTTTTGCGCCTTGTCCGGCTCAACCGGGGTCAGGCCCGGGCCAGTACCGGTAGCGGCAACGGTCGGGTGCGCGACGAACATGTTGCCGGCAGCCACCGCCAGTGCCACGGCCAGCACCGCAGCAACGCCATAAGCACCGCGACCCGGCACGCCACCATTGGCGCGTTTGAGCAGCGGGTAGACCAGCGTCACCGCCAGACCCACGGCGCTGAACATGAACAGACGCGAGAACACCGGCCAGAACACCAGCCCGGCATCGCTCACCGCCCAGATCGCTGTCCCGACCAGAAACGCCGCGAACAGCCAGGCGCCGGCCGTCTTGTAGCGAGCGATCAGCAGACCGGAAACGGCCATCACCAGACCACCCACGAGGAAGTACCACGACCCTCCCAGGCTGACCAGCTTCACTCCGCCAGCCGCAAGTGCCAGGCCGAGCAGGGCGATGATCACCCCCAGCCCGACCAGAATGAATTTTGATATGCCCGAGAGGCGTTGACTCTGCTTCACGTTGAATGTCCCGTTGAAATGAGGCGTGCATTATATAGATAGGTAACTACCTAGTTAAATCACTAATTCAGTAATGAACTGTTGTTCATTGCGAAATCCCCTTCCTGAGCGGGGACCTGCGCTTTCAAGGGGCTGGAAGATATTTTGTGTGCCTGTAAATAAGCCTTTCTGTCAGAAAAAATGCGAGTTATGACAGCTGTCGCCATCAGCCGCGGTTATTGCGCAGAATCGAGAAATTCAACGCCGCCGCCACACACAGCCAGGCCAGATACGGAAACAGGATCAACCCGGTGATCAAATCCAGACGCAACGCCAGGAACACCATCGCCGCGACCACCAGCCACAACAGCAGCAGAATCACCATGGCGGCGGCGACCTGATGCGCGCCGAAGAACACCGGCGTCCACAACGTGTTCAGGGCAATTTGCGCGGCCCACAGCGCCAGTACCGTCTGACTGCCAGGAATCAGGCTCAAGCGATAACCGGCCCAGGCCAGCAACAGATAGATGATGGTCCAGGCCACCGGAAACGCCCAATTGGGTGGGGTAAAACCGGGTTTGTTCAGCGCTTCGTACCATGGCCCGGGTTTGAAAATCACCCCGGTAGTCGCTGCAGCGCCGCACGCGATCAGAAAAATCAGAAACGTCACCATTTATCACTCCTTGGCCGCAGCCACTCTCTGGAATTACAGCGCCGCAACGGTCGCTCATTCGGATTTCATTGCCAGCAGGTCGCTGACCCGCGCCACCAGCGTGTCGACGGCAAACGGCTTGGTCAGCACCTGCATGTCCGGGCCAAGCTGGCCGGCACCAATCACCGCGTTTTCCGCGTACCCGGTGATGAACAGGGTCTTCAGGTTCTGGCGGATTTCCCGGCCTGCATCGGCCAGTTGCCGACCGTTCATGCCACCCGGCAAGCCGACGTCGGTGATCAGCAAGTCGATGTGAATGTCCGAGCGCAACATCTTCAGTCCGACCACACTGTCAGCGGCCTCTATCAAGGTGTAGCCGAGATCGCCGAGCACGTCAGTCAGCAGCGCACGCACCGTAGGCTCGTCGTCCACCACCAGAATCGTCTCGCCAGATTTGGGCAAGGCTGCCGGCGTGTTGTCCTTGTGATCCTGATTCGGCACAGGCTCGCCATGGTAGCGCGGCAGATAAATGCACATCTCCGTGCCCTGGCCAACCTGCGAATGCACGCGCACCTGGCCGCCGGACTGTTTGGCGAAACCATAGATCATCGACAACCCCAGCCCCGTGCCCTGGCCCAGCGGTTTGGTGGTAAAGAACGGGTCGAAGGCCTTGGCGATGACATCGGCGGTCATCCCGGTGCCGGTATCGGTCACGCACAGACACAGGTATTCGCCCTCGGGCATGTCCAGTGCGCGCGCCGTCTCGCAGTCCAGCGTGCGGTTGGCTGTCTCGATGGTGATGCGCCCGCCGTCCGGCATCGCGTCGCGCGCGTTGATGCACAGGTTGAGCAGGGCGTTCTCCAACTGGCTGGCATCCACCAGCGTTGGCCAGAGCCCCGGCGCGGCGCGGGTTTCCAGAACGATGCTGGGGCCGACCGTACGCTGGATCAGTTCGGTCATGCCGGTCATCAGCGTGTTGACATCGGTGGGGCGCGGATCGAGAGTCTGGCGTCTGGAAAACGCGAGCAGGCGGTGGGTCAGGGCGGCGGCGCGCTTGACCGCGCCCTGGGCGGTCACCATGTACTTGTCGACCTCATTCAGCCGACCCTGGCTGATGCGTGCGCCCATCAACTCCAGCGCGCCGGAAATGCCGGCCAGCAAATTGTTGAAGTCATGCGCCAAGCCCCCGGTCAGTTGGCCGACGGCCTCCATTTTCTGCGACTGGCGCAGCTTCTCTTCGGCTTGCATCAACTCTGAAGTGCGCGATGACACGCGCTGCTCCAGCGTATCGTTGAGCGCGCGCAACGCGGCGATGGCGCGGTCGCGCTCCGCTTCGACATTGCGCCGTTCCTCGACATCGATCAGCACGCCGGGAAAGCGCAGCGGCGTTCCATCATCGGCACACTCAACACGGCCGTTGGCCTCGATCCACTGGTATTTGCCGTCACCGCGGCGCACACGGTACTGGTGGGAGTAGGCACCACCACGGCCGATGGCTTCGTTGATCGCGGTGGTCAGTCCATCCTGGTCTTCGGGATGCACGGTCACCATGACTTGCTCGAGGCTCAGCCCTTCGCGGCCCAGTGCCGGGTCGAGGTCGAACACCCGGGCGAACGCTTCGTCCACGGCGAAACGATCGGTGGGCAAGTCCCAGTGCCAGGTGCCGATAATGGCCCCGGCGGCGAGCGCCAGTTGCACGCGCTCGACGTTCTCCCGCGCCAGCGCTTCACTGGCACGCAAACGCTCCTCGGCGTCGCGCCGCTGGGTGACGTCGTTGAACAGGATAGCAATCTGCCGGTCGGCCGGATCGCCGACTCGCACCGCGCGCACGTCGAACCAGCGTTCGAAGGTGTTGGCGTAGCTCTCGAAGTTCGCCGGTTCGCCGCTCTTGGCCACGTGGCCGTAGGTTTCAAACCAGAAGCTTTCCAGATTGGGCGCGAACTCGGTCACCCACTTGCCGCGCAGGTTGACTCCGCACTGGTGTTCGAACGCCGGATTGGCTTCGACGAAGTAGTAATCGACGGGTTTATCCTCGGCGTCGAATTTGACCTTGACGATGGCGAACGCCGATTCGATGGTTTCCAGAATGGTGATGAAGCGTGCCTCGCTGCGGGCGAGCGCATCCCGACTGGCTTGCAGTTGCGCCGCCATGTCGCGATCGAGGTCAACGACCTGGGTGTCGACCTGAGTGCTGTGAAGCGCCGCGCGCAATCGCCTTACCTCTGACTCAAGCGCTTCGCGACTAAGGTGTTCAAGGGTATCCATGTGACCTGCTTGGTTGAATTTTCAGGGTCTGGCTTCATAGCGCGCGTGGGCACAACACGAGCAGTTGAACGTTGCGCTCGCAGGGGACTCGAGCGCCGATCATCCGTTGACCGGGCGCGCTGCGCTTAAGTTTCACCACCCGCGCAAGCGAGCGTTCATTTCAGATCGACTCGCCGTTATCCAGGCGCGCCAACAGGTTCTGCCCGCGTTGCCAGAGCGCCTCCTGCTTGGCTGGCGGCATGCGGTCGAGGTTCTTGTACATCATTGTCATGCGCTGATTGCCGCGCAGTTGTTCACCGTGGCGCATCAGAAAATGCCAGTACAACGCATTGAACGGGCAGGCATTGTCCGCGGTACTTTCGCTGACCTTGTAGGCGCAGCTTCGGCAGTAGTCGGACATGCGATTGATGTATTGGCCACTGGCGCAATAAGGTTTGGAACCGAGATAGCCGCCATCGGCATGCATGACCATGCCCAAGGTGTTGGGCAGCTCGACCCAGTCGAAGGCGTCCATGTAGATCGCCAGATACCACTCACAGATCTGGCTCGGCGCGATCCCGGCGAGCAGGGCAAAATTGCCGGTGACCATCAGCCGCTGAATGTGATGCGCGTAGGCGTGCTGCAGACTCTGGCCGATGGACTGGCGCATGCAGTTCATCTGCGTAGCGCCGGTCCAGTAGAACTCGGGCAGTGGCCGGTCGTTGCCGAACACATTGCCCAGTGCGTAGTCCGGCATTTTCAGCCAGTACACGCCGCGCACGTATTCACGCCAGCCGATCAGTTGCCGAATGAAGCCTTCGGCGGCGTTCAGCGCAATCCTGCCGGCCCAATAAGCCGACTCGACGTCGCTGCACAACTGCCGCAAATCCAGCAGGCCTATATTGAGCGCGGCACTGATGCGCGCATGAAACAGAAACGGTTCGTCACTGGCCATGGCGTCCTGATAGTCGCCGAAGCCTGCCAAGCCATAATCCAGAAAATATTCCCACAGCGCCTGTGCGTCGGCATGGGTGACCGGGTAGTTGAAGTCGTCGAGTGCACCGTAATGCTGACTGAAACGCGCCTTCACCAGATCCAGCACTTCGCCGGTGATGGCGTCGTTGCTGAAGCGGATCGGGTAGGGGGCTTTCACGCCTTTGGGCAGGGCCTTGCGGTTCTCTGCATCGAAATTCCACGCGCCGCCCACCTGCGTGCCGTCGCCATTGAGCAGCAAGCGACTCTTGCGGCGCATCTCGCGATAGAAGAACTCCATGCGCAACTGCTTTTTGCCGGCAGCCCAGTTGGCGAACTCGGCGCGACTGCACAGAAAGCGCGTGTCGGCGTGCCAGTAAACGGGCAAGCCACAGTCCTTGATCGATTGCTCCAGGCGCCAGTCCCCGCACTCGGTGACGTGCACTTCCTCGGCCTGCAGCCGCTGTTGCCAGCGCTGTAATTCCCCCGGCACCGAGCCGCTGTTGTGCGGATCATCCAGGATCACGTATTCGACACGAACACCTTGGTCTCGCAGGGCCTGAGCGAAATGGCGCATGGCACTGAAGATCAGGGCAATCTTTTGTGGATGGTGCGGCACATGGCTGGCTTCTTCCATGACCTCGACCAGCAGCACGCTGTCGCGCTCGCTATCGAGCGTCTGCAATGAAGCCAGATCGAAGGACAACTGATCGCCCAGCACCAGGCACAAACGGCGAGTAATGTTCATTCAGTGTGACCGACGTCAACGCGACGGAAGAACAAGGTCACCTGTCCGACTTCAACACCGAGCTTGGTCATGCTGGTGCGGTTGATCAGCGTGTCCTCGTCCATCTGGTACATCCAGTCGTCCATGCTCATTTCATAGGTCGAGCCATCAACCGGCAGATTCAGGCGATAACGCCAGTGCAGCGCATTGCCGGCGACCTGGCCTGTGGCGACCCCCACCACATCACCCGCACGCCCGCTCCAGCGCCCCTGGCCCTCGGGCGTCAGGGTCCAGACGCGGCGTTGGCGCGTGCCGTCGCTGTACAGGAAGCGCTCATCGAGAATCAGGTTATCGCCTTCGCGGTGGCTGACGATGTTGACCTCGAAGCGCTTTACCACTTCCCCGGAGCGCTTTTGAAACATCCCCCAGGCTTTCACGGGTTTGCTGAAAAAGCGTTGCAGGTCCAGCGCCGGTTGCTGATCGGCATAGTGGCTGACCTCCACGCTGGCACAGCTCGCTACGCCGAGTGTCAGCGCCAGTAACAGCAGAAATCGGGTCATGGCCTTACTTCCTGAATGCACGCGTGTTGAAGTGAATTAACTGCTTGTACGGCTTAAAGTGTCTGTACAGGTTTATGGCGCCTGTATGAGATCAAAGCCTCAAAAATCTGCACAGCAAATCATTGATGCTGAATACCACTAAAATACCGCCGTCAGCAGTGCATGCGGATTTCGCCTCCGCCAGGAGCATTTGGCAAAATATTGTACGTAGATAGATCATCTGTATAGGTTTTATTCACGATAGGTGGAAAAAATCCACCTGACAATGAATCAGCGATCTTTTTCGTGCAGATGCGAAAAACTCGCAGCGCAGCGCGCGAGGTTGCGGGTGTAGCGGGGGAGAAGAGGAAGCGCTCCCGGTGAGTGGGAGCGCTGTGCGAATTCGCGGAATTATTCGCTGTAGGTCGGGTAATCCACATAGCCTTCGGCATTGCCGCCGTAGACCGTCGCGGGATTCAGTGGATTGAGCGGCCAGTCATTGGCGATGCGCGCCGGCAGGTCCGGGTTGGCCATGAACGGACGACCGAAAGCCACCAGATCCGCCAGTCCCGATTCAAGCAATTGCGCACCGGATTCTGCGTTGTAGCGCCCGGCATAAATGATCGCGCCACTGAAGGTATCGCGCACTGCACGGCGGAAGGTTTGCGGCATCGCGGGCGCGTCGTCCCAGTCCGCTTCAGCGATGGACAGGTAGGCGATGCCCACATCCTCAAGCACTTTGATCGCTTCGATGTAAGTGGTGTGCGGGTCCTCTTCGACCATGCCCAGATAGGTGCGCGCTTCATCGGTGGTAGTGAACAATGGCGCGAAACGCACGCCGACTTTCTCCTTGCCGATGCACTCGGCGACACCCGACACCACTTCGCGCAGAAAGCGCAGGCGATTGTGCAGCGAGCCACCGTACTGATCGGTGCGCACGTTGCTGTGGGCGGAAATGAACTGGTTCACCAGATAGCCATTGGCGCAGTGCAGTTCGATTCCGTCGAAGCCGGCGTCCATCGCATTGCGCGCCGCCTGTATATAGAGCTGAACCAGTTCCTGGACCTCGTCGGTGCTCAGCGCTCGCGGCGCGGATGGCGTAACCAGCTCGCCGGCGCCCGGCGCAGTTTCGATGAACACGCTGACCCGCTCGGTGGCGATCGCAGACGCTGAAACCGGGGCCGCGCCACCGGGTTGCAGCGCGGTATGGGACACACGGCCGACGTGCCAGAGCTGGGCGAATATCACGCCGCCCTTTGCATGAACCGCTTCGGTGACTGTGCGCCATCCGGCAATTTGTTCCGGGGTGTGAATGCCGGGAGTCCAGGCGTAGCCCTGACCGCGAGGCTCGATCTGCGTGCCTTCGGTGACCAGCAGACCGGCACCGGCGCGTTGCTGGTAATACTCGGCCATCAATGCGTTGGCGACATTGCCCGGTTGCGTGCTGCGCTGGCGGGTGAGGGGCGGCAGGACGATGCGGTTCTTCAGGGTGTGCAGGCCCAGTTTGACGGGGGTGAAGTAAAGGCTGTTTTTCATGTGATTCCTGTTTTGGTCTTATTAGACCAGTCGACTAGTGAGGCGGTAAAAAAACACCGTGCGGGATGCGCACGGTGTCTGGACGCTGGAGGGCTCAGGCCAACAGCTTCAGCAGTTTTTCGGCGACGGCTGCCGAGCTGGCAGGGTTTTGACCCGTCACCAGTTGACCATCGGTGACCACGTGAACCTGCCAGTCAGCGACCTTGGAGTAGCGGCCACCGAGACGCTGGAATTCGTCTTCGATCAGGAACGGCACGACATCGGTCAGGCCCACAGCGGCTTCTTCAGCATTGGTGAAACCGGTGACGTCGCGGCCTTGAATCAACGGTTTGCCATCGGCAGCCACCACGTGGCGCAGAACGCCGGGCGCATGGCAGACGAAACCGTGAGGTTTGTTGCTGCGGTCGAAAGCTTCGATCAGCGCGATCGAGTGTTGGTCTTCGGCCAGATCCCACAGTGGGCCATGGCCACCGGGATAAAACACGGCATCGAAATCCTCGGCGCTGACATCCGCCAGGCGCCCGGTATTGGCCAGCGCCTGCTGAGCGGCGGGGTCCTGGCGGAAGCGGTCGGTTTCAGCGGTTTGCGCATCGGGCTCATCGCTTTTCGGATCGAGCGGTGGCTGGCCACCGGCTGGCGATACCAGAGTGATCTGCGCGCCGGCATCCTTGAAGGCGTAGTAGGGGGCCGCGAACTCTTCGAGCCAGAAGCCGGTTTTCTTGCCGGTGGTGCCAAGCTGATCGTGGGAAGTCAGAACCATCAAGATTTTCATAGAGCGCCCTGTATTGGTCTGGTGTCCTCGACGGGTTCGTCTGCGACACCTCGGAAGGAGTGACGGGCACAGAATAGATTCATATTAGACCGGTCGTCTAGTAAATTTTTTACCCCCGTGTTTCCGCGCCATCACTGTGGCAAACTCCTGCTCATCAGAAATATACGACTGGTCTAATATTTGGTATTTTGCGCCCCATGAAACCGACCTACGACGATACCCGCCAACACCTGCTCGACACCGGCCACCGCATGATGGCCGAAAAGGGCTTCACCAGCGTTGGCCTGAGCGAGATCCTGCAGACCGCCGGTGTGCCCAAGGGCTCGTTCTATCACTACTTCAAATCCAAGGAACTCTACGGCCAGGCGCTGCTGGAGGACTACTTTGTCGGCTACCTGGCGGACATGGAGCGACGCCTGACTCTGCCTGGGCTCAGTGCCTATGAGCGGCTGATGGATTACTGGCAGGGCTGGCAGAACCGCTGCACCCTGGAAGGTCATGGCGATGAATGCCTGGTGGTCAAGTTGAGCGCGGAAGTCGCCGACCTGTCCGAGTCGATGCGCCTGACCTTGCGCGACGGCGCCGAGCGCATCGTTGCGCGGATCACGACGTGCCTGGAAGAAGGGCAGTTGGATAAAAGTTTGCCGCAGACTGACGCTCGGCAACTGGCAGAAACGCTCTATCAACTGTGGTTGGGGGCGAGTTTATTGAACAAACTGCAGCGCACGGGGCAGTCGTTGCAGACGTCGATGGTGATGACCAAACAGCTTTTGCAAAGCTGAGGACACCCACCGGCTTGGCCACTGTTCATCCTCGGCGTCTTCTTGATTTCTTGATTCCTGGCCTCTGGCTTTGTCATTTGATGGAACTCCACCTCACAGCCACCAGTCAATTTTTCTGTCGAGACTCAGAGCTTCCCACTTGAAAGAAGGTTTATGAATCATGAAGAGTGAACAGGTAGAAGGTGTAGCGGAAAAGTTGGCTGGCAAGGCGCAGAGCGCGGTCGGGAAATTGATGGGTGATTCGAAGATGGAAGCCGAAGGTGCTGGACATCAAGCAGCTGGACAGCTGACTAAAACCTACGGCGATGCGCTGGATAACGTGTCGACCTTCGTTAAAGAAAAACCGATCGCTGCAATCGCGATAGGTGCTGCGGCATTGATCCTGATAAACCGAATTTTCCGTCGCTGAGTGAGTGGCCAGTTTTTCAGCAGACGTTGAAAAACTGGAAAATTGAATTAAAGGAAAGGGCCCCTCGGGGCCCTTTGTTTTAACCGGTCTTTCATGGACGTTATGGATTCAAGGACCGATCGCTCGTCGCCATCACATCTGTCTGCCGTTACGCGCTGCGATCGCAACGGTGGTCGGCGAATCAGCCAGTGAAACGAATTTGCGTGTCGCGCCATCCAGAGCATCGATGCATCCCGCCTCGATGTCGTAGACCCAGCCGTGCAGATTCATCCGCCCCTGTTCAAGCGCCAGGGCCACCGATGGATGAGTCCGCAGATTCGCCAGTTGCGCGATCACGTTTTCACGCACAAGACCATCCAGCTTGGCGCGGGGCGTGTCGAACTCATGCGCTGCATTAATCGCTTTCGCGGCGTCCGAGTGACGTAGCCAGTTAGCGACCGCCGGAAGATGATCCAGGCACGTGCAGCGTGAAATCGCGCCCATCGCCCCGCAGTCCGAGTGGCCGCAGATCACGATGTCCTGTACGCCAAGCACGGCGACCGCATATTCGACGGTGGCCGAGACGCCACCCGGTTCAGGGCCGTAAGACGGCACAATGTTGCCGGCGTTACGAATCACGAACAGTTCGCCCGGTTCGCGTTGCGTAAGGAGTTCCGGCACCACACGGCTGTCCGAGCAGGTGACGAACAACGCCTTCGGATTCTGTTCTGTCGCGAGCTGCTTGAACAGCTCGACGCGTTGCGGATAAACCTCGCGCTGAAAGCGCAGAAAGCCGTCAATAATGTCCTGCATGAAGTCCTCCAAACCCGAAAAGCAGATGTGGGCACGAGCACTCGATATGCCTTCGCGCCGCTGTGGTCGGCATTATTGCAGACGTCGCAGGTGTTGGCTGTACTGGATGTCCGCAACATGAAGCTCATGACAGCGGACGGCCGGAGAGGGGGCAGGGCCATGCCATTGGAAATGACAATTCAGCCATTGGAATGCCAGGAATGCGGTTAGAGTGGCCCTCCACAAACATGGTTATGTGAACAATGAATCGTCCGCTGTTTGTTTCTCTGGATGGGCCCAAAGGCACCGGCAAAACCACGCTGTTGGAGGCCGTTACGACGGCACTGAGGGCCGGCAACAAGAAAGTCATCCGGCTGTGCGAGAGAAAAAGCGATCCTTTTCGGGGTGAAACCATGGCCCTGATCAACGCGCTTGCCAGAAATCCTTCCGAGGATCTGGAATGGGCTGTGTGCCAGCGCCTGGCTGAAAGTCGGCGCTGGATTTCCGGAAACGTGCTGACGGAGCAGCCGCTGGACAGCATCATCCTGATCGATCGCTGGTATCCGTCCGATGCAGCGTTTCGCCGAACCATCCCGTTTGCCGAGATTCTCCAGTTGAACCTGGATCGGGACGTGCGAGTGCCGGACCTGCATGTTGGCGTCGTCACTGATCCGGATATTTCATGGACAAGGGCTGCAACAAGATCGCGAGGATTGGGCGGCACTGTGATTCTGAAGCACGCAGAGCATGTGGCGTGTACGGAGATGTTCGAGCAAGCGGTCAAGGAGCACGGTTGGGTTCTGTGTCGTAATGAGGGAACCATCGAAGACGCTACGATGCAGGTGGTTTCTGAGATTTATAGGGTGCTGGGGTGATTGTTGGAGTGGAGACAGATGTTGGTGGAGGATGGCGCGTAGCGTAATACATGGTTTAACATAATATACATTACACGTAACAAGATGTTTCAGGATTAGCCCGGTTGCACGTCAGATTTCAATCCAGAACCTCTCTCTGAAACCTCTCGTTTCAAGACCTTCAGATTGCTCGAATTCCTAAACCTCAATCCCCATCACGCGTCAGCTTTTCAATCAGCATTCGATGCTGAGGAAACTGCACGATCAGTTTCCGCCGATCACCCATCTCCATGTCCGCAAAATCAAATCCCGGCGACACGGCTTCACTGATCAAACCAAATCCATGTTCTCCATTCAGTAGTCGCGAAGCTTTCCAGATTCCGCCAGGCACGTGCATTTGCAGATGTTGTCCCGCCAGAATGTCGTTGCCCATTACCAAAGTTTCCAGCGAGCCGTCAGCGTGGATCATGCTGTACTCGATGGGATCGCCCAGATGGTAGAAATGCAGAATGTCCGATTGATTGAAATGAAACTGGCCCACCGGCGAATCTTCAGTCAGCAAGTAATAGATCGAAGTCATCAGGTAACGTGAGCCACCGGCGGTTTGCAACATGGCGCGTTGATCAGCTTGAAAAGTCCGGCGGAAATAACCACCTTCTACATGAGGCTGCAGATCCAGCCTGGCAATCACGTCCCTGACATCTGTCTTGCCTCGATTCATCGTCTGCTCCGTTGATTCGCAGGTCAATTCACTGATAGCTCTACTAAATCTCTACAGATAAGATCACCTATTGTACTAAGATTACCGTTGGCCAGTAACCATGGGGGTTACAGCTGCGAGGGATTGCTAGTATATGTACTAGGCCGGTGTACTAACAAGCCATCCCTCAGCCAGCTAGTCAGCTCAGTCCACCTCCTTCAGAATCTTCTTAATCGCAAGCACATAACCATGCTTGTAGATCTCGCCAGCATCCCCTTTCACCTGGCCAGCTTTAGTCACCATCCAGCCTTGCTTCTCGAAGAACTCGTCCGAGACCGCAGCTTTCAGAGCTGTGATATCCATGTCGTTGAGCACTCCTTTGAGCGAAGGCAGCAGCTGGATTGACTCGTTTGCAGGAGATAGTTGCACCTGATTTGGACGTCGGTCGACAACGATGCTCTTGTGCGATTTGAGCAGGTTGAGTTCAGCTAAGTAGCGACTCCGCTCAGCCAGGATTTGAGTAAATGCGGCACGAAGAGCTGGATCAGCAATGCTTCGAAGCAAGTCATTGTCGCTTGGCACTCCCTGCCCCTTGCCCTTAGCTGGCAGTTTCCTATCCGTACCTACGCTCGCGGCCCAGGCATCAATCAATTGCCTGAAGCGGAAGCCGCCACTGTTGCGGATTGTCGAGGCCGATGGGCCACCGGCTTCAACGGACAGCCGGGCTATCGTAGCGATTGAGAAATTGCGTTCACCCGATTTCTGATGAGCCTCCAAGACGCCATTCAGCAGCGCCAAGGATTTCGCTTGTTGTTTGGTAGCCTGGGCTACCAACTCTTCAAAGATGAGCTTCAGATCGGTCACGGATGGCGTCTCGCACTTGCTTGGAGGTGGATGTGATCAGGTCGGAGAGCTTTGCGACGGGTTGCTTCGTGACACGCTCTAGCGGCTCTAGAGCCGCTGGTAGTAGTCGCAAGCCTTCGCCAGCCTCCAGCAGGCTGGAAACCTCACGAAAGCCTTCCATTTGGTTTCGCGGGGACACTCGTAATGCCATAGACCTCATCATCGCGTTGCCAGCAATGAGCTGGAGGCGATCATCCATTCCCATCAAAATGGGTGCATAGCCACCTTGCATGAGCAGGTTGTTCAGGGCGCGGGAGCGCTTCTCAATGGCTGGTGTCGCCCGCAGATCGTCCGTCAAAGCGGCGTAGATTTCGGCGTTCTCACAAAGCTGAGAAAGCTGCCACATTTCGCTGTTGGTCTCGATAAATGAAATAGGCTGGTGGATATCCTCCAGGGAGCCCAACGCGACCAGTTTCGCGGAGGAGTCATCTGCATTCCTCTCTTCCTCGATAGCGATAATCCTACTGATGATCTGGAAACAGGAGACCAAGTCTTTAGCGTACTCATCAGCCTCCTTGACCTGCTTCTGGTATCGACTTTCGGCCTGTTGTAGCTCCGCTTGCAGCAAAAACGGACGCTTTTCCTCCTTCGCAAAATACATCTCATTGAGCAATGCATCGCGCTCCTGCTCGATCTCGACGGCAACCGATGAGACCAAGGAGGCTCGATAACTCAGCATATTGAGGTGCGCTACCAGCGCCGGCAGATAGCTTGCATCCGTGAGGAACCAGCGGCATCGGACGCAGTTTTCCAGGCCGTGCGGCACTGGGCCGTAGACGTTGCCTCGACCACCACGCCCCAGAAGCTCCCCGCCGTTCCAGCACCCGCCAATGTTGCTCATTTCGTCGGATCGAACGCTATTTCCGCCGACGAGGCACAAGCCTATATGCCGCTGCTCCCAACCAATGGCGTTACGATTTAACAAAACAAGCTCAATCGCGCTGGCATCAATGTATGCCGTTTTTGAGTGGATCTGACGCATGTCAGCATCCTTAAGAAAGACTTTTAGGCTTTCGTCCTGGACTGCGCTGATGCGTCCGCTCGCACTGTCCATTACTTGCGACACCATCGCCGGGGTTGGCTTGGTGTAATGCAGGGTCATAATGATCCTGGAGTGCCCTGCAATCAGTTTTGAAAGCACGGGCATTGGGACACGGCCTTCCATGGCATAGCACGTCAGGAGCGAAACACGAAGACTATGAAGCGGGAAGTCCGTTTTGACTGGCGGCGTCTTCAGGCCAGGCGCAGGTGGCTCTACAAAGCGCAGCCTGGAGCCATCCGACAAGGTTTGCCCCCTGTCTGCGACGCGATCTTCCAACGTTGAAAGCAATCGATACCAAAGGTTGGGTAGCGAACTGATCGTAATAGGCTTGTCACGCTCCCCTTCATCGGCAGTCGGATCGCGGAAGAGGAAGCAAATTGAGCCCATATCGCTCTTTTGCTCCTGAGTTTTGACGCCACAGTGCTTCTCACCTAATTCGGTGCATGGTGTTGGGCCAGCGATTGGATTGTACTTTTCTTGCCAGTTTCGCAAACGCTCCAGCCAGTACAACACATCCTCGTTTTGCCACGGAATCGTATACCCACGCTCGCGTGTCTCCTTATTCTGGTCTGCCGTTTTGTTTGTGCTGATGTAGAGGCCGGTCATGACTTCGCCGATATCCTGACTATGGATACGGCAGAAAACCCCTCGCTTCCAAGGGTTTGATTCGCGGCCTAGCGAAAATTCGTGGCTCTCGTTGAGCACCCAGTCGCCTGCCACATAGCGCCACGTATCTGCCTCTCCCGAGTCTAGGAGGCGTACCTGGTAGGTGCGAAGGGGCAAGTGCAGCTTGGTATACAGAGCCACCGACCTGACGGGTGACCAGATTTCGTACCGGCCATTTTTGAAGCGCCAGACGCAGTCCGGATCGTTCTCGTTGATGATGGACTGCGCTACTTGGAACCAGTCTCCGAAGTCCGACCTCAGTTGGCCGGACTGCATTTGAGCCCATTTCCAGTCATGGAATGTGCCCCTGGCCTGCGGGCACAGAATTTCGCGTAGCTCACGAATGTATGCATAAGGCAAAGGGCTATGCACGGTCTCTGTGATTACCGTCTTTTCTTTACCTTTGACGAACGGGTTCTTGGCCATGGCTACTGGCACGCCATGATCAGTTGGCTCGCTGAAGCTATGAATGATGATCCAGTCGAACAGACTCACGATCCAGTTTTGGTTTTTCACGGCAGTGTTCGAGTTCATAGAGGCCTCCAAAAGCGACCTCAAGTCCGGCAACAAATCTTGCTGAGCGAACTGGAAAAACACTTCTGGACTGGCCCCGCCAGGCACCAACGGCAGGTAGTTGACCGCGAACCAGTTCATTGCGTTGATCTTTACCCCGATAGAACCCGTCTGAGTGGCCATCCAGCCCGACAAGAACTGACGCCAGCGCTCCCAGGCTTCGCCTCGCTCCACCGGAAGCCAACTGAAACTTGTATCTGAAGAGCGCCCGTCTCGTGGGCCGCGCTTGGTTGTCTTGGTCAAAATTTCTTAACTCTGTATGGGGCACGTGACGATTCGAGATCTGCCCAGGTTTCTGGCAGCGCCTCGTCCCAATTGTTGAATGACGAAATGATGTGGCCGCTGTCTGCCAGCTCCCTGAGCTTTTCTTCAGCGGCTGTAAGTGCAGAAGACACATCCGCGACACCAGGTGCGGTGTATCGTTTTTGCGACTCCAGGGAGGTGTGATGCAGCGCCTTGCGGATGATTTGCGGTGTAACTCCAGCCTTCGTCAGCCGCCTGCCGAAAGCATGCCTATGCCCATGGGTAGAGCGACCCTCAGGCTTGGAAACGGTCTGCCCAATACGTGCTAGGGCTCGCTTATAGTTGCCGTTAAAGGCCTGAAGGGTATACGGCTGGCCTGCCGCCGACTCGTCGTAGGATACGAAGGCGTATGGGTGGTGCCGCTCGACGGTTGTCAAATATCGAACATGCACCTTCCAAAGCTGCATGAAGAGCACGCTGAAGCGTGGAGGGAACCAGTGCAGCTGGATGTAATTGTCGGCATGGTCAACCATCCTTGTTTTCCACCCAATTCGTTTGGTGCCTTGCAGGAGATTCCGGGCTGTCAGTGCATACTGCTCTCTCAAATATGCCGCTCGTGTCGTGGCACCTTTGCGTCCCCTCCAATCGTCCGGTGCCCTGCCATCTTCTGGATGAAAGACGCGCACCATGGCACCGCCTTCGATCAGCGGGTGGTCTACCACATCCATCACCCAGAGGTGTTGCGCGTCGCTTTCCCGTAGCCCCGCACCATGCATCATGATCAGTATCAACTGATCCCGCACCGCACACCGGGGGTCTTTAGCCCCGCCGAAACCATCCATGTACATGGCCTGGAACAGCTTCTCTGGGAACGCCACGGCATCATCATCGACCTTGCTGAGAGTGCGCCGCCCACGAATGTTGCGTGCCTTGGCGACGTTGTCAGCGAGCGCCTTGCTTTTGATATGACCAAGGAAATCATTGCTGTTACGCCGATGCCAGGCGGCGTAATTGAGCCGCTGGTCAAACGTACTAGCAGTTATCAAGGGGTTCATGGCAGGCGCGTCGTACAGATCAGCCAGATAGTCGGTAAATCCCTTGAGCACGGAGACGTGTCGGTTAGACGTGTTCCGGCTAGCAGGAACCCACCCTAGGCCTGATGGATCTAGCCCATCATCACCAATGGTTCCCGTGTACAAGCGGGAGGCAAACGCCTGGAACAGGGCGCGGGGATCAGAGAAGTTATGCTGGTTGGCCTCCATGTACTCCAGCAGCAGCTTTGTGGCCTGAGTTACAACACGCTGCCAGCTAGGACTAAGGTGATGGTTGGACAGGAGATAGTCAACGAGAGAGGACACCACGCCATGGTCAGTGATTAGAACTGGGATCTCGCTTTGGAATCCCGAGTCATCTACTACCACCTTAGCTACTACCTGTACCACCGCCATCCAGAGCACCCACCCAAAAAGGGGCGAATGGTACAGATAGTACACCTAGTGATGTCAACACCTTGATTCTCAGGGGAGGGTAGAGCTGTGTTTCCCCCTTGATCTAGTATTCTTAGTATGGTTTTAGGTGATACCAATAACGGCTATTTAGTGGAGTTAAAAGACGATAGCAGCTCAATCGCCGAATTTTGCAACAAGCGCGATCAATCACTCGATTAATCGCGCCCCGTCCTTAACTGATCATCATCGCGTTGTAGTCAGCGCTCAATGACTGCAGATGATCACGATACCGCTTGACCATCAAAGACAGATCCCCCGGCGCGTAATCCGTCCCCGTGAGTCGTTCAAGTGCCACGGCAAAACCTCTCCAGATATTAGCCACTGTCATGATTTCCTCACCGGCCACCCTGCGGCGGCGGCTGATTTCGACGACCGCATTGGCATCCGCCAGCACATCTTCAGCCACTTGCAGATCGGTGTTAAGCGCGTCCATTGCTTGGGAAATGCTCTGGATCTCCTTGTCCAGATGATCGCGTGACTTCGCCAGTTCGCTGTACTTGATGCCGTCCGACACCACACCCAAGACCTTGCGCACCAGTTCAATGCCCTGCTTCACCGCTTCCTTTTTCGGGTTTTCCATGTCGAGGCTGTCGAGTTCCTTGTTCGTCGGAATGTAGTTCTTGTACATATCCGCCAGGTTGAATTCGCGAATTACATCCTGGGCCTTGATCAAGGTGTCGCGCTGCTCAACGCACGTTGCCTTGTTATGGCTGTGCTCATTCAGATGCGTCAGGATCCGCGCCTTGCGCTCCTTGGCGACATTGAGTGGTTCATTGGCTCGCTCACCTATTTCGACGTTGTAGACACTCCGCACATCCTGTTCCAGACGCTGCGCACACTCGGCAAATCGCGCCTCGACACGTTCGAGCATCGCTTCGACATTACTTTTCAGGTTGCGGATTTCGCCGTTGACCAGGCTGCGATCTTCGTCAGTCAGGTCGTCGCGGCTCAAGGCATCGCGCAATTCATCCAGCGCAGCGAAATAGCTGTCGCCGGATGCATTACTCAGCGCAGTAAGCAGGATCGGAAAAGCTTCGCGCAATGATTGATCAGTGTTGTTCAGGTACGCGGCGACTTGCTGCGCGCGCTCTTGTAAAACTTCGGACCGAACGTTGCGAAAACGCGCCAGCGTCGAGATATCGCGAATGGTCTGCACAATGTTCTTAACGTCGACCGTCGGGAAATGCGGGGTATTGATAGGTGTCACGCCGTTCATGGCAATAATCCTCACAGCAGATAAGTAATCAGTTGAACGATTTTTTGTATTCGTCCAGCGCTTCATTGAAGGTAGCCAGCAACTCACCGGCGGTGCTCTTCACGTCACGCCACGGGTCGATCACCAGCGCGAACTCGGCAACAAACGTGGTCAGGCGCTGGGCATCGTTGATGCGTTCGAATTGCTGCGCCGACGAATCGATTTTGCTGAGCATGGTTTGCCACATGGTGTTGAGGATGTTCAGCGCCGCCTCTGCGCCCGCCATGCGGATGCCGATGTCGCCGAAATTCGACATCGAGCTTTCAATTGCGCTTTGCAGGCTTTCCTTGCCGCTGACACTTTCTTGTAACGCATCGACCTCAGCCTTCAGTGCGTTGCGCTCCTTGCGCGCAGTCTCGGCCTTGGGGCCGAAGATCGAACCGGAAATCGGCCAGAAAATTGGCAGACCACCAGAGAAAGACATACCGACGTAATAGTCGTAATCCTTGTCCAACTGGGTGATTCGTTCTTTCTTCTCCTTGATGGTCTGCCTGGTGCTGGCGATCGACTCGACCAGGTTGTTGCGCTCCATCAGGTCGTACTTGCCCTTCACTTCCGACTGCAAACCGAACACTCGCTTGCCGCTCGACAAATCGCCACCCGAGAGCTCGATCTTGAAGTTGGAAATGCGATCCTTGAGTTCCCGCGTGGCGCCTTGCTGGCGTTGAACATCGGTCTTCATCAACTTGATGATTTCAGTCACCGCCGAGGCCACTTCACCATCGTCCGAGGTGTAAGTAATACCGGCCAGATCATTGCCGGTCATTCGCCCCAACGTAGCCCTGACCCGATCCATGATGGGCATTTCCTTGATCACCGAAATGATTTCCCCGCCACTGCTGACGATGTTTTTCGCCGCCGAGGAAAGATCGATACTTTGCTGAATGATCTTGCTTTCAACCGCATCCCAACTCGAGGCATGAATGCGGATCTTTTTGAACAACACCTGAATGTCGGCCGGCTCCAGCCCCGCTACGTTGATCGTCTTGTACTTCAGATACGACTCGACTTCCGGCAATTCACTGGGCAGTGACAGGCCTTTTTTCACGTACTGCTTGATCTTGATCACGTCTTCTCTGGTCAACAATCCGGCGTCGCGCGCAACGCCCGGGTATTGTCCGGAGATAAGGTGAAGTACCGCCTGCGGGAGGTTGTTACTGCTTTCCGAGTCTTTCAGTGGAACAGCCATCTTGATTGCCTCTATTCATGAAGGCCGATGCAATCGTTGCACCGACCCGCAGAAAGCTAGATGACGTTTTTGATTGACTCAAAGCGTTGGAATGAATCGTTAAACACAGCGCAAATGGCTGATTACACTGCGTTTTATAAAGAATGATGGCCTGCATGAAACATTGCGCCACACATGTCGGAATTGCCTGACAGGCAGCGATTACAAATTCATCAGCAAATACTCAACGCAGTGCGTTTGATTTGTCCGAACGCTTGAGTGTTTCACTCGGCAGCTCTTTGAACAGCGCCCGATAACTGCTGGAAAACCGCCCCAGATGCCAGAATGACCACTGCATCGCCACCTCGGCCACGGTGGTTTCCGTGGGCCGGCGCTTGAGCAATTCGCGGTGTGCACTGTTCAGTCGGCGCAGGCGCAGCCAGTGGCTCGGTGTCATCCCGGTATAGGCCTTGAACGCCTGCTGCAATTGTCGCAACGGCACCCCTGCGACCTTCGACAGTTCGAGCAGATTGACGGTGTCTTCCGGCGAATCCGCCGCCCACTCCCCTACTCGCTTCATGATCATCCGTTCCTCGCTACGCCGCTGTAATCCGCCGCGATCAAGACGGGTGTGTGCGTTGTCGAGGATGAACAGGCAGTCTTCGAGTAACTGCTGAGTCAGTGAGTCTTTATCAAACGGATCAACAGCTTGCGACAACTTCGTGAGCGTTGAGCTTAACCAGCGACTGAACAAGGCGTTCTGCCCGCAGTTAAGCGGCGCCATGAACAATCCATCGAGTCTCGCCACCTCCAGACCGTGCTGACGGACGAATTCCGGGCCGAACACCACGGCGATTTCCTGGTAGTTCTCCGGGGTGATCCAGATGTTGCGGCTGTCTTCGTTGAGCAGATACAGCGCGTTGTCGCTGCGATCGAAACAGAACGCCAAGGCACCCGATGGCGCACTGAATGTCTGCTCGACGCGGGTGTTCATCTGTTCTTCGTAGACCTGCACACCCTCCAGATCCAGATAGCGGATCTGCCCGGCGAAATGCCCGGGAGACATCTGCTGGTAATGCTGGACCCAACCCGGCGTGGCGCGGATCTGTTCGCTGACATCAGCGGTATTGAAAGCCTGAACCTGTAGCGGATTACACGTTGTCATGGGAGACCTTGCGCACTCTTTTGGTGCGCTTTGGTGCTGCTTAAAGTGGATAGATGGAACTGCAAGGCACGCCCAAGATAGTCGTCAACGCGCCACAGGGGAAGGGGCGGAAGATGAAACCCGCCCTCCCCGGCGTCTATAAAACCAATAACGAGGTCTTTATGAATGCCCCTTTCGATCAGCTGTTCACATGGCTGAAAGATCACAAGATTACCGAAGTTGAATGTGTGGTCAGCGACCTGACCGGCATCGCCCGCGGCAAGATCGCACCGACCAACAAGTTCCTGCATGAGCGAGGCATGCGCCTGCCGGAAAGTGTGCTGCTGCAAACGGTAACCGGGGATTTTGTCGACGACGACATCTACTACGACCTGCTCGACCCGGCCGACATCGACATGGTCTGCAAACCGGTGAGCGACGCCGTGTATGTGATTCCATGGGCAATCGAGCCGACCGCCATCGTCATCCACGACACCTTCGACAAGTTCGGCAACCCGATCGAACTGTCGCCGCGCAACGTGCTGAAGAAAGTCCTGCAGCTGTACACCGACAAGGGCTGGAAGCCGATCGTGGCGCCAGAAATGGAGTTCTACCTGACTCAGCGCTGCGAAGATCCGGACCTGCCACTCAAGGCGCCGCTGGGCCGTTCGGGCCGTGCCGAAAGCGGTCGGCAATCGTTCTCGATCGATGCCGCCAACGAGTTCGATCCGCTGTTCGAAGACGTCTACGACTGGTGCGAGCTGCAAGGTCTGGATCTGGACACGCTGATCCACGAAGACGGTCCGGCGCAGATGGAAATCAACTTCCGGCACGGCGACGCCCTGGATCTGGCCGACCAGATCACCGTGTTCAAACGCACCCTGCGCGAAGCGGCGCTCAAGCACAACGTCACCGCCACGTTCATGGCCAAACCGATTGGCGACGAACCTGGCAGCGCCATGCACCTGCACCAGAGCGTCGTAGAGATCGCCACCGGCAAGCCGATCTTCGCCAATGCCGACGGCACGATGAGCGAGCTGTTCCGCCATCACATCGGCGGCCTGCAGAAGTACATTCCGAAAGTGCTGCCGATGTTTGCGCCGAACGTCAACTCGTTCCGCCGCTTCCTGCCGGACACTTCGGCGCCGGTGAACGTTGAATGGGGCGAAGAAAACCGCACTGTCGGCCTGCGTGTACCAACCTCTGGGCCGGAAGCCATGCGCGTGGAAAACCGCCTGCCGGGCGCCGACGCCAACCCGTACCTGGCGATCGCCGCGAGCCTGCTGTGTGGCTACATCGGCATGATCGAAGGCATCGAGCCGAGCGCTGCCGTCGAAGGCCGCGCCTACGAACGCCGCAACCTGCGCCTGCCGATCACCATCGAAGACGCGCTGACGCAAATGGAAGAGTGCGACACCGTTGCGCGCTACCTGGGTAGCAAGTTCGTGCGCGGCTACGTCGCGGTGAAACGCGCCGAACATGAAAACTTCAAGCGCGTGATCAGTTCGTGGGAGCGTGAGTTCCTGCTGCTGAGCGTCTGACCAACAACCACAAACCCTGTGGGAGCTGGCTTGCCAGCGATTACGTCGGCACAGTCGACATCACTATCGACTGACCCACCGCTATCGCTGGCAAGCCAGCTCCCACAAGGGGCCGTGCTCACCCGAAAAACTCCAATAACTCCAAGAGGTGTCGATATGCGTCTATTGAAATCCATGGTTCCCGCGGCGCTGGCGCTGTTGTGCAGCACCGCTGCCCTGGCCCAGCCACAGGTCAGCGTCTACAACTGGACCGACTACATCGGTGAAACCACCCTCGCCGACTTCCAGGCCAAGACCGGGATCAAGGTGATCTACGACGTGTTCGACTCCAACGAAACCCTGGAAGGCAAGCTGCTCGCCGGCCGTACCGGCTACGACGTGGTGGTGCCATCCAACCACTTCCTCGCGCGTCAGGTGAAGGCCGGGGCGTTCCTCAAACTCGATCGCGAGCAGTTGCCGAACTGGAAAAATCTCGATCCCAAGCTGCTTGAACTACTCGAGAAGAACGACCCGGGCAATCAGCACTCGGTGCCGTACCTGTGGGGCACCAACGGCATCGGCTACAACGTCGACAAGGTCAAGGCTGTGCTCGGCATCGATCACATCGATTCCTGGGCTGTGCTGTTCGAGCCGGAAAATCTGAAGAAACTCACCCAATGCGGCGTGTCGATGATGGACTCGGCGGACGAAGTGTTTCCGGCGATCCTCAACTACATGGGCATGGACCCACGCAGCGAAAACCCGGAAGACTATAAAAAGGCTGAAGAGAAACTGCTGAGCATCCGCCCGTACATCACCTACTTCCATTCCTCGAAATACGTGTCCGACCTGGCCAATGGCGACATCTGCGTAGCCTTCGGTTACTCCGGCGATGTGTTCCAGGCGGCCAACCGCGCCAAGGAAGCCAAGAACGGGGTGAACATCGCTTACGCGATTCCGAAGGAAGGCGCCAACCTGTGGTTCGACCTGCTGGCAATCCCGGCCGACGCCAGCAACACCAAGGAAGCTCACGCCTTCATCAATTACCTGCTCGATCCGCAAGTGATCGCCAAGGTCAGCGCTTCGGTCGGTTACGCCAACCCGAACCCGGCCGCCAAGCAGTACATGGATCAGGCGCTGGTGAACAATCCCGAGGTCTATCCGTCCCAGGCGGTGCTGGACAAGCTCTACATCTCCTCTACCCCGCCTCAGTCGATCATGCGTCTGATGACCCGATCCTGGAGCAAAGTGAAGTCGAACAAATGAATCAGTACACGCAAGAACACGCCCGCTCCTATTACGCCGCTTCGGCCCGGGCCAGCACGCCCTGGCCGGCACTCGACGGTGATCTCAGCGCCGATGTCTGCGTGATCGGTGGCGGGTTCACCGGGGTCAACACCGCGATCGAGCTGGCGCAGCGCGGGCTGTCGGTGGTGTTGATCGAAGCCCGGCGCATCGGCTGGGGCGCCAGCGGGCGCAACGGCGGTCAGTTGATTCGCGGTATCGGTCATGAGGTCGAAGGCTTTGCTCGCTATGTAGGCAATGACGGAGTGCGTTACTTGCAGCGCGCAGGCATCGACTCGGTGGAACTGGTGCGCCAGCGCATCACCGAGAACGCCATCGAGTGCGACCTGCGCTGGGGCTTCTGCGAGCTGGCCAACACCCCGGCGCAGTTCGCCGCGTTCAAGGAGGAGCAAGTCAGCCTCGGCGAACTTGGCTATCGACATGAAACCCGGCTGGTCGGCTCGGAGCAGATCCGCCAGCAAGTGGTCAACGCCGACGGCTACGCCGGTGGCCTGATCGACATGGGTTCCGGCCACCTGCACCCGCTGGATCTGGTGCAAGGCGAAGCGCGTCTGGCGGCGTCTTTAGGGGTACGGATCTTCGAGCAAAGCCCGGTGCTGCAGATCATTCATGGCGAAACCGTTGAAGTGCGTTGCGCCAGCGGCAGCGTTCGCGCTGGCAGTCTGGTGCTTGGTTGCAACGCGCATCTGGATGAACTCGAACCGCAACTCAGCGGCAAGGTCCTGCCCGCCGGCAGTTACATCATCGCCACCGAGCCGCTGTCCGAGGAGCGCGCCGCGCAACTGATCCCGCACAACCTCGCGTTGTGCGACCAGAAAGTCGGACTCGATTACTACCGGCTCTCGGCGGATCGGCGCCTGCTGTTTGGCGGCGCCTGCCACTATTCCGGCCGCGACCCGGCGGACATCGCCGCCTACATGCGGCCGAAGATGCTCAAGGTCTTCCCGCAATTGGCGGACGTGCGCATCGACTATCAATGGGGCGGCAAGATCGGCATCACCGCCAACCGCTTCCCGCAGGTTGGCCGACTCCAGCAGCAGCCCAACGTGTTCTACGCTCAGGGTTATTCCGGTCACGGCCTCAACGTTACGCACTGGTGCGCCAAACTGCTGGGCGAGGCAATCCACGCCGGCCACAGTCAGGGCATGGACGTGTTCAGCGCCGTGCCGCACATGACCTTCCCCGGGGGCCCGGCCCTGCGTTCGCCGCTGCTGGCACTGGGCATGTTCTGGTACCGCCTGCGCGAAATCTTAGGCTGAACACTCCCCCCCGTAGGAGCTGCCGCAGGCTGCGATCTTTTGATCTTGATTTTTAAGGTCAAAAGATCGCAGCCTGCGGCAGCTCCTACACAAATCCACGTAATCCCGTGAATTTGCTCTATCGCCAAGCACTTCTATATTGATGAGGTGCTTTTGCGTTCCTGACGCTCAGCATCCACAAAACCGAGGAGGACATGGATGAAGTCGTCAGCCGCCGATGAGCCACGAGCACCGGGCCAAGCGCCGATCAAGACGCGACGCTTCAGTATTTCACTGGTGTGGATCGTTCCGATCGTCGCGGTGCTGGTCGGTATTTCGCTGGTGGTGCACAACCTGCTGCAGGAAGGCCCGACCATCGTCGTCAACTTCAAGACCGGCAGCGGCCTGACCGCCAACAAGACCGAGGTCAAATACCGCAACGTGGTGATCGGCCAGGTGACTGACGTCGAGTTGAGCGGCGATCAGAAGAGCGTCGACGCCACGATAAAACTGGCCAAGCAGGCCGAAACTTTCACCCGCGAAGACTCGCACTTCTGGGTCGTGCGCCCGCGCATCGGTGCCGGTGGCGTGTCGGGCATCGACACCCTGCTCTCCGGCGACTACATCGGTGCCGACATCGGCCAATCCGACAGCCGCGCGAAACACTTCAAGGGCCTGGAGAATCCACCGCCGATCACCTACGGCGAACCGGGCAAGCGCTTCATGCTGCACGCGCCGGATCTCGGCTCGCTGGACATTGGTTCGCCGGTTTACTACCGCAAGATTCCCGTTGGCCAAGTGGTTACCTACACCCTCAATCCCGAGGGTAAAGGCGTCGACATCGAGGTGTTCATCCATTCGCCGAACGACGCCTTCGTCACCGAAAACACCCGGTTCTGGAACGCCAGCGGCATCGACATCAATGTCGGCGCCAACGGCTTTGCGGTGAAGACCGAATCGCTGTCGACCATGCTGGTCGGCGGCATCGCCTTCCGTGCGCCGGATTACAGCCCCAACGATGTGGCCGCCGCCGACGACAAGGACTTCGAACTGTTCGCCGACCAGCAAACCGCCCTCGCCCCGCCCAATGGCAAAGCGCAATACATGGTGCTGCGCTTCGAACAGTCCTTGCGCGGGCTCAAGGTCGATGCGCCGGTGGAATTTCTCGGCATGGAGATTGGCCGGGTGGTCGGCATCAATCTGGACTTTGACGCGAAGAAACGCAGTTTTCCGCTGAACGTCGGCATCGTCATTTACCCGCAGCGCCTCGGTCAGGCCTACAAGAAAATGCTCACCGAATTCAAGCACGACCCCGACGACGAGGCCGCTGGCATTCGTTTGCTCGGCACTTTCGTCGACAATGGTCTGCGCGCCCAGGCCCGCAGCGGCAACCTGCTGACCGGGCAGTTGTACATCGCGCTGGACTTCTTCCCGAAAGCCGAGAAAGTCGCGTTCGACGCGACGGCTCGGCCGGTGGTCTTGCCAACCGTGCCCGGCAGCCTCGAGCAGTTGCAGGAAAAACTCGAAGCCGTGGTCGACAAGCTCAACAAACTGCCGGTCGAACGGATTGCCGGCAACCTCGACAGCAACCTCGTCGAGCTGCGCAAAGGCCTGACCCAGTTCAACGCGAAAACCCTGCCGAGCGTGCAGACCACCCTGGCCGATGTCAGCAAGACCTTGCAGTCCGCCAGCTCGACCCTGGCCGAAGATTCGCCGCAGCGCGAGAAACTCACCGAGACCCTCGACGAACTCGGGCGCATGTCGCGTTCGCTGCGTGAGCTGTCGGATTATCTCGGTCGCCATCCGGAATCGCTGATTCGCGGTCGTCCCGACAACGCGGCGCCGCTGGATCTGAAAGGACCGCCGCGCAATTGAGCACAGGAGCTCCCCCATGGCTTTACCGCTGAAGATCACCGTGCTCGCTGCGTTCATGCTGCTGGGCGCCTGCCGCAGCGAGCCGATCAACTTTCACACCCTGACCCCGGTGCAACTGCCGGCGTCCCGCTCGGGCGCGCAGATTCCGATCGAGGCGATCAGCGTGCCGCCGCAAGTTGACCGTCCGCAAATCGTCATCCGTCAGGGCAACAATGGCCTGGCGATTCTGGAAACCCAGTGGTGGGGGGCGAGTCTGGGGGATGAGCTGCGCAGTGCCTTGAACGATCAACTGAGCAATACCGGCAGTCGCGGCAACGTCTCGGTGCGCATCGATGTGCGGCGGTTTGATTCGATTCCCGGCCAGTACGGGTTGATCGACGTCAAATGGCGCCTGCGCCCCAGCGGTGCGGCGGACAATACTCTGCTGACCTGTCATTCAACCTTGCAAACAGCGTCCGGCCCGAGCATCGACGACCTGGTGGCCGCGCAACAGAACAACGTCAAACGCCTGGCTGCCCTGATCAATCAGGCGGCGGGCAATTCTCGCGTCTGCCCGTCGGCCTCCTGAGTCGCCAACAGCGTGACAGTGAAACGGCAGCCGTTGGGTTCTCGAGTCACCAACTGAACCTGCCAGCGCTGATGGCTGCAGATCCGCTGCACCAGCGACAACCCCAGCCCGAGGCCTTCACCGCGCTGCTCGTCACCGCGCACGAATGGCTGGAACATCGCGTGACGTTTCTCTTCCGGAATACCGATGCCGCTGTCCTCGACCACGAAACTGTCCTTGAGCAGGGTCAAGCGGACAAAACCCTGATCGGTGTAGTGCCAGGCGTTGCGCAACAGATTGCCCATGACCGACTGCAAGAACGTCAGGTCATAACGCGCAGTGCCCGCCAGTTGCGGCTCGTAGATAAACTCCAGACCCTTTTCCCGAATCAGTCGCCCCCAGATTTCCACCTGGGCGTCGGCGATAGATTTGAGTGTGCAAGTGGATTCGGTGCCAAGCTCTTCCGGCTTGCGCGCCAGCATCAAGAAGGTTTCGACCAGTTGGCGCATCTCAGCGCTGGCCCGGGCGATGCGTGTGACCTGTTGGGTGGAACGCGGATCCAGCGAGGGGTTGGCCAGTAACAACTCGCAGGAGCTGGCCAGAATCATCAATGGCGTGCGCAGTTCGTGGCTCACGTCGCTGGTGAAGAGCTTTTCCCGGTTCAGGGTTTCGCGTAACCGGCCGAGGGTCTGGTCAAAAGACAGCGCCAGCTCTCCTACTTCATCATCGGCGTAATCCGGATGCAGGGCCGGCGCCAGCGCGATCAACTGATCACGATGCCGCACCTGCCCCGCCAGGCGAATCACCGGCGCCATGACCTGCCGCGCCAGCAGCCTGCCGAGCGCGACAGCCAGCATGACGCTGAGGATGAACCCGACAATCACCACCACGAACAGCAAGTGCTCGCGCTGTTCGAAGCTTTCCTGATTGCGCAGCAGCACATATTTGCGGCCGCCGACCGCCTCGACCATCGCGTAGAAGTCATCACCGTTGAAGGTGATCTCCTGAAACCCCTGGGGCAATGCTGCCAGTTGTGGCGTCAGCGCCATGGGCCCCGGGCCGTTCTCGAAAAAAAACAGTTCGCTCTTTTCCGGCTCGTGGCGCCACTCGTTGATGTCGTCCATTGCCAACAAGCGGCGCAATCCGCCGCTGAGGGCGGTCATGGTCAGCTTGTGCTCGACGACATGCACCGTGGCCACGATGCCCATTGCGAAGACACCGGCCACCACCGCGCTCATCAAGGCGAACACAATCACAATCCGATTGGCGAGGCTTTGCTTGAGGTCCATCCGGTTCATTGACTCCAGTGCTGATGTCGGGGCTGCAAGGGGCGGCGCGACGACGTTGACCAATATTCGCAGCTTCGCCTTGCCCGGCGTTGTTGTTAAGTGTTTAAAACAAACAAAACGTGTATTTGAGTTTGTTTATCAAATAGCCGTTTTAGTTAAAACACGCCGGACCTCGCAAATTTTTCACATGTTCTTCACTGCACCGCCACGACTCTGAACGTAGTGTTCAGCAGCCATTCAAGTAGACCACCGTAAAGTAACTAACCTCCTGGAGCTTACGTTGCACTGTGCGTGTACTGAGTGGAACTCGGGAATGACAAGGGGCAACGTTGTGGTTGAATTAGTACAAGTACAATCGGTGTCCAAACGATGGGATCTGTCTCGTCCGCGCACCTGGGCAGTCATTGCTGTCGGTTTGCTGCTGATCGTATTGATTTGCGGCTTCGTCTGGACGCAACGCTCGCCCGCCAACCTGCGCTATGCCAGTGCATCGACTACCCAGGAGTGGGTGAAGGCCTGGCAGGCCGGTGAGATCGTCGCACTGGTGCGACATACCGAGCGTTGCGACCGCTCGACCAATACTTGTCTGGGGCCGGCGGACGGTATCACTCAGGCTGGCAGCATTGCTGCAGCCGACGTCGGCCGCGGCTTTACGCAACTGGGCCTGGAAAAGACCCAGTTCTTCAGCAGCCCGTTGACGCGCACCCTGCAGACTGCGCACTACATGCTCGGCCACGATGCCGTCGCTGCGGAATGGCTGGAAACCTGTGGCCCGACAATGCGCAATGAATTGGTGGCACACAAGACCCCGGGACAGAACATGATTCTGGTAACCCACAGCGGCTGCATCGCCGATTTCGAACGGCAAACCGGTTACCCACGCGCGGTCGCCGCCGAATATGGCAGCACTGTTTTGGCCCGGATAGATGCGCAAGGAAAACTTGAAGTCATCGGCATCATGAATCCCGAAGGCTGGCAACGACTGGCCAAGTAATCATCAAAACTTAGTCGACAACAAACGGCCCGGCCAATGCTCTGGCACAGGTATTGCCGTGTATGAAATTTGTAATAAGAAATGTTTTTTACTTTCCAGAACTGGAAAAAATTAATTTTAAAGCTTGTCTTCTCAAGGAGAACTTAACGCTGGAAGCAGACCCGTTCTCTGAATGCAGGACACGCCCATCGGCCGTGCTCGCCTCTGCATTCATTCAACCCAGTGCCGCGCCTGCAACGGAAATTGCCAGGCCGTCACTGAAACGCACACTTTGTACTGCACCAAGGTCCAGTCATGACGTCTGAGAACAAACCGCTGCACCATGCGGCGTTGAATTTGCCGCGCCTCCACCAGAGCACCCTGATCGAACGCTTCGCGATCCCCGGTCTGGTGCTGGCATTCGTGGTGTTTTATCTGCTGCCGCTGATGACCCACGGTCTGTGGATTCCCGATGAAACCCGATATGGGCAGATCAGCCAGGAAATGCTGCAGAGCGGCAACTGGGTGGCGCCGCACTTCATGGGTATTCGCTACTTCGAAAAACCGATCGCCGGCTACTGGATGATCGCCATCGGCCAGGCAATTTTCGGTGAAAACCTGTTCGGCGTGCGCATCGCCTCGGCACTCAGCTCCGGGGTTAGCGTGTGGCTGGCCTGGCTGCTGGCCCGGCGCCTGTGGAACAACCCGCGAATCAGCGCCGCGTGCGCCCTCCTTTATATGAGCTTCGGCCTGATCGCAGGGCAAGCCGGCTATGCCAACCTCGATCCGCAGTTCACCTTGTGGGTCAACCTGAGTCTGGTGGCGATCTGGTTTGCCATCGACAGCAACACCCCGCGCGCGCGCCTGGGTGGCTGGGCTTTGTTGGGATTCGCTTGTGGCATGGGCCTGATGACCAAGGGTTTCCTCGCCTTGATGCTGCCGGTGCTGATCGCCCTGCCCTACATGATCTGGCAGCGGCGTTTCGGCGAACTGGTGCGTTATGGGCTGGTTGCCGTTGCAGTGGCCGCGCTGGTCAGTGTGCCATGGGCACTGGCCGTACATGCCCGTGAACCTGATTTCTGGCGGTTCTTCTTCTGGCATGAACACATCCGCCGCTTCGCCGCTGGTGAAGACGCGCAACACGCACGACCATGGTGGTTCTACCTGCCGCTGCTGTTTGCGTCCACCTTGCCGTGGGCACTGCTGTTGCCTTCGACGCTGCTGCGTGCCTGGCGGGAAAAGCGCGATCCGAAAATCGCCTTCCTCGCCTTGTGGTTCCTGCTGCCGCTGGCATTTTTCAGCGCGAGCAGCGGCAAACTGCCGACCTACATCATGCCGTGCCTGCTGCCTCTGGCCCTGTTGATGGGCTACACGCTGATAGGCTGGCTTGAGCGCCAGAACGGCCGCGTCTTGCGGATCAACGGTGTGGTCAACGTGATGCTGGCCATTGCCGCACTGGTCGCGCTGATTTATCTGCAAGCGACCCGTGAAGTTTACGAACACACCGAAATGTTCAGCCTGTCGCTGGGCTATATCGTGCTGCTCGGCTGGCTGATTGCCGGTTCGCTGCAAGCCCTGCGCCCGCTGACGTTATGGGCGATGCCGGCGTTGGGCATCGGCCTGCTCGTCGCATTGCTGCCAGCGGCGATGCCGGCGACCATCGTCAACAGCAAGATGCCGGATCAGTTCATTGCCGAGCATCAGCAGGAACTGAGCGAAACCAGCTCGTTGCTGAGTAACGACCTGGGCGCTGCGTCGGCACTGTCTTGGCGTTTGCGTCGTCCGCAAGTCGACCTGTTCAACACAGTTGGCGAACTCAAGTACGGGCTCGATGACCCGGCCATGGCGTCACGCAAGGTCAGCCTCGACGGCGTAGGCGAATGGATGACCGAAGCGCGCAAAAAAGGCTCGGTGGGCGTGGTGATGCGGGTCAACAGCACCTCTGACGAGCAGCAACTGGAGCTGCTGCCGATCGATGGTCAGCACTTCCGGCGCGGCAACCTGGAAATCTTCATCTTTGCCCAGAGCAAACCATGACCGCAGACAAAAAAGATCGGGGTGCGTTGCTGCTTCTGCTGGCCGCGACTGCCCTGCTGTTATTGCTCGGCCTGGGCAGTCGCGAGCTGTGGGGCCCGGAAACCCGCTGGGCCAACATCGCCTTGCAGATGCTGCAAAGCGGCGACTATTTCGACCCCTATCTCAAGGGCAGTCCTTATTACGACAAACCGCTGCTGTCGTACTGGTTGATCACCGCCACCTCGTGGTTCACCGGCGGATTGGGGCACTGGTCGTTGCGTCTGTCTTCGGTGATTTCCGCGTGGTTCAGCGTGTGGCTGGTGTACCTGCTCGGCGAGCAACTGTTTCGCAAAGGCACCGGGCTGATCGCCGGCTGGATGCTCGCGACCACCTTCTACTTCGTGTTCTGGGCGCGAGTGGCCACCGCCGACATTCTCACTGTCTGCGGTGTGCTGGCGGCCGTCTGGTGGTATTGGCGCGGCCCGGATGACACCCGTTTCTGGCGCTACGTGGTGTTCTTCGGCCTGCTGTCGCTGACCTCGCTGTTCAAGGGCCTGATCGGTTTCATCCTGCCGGGGCTGGTGTTGCTGCCACACCTGCTCAGCGAACACCGCTGGAAACGTCACCTGAACCTGCGACTGTTCGGCGCGCTGTTGATCGCCGGGGCGTTTTACATGGCGCCGTTCCTGTTGTCTCACCTCTACGGTGCGCCCAATTACGAACAAAGTGGCCTCGGCCTGGTGCTGCGTGAAAACGTCGTGCGGTTTTTCCAGCCGTTCGATCAATTCGGGCCGATTTACACCTACTTGATCTACCTGCCGGTCTACACCTTGCCCTGGGCGCCGTGCTGGTTGATTGCCTTGTGGGTTGCCGCGCGTAACTGGAAGCACATCGAACCGGACACCCGCTGGCTGATTCAAGGCCTTGCACTGCTGATGCTGTTTTTCACCGCCAGTGGCAGTCGCCGCAGCTATTACGTGTTGCCGCTGGTGCCCTTCGCGCAGTTGCTGGGTGCCTGGTGGGTAACCCGGCGCATGGCCGCCCGCAACAGCGAAGGCCGTGGGCTGAAGATCGGTTTCGCTGTCACCACTGTGTTGCTCGTCGCGGTACTGGGTGTGCTTTACCCGTGGACCAACAGCGGCGGCGGTGTCATCCGTTTCGGCGAACAGGTACGCGAACAGGCCAGTCAGCAGGCACCGTTGAATCAATGGCGCTTGGTCATGATCGAGGTCGACAACAAGGTGCCGATGTACCTGCAAACCGGCGGTACACCGTTCTACTACGTGCCGGAAACGATCGAGGACTTCCCACACAATGGCGACACAGCGACGCTGATCGCCTGGCTGCAACGCACCAGCGGTGAACATTGGGATCCGCAACGCACGATTTTCGTGGCGCAATACCGTTCCGGTGACGCCGTGCCACTCGATGCGCTGAAGGCTGATCATCAGGTCATCACCACCACCCCGACCCGTGGCGAGCAGCTATTCCACGGGCGAGCAGACCAGAGCGTGGCCTACATCCCCCACTCCTGAGCAATGACGTTAAGACAAAAGTAGAGAGTCGCGGTAAATTTGAATGGCAATGACAAGTATTAACGGCTTCTTTGACGTTTTTTTCTCATTTGCCACCCTACATTGCCGCGACTCGACACTTGCAAATCGTTCGCATTGTTTCCTGCGAGGGTTTGCTCATAACGTCTGAAAACAGGAGCTGCCCAAATGAATCCACGCCTTCCATCCTTCTTCAAACGCGCCTTGCTGGCCACCGCGTTGCTCGGCACCGGGCAGGCATTTGCCGCAGACTCGGTGGGTCTGGTGGTCTACAACGCGCAGCATGAAACCCTGACCAAGGCCTGGGTGGCCGGGTTCACCGAGGAAACCGGCATTCCGGTGACCATCCGCAACGGCGATGACACCGAGATGGGCAACCAGCTCGTGCAAGAAGGCGCCGCCTCGCCGGCAGACGTATTCCTCACCGAGAACTCCCCGGCCATGGTGCTGGTGGACAACGCCAAACTGTTCGTCCCGTTGGCGCCGACAACCCTTGAACAAGTCGATTCCGCCTACCGTCCGGCCCACGGCAATTGGGTCGGCATCGCCGCCCGTTCCACCGTGTTCGTCTACAACCCGAGCAAGTTGACTGAAAAAGACCTGCCCAAATCCCTGCTCGACCTCGCCACCCCGGCCTGGAAAGGCCGTTGGGCCGCCTCCCCGGCTGGCGCCGACTTCCAGGCGATCGTCGCCGCCGTCCTGCAGCAGAAAGGCGAAGCCGCCACGCTGGAATGGCTCAAGGGCATGAAGACCAACGCAACCATCTATCGCGGCAACAGTGCAGTGCTCAAGGCCGTCAACGCCGGGCAGATCGACAGCGGCGTGATCTACCACTATTACAGCTTCGTCGATCAGTCCAAGACCGGCGAGAACAGCAAAAACACCAAGCTGTACTACTTCAAACATCAGGATCCGGGCGCGTTCGTCAGTACCTCCGGCGCCGGCGTGCTGGCATCGAGCAAGCATCAGGATGAAGCGCAGAAGTTCGTCGAATACATCACCGGCAAGCAAGGTCAGGAGGTGCTCAAAACCGGCACCTCGTTCGAATACGCCGTGGGCAAAGACGCGCCGTCCAATCCGAAGCTGACCCCGCTGAAAACCCTCGACGCGCCGAAAGTCGATGCTTCGACCCTCGACAGCAAAAAAGCCGTCGAGCTGATGACCCAGGCCGGATTGCTCTGAGTGATGCCCGAAACCTTGCCTGCACCGGCCGTTGCGACGGCCGCCGCCAGCCTCATTCACCCGCCCCGCACGCTGGCCGGGCGTGGCAGTTCGTGGGTGGTGAGCTCGGCGGTGCTGGTGTCGTTGTTGTCCCTGCTGCCGATTGCATTCGTGATCGGTGTGGCGTGGTACACCGGCTGGGCGACCATCGAGGCCCTGATCTTTCGCCCGCGGGTCGGCGAATTGCTGATCAACACTGTGCTGCTGGTGCTGATCACCCTGCCGCTGTGCATCGTGCTTGGAACTACCCTGGCCTGGCTGACCGAACGCAGTAACCTGCCCGGCCGCCGATGGTGGTCAGTGCTGGCGGTCGCGCCGCTGGCGGTGCCGGCGTTCGTCCACAGTTACGCGTGGGTCAGCCTGGTTCCGTCGATCCACGGTCTGCCGGCCGGTGTGCTGGTGTCGGTGATCGCCTATTTCCCGTTTCTGTACTTGCCGATTGCCGCGACCTTGCGCCGTCTCGATCCGGCGATTGAAGATGTCGCGCAATCCTTGGGGCTCAAGCCGTGGGCGGTGTTCTTTCGGGTGGTGTTGCCGCAATTGCGCTTGGCAATCTGCGGTGGCGCCTTGCTGGTCGGTTTGCATTTGCTGGCCGAGTACGGCTTGTACGCGATGATCCGTTTCGACACCTTCACCACGGCGATCTTCGATCAGTTCAAATCGACCTTCAACGGCCCGGCCGCCAACATGCTCGCCGGGGTTCTGGCGCTGTGCTGTCTGGCGATGCTCACCGCTGAATCCGCTGCCCGTGGCAACGCTCGCTATGCGCGAGTCGGTTCCGGCAGCGCCCGGGACCAGCGCAGCGTGCAACTGGGCCGAGGCGTGACAACCCTGGCTTTATTGCTGCAAACCTTGACCTGCCTGCTCGCTCTCGGTGTGCCGTTGCTCACGCTGGGCCGCTGGTTGGTGGCCGGTGGTATGCAGGTCTGGCAAGGTGACGAGTTGCTGCCGGCGCTGCTGCAGACCTTGTCTTACGGAGTGGCCGGCGCGTTGCTGACCAGTGTCGCGGCGATTCCCATTGCCTGGCTGTCGATCCGTTCTCCCGGCAAACTGCAGCGCTTGCTGGAAGGCTGCAACTACATCACCAGTTCGCTGCCCGGCATTGTCGTTGCGCTGGCGTTGGTCACCGTAACCATCCATTTCGCCCGGCCGATCTACCAGACCACCATCACCGTGCTGCTGGCTTATCTGCTGATGTTCCTGCCGCGGGCACTGGTCAGCCTGCGCGCCGGTTTCGCTCAGGCCCCGGTCGAGCTGGAAAACATCGCGCAAAGCCTTGGCCGCTCGCCGATTCGCGCATTATGGCTGATCACCGTGCGCCTGGCGGCTCCCGGCGCGGCGGCGGGTGCAGCGCTGGTGTTTCTGGCAATCACCAATGAGCTGACCGCGACCCTGCTGCTTGCGCCCAACGGCACGCGCACCCTCGCCACCGGTTTCTGGGCCATGACCAGCGAAATCGATTACGCCGCCGCAGCGCCCTACGCGTTCTTGATGATCCTGCTTTCCCTGCCGCTGACGGCCATCCTCTATCACCAATCCAGGCGTACCGCTGGCCGATGAACGCTCTCGAACTGCTCAACCTCAGTAAAACCTTCGGCGCGCAGAAGGCGCTCGACGACGTCAGCCTCAACGTGCCGACCGGCAGCCGCACGGTGATCGTCGGCCCCTCCGGTTCCGGCAAGACCACGCTGTTGCGGATGATCGCCGGCTTCGAGTTTCCCGACAGCGGCAGTCTTACCCTCAACGGCCAGACGCTGGTCGACCGCAGCCACGCAGTGCCGGCCTATCAACGGCAGATCGGCTACGTCCCGCAGGACGGTGCGTTGTTCCCGCACATGACGGTGGCGGCGAACATCGGTTTTGGCCTGGCGCTGACCGGTGCCGCGCGCCATCAACGCATTCAGGAATTGATGGACAGCGTCGCCCTCGATGCCAACATGGCCAACCGTTGGCCCCACGAATTGTCCGGTGGCCAGCAACAGCGGGTCTCGCTGGCCCGTGCTCTGGCGCAACAGCCACGGCTGATGCTGCTCGACGAGCCGTTCTCCGCCCTCGACACCGGTTTGCGCAGTGCCATGCGCAAAATGGTCGCGCGCCTGCTCGAAGACGCCGGCGTCACCACCATTCTGGTGACCCACGACCAAAGCGAAGCGTTGTCGTTTGCCGATCAATTGGCGGTGATGCGCGGTGGCCGGCTGGTGCAGTCCGGGCATCCGATGGATCTCTACCGCTATCCGCAGGATGAACAGACCGCGCACTTTCTCGGCGAAGCGGTGGTCCTGCCCGCGCGAATCGAGGCGGGTTGGGCGCATTGCGATCTGGGTCAGGTGGCGGTGAACAGCAACGGCTTCAGCGGCGCTGCGCAGATCATGCTGCGCCCCGAACAATTGCAGATCGCCGAGGTGGCGTCTGACGGTCAAGGTTGCCCTGCGCTGGTCACCGACCGCGATTTTGCTGGCAACACCTGCACCCTGACGGTTGAACTGAGTTCATCCGCTATTCAGGATCCGGCCCGTTCGATTCTGGTGCGCAGCTCCGGCATGCACGCGCCGCCCGCCGGCAGCGCGGTGCAACTGTCGGTGCTCGGCGCGGCGCATGTGTTTGGCCTGAGCTGATCAGAGATCGAAACGATCCACTGCCCGCCGCCGCTCGTTGTCATCGCGCACATCGTAGTTGGCGGTGGTCTGGATGTTGCTGTGATGCGCCAGTTTCTGTGCGATCGACAGGTCGTGCTCCTCGATCACCCGGGTGATGAACGAGCGACGGAAGTCGTGGGGCATGATCTTCACCCCGACCTGCGTGCCGCGCTGACGGGCGATGTAGTAAATCGCATGCTTGGTGATGCGCTCGCGGGTGATGTGGCTGCCACGGCGAATACGGTTGAACAGGAAGGCATCGTCGCTCTCGCCTTCCTTGAGCTGCGAGCGGCGCAGTTCGAGCCACGCGTCGAGCTTGCTGAACGCCCATGCCGGAGCATATTTGATCAACTGCTTGTTGCCCTTGGCGGTGACGCACAGGCTGCGTTCGCTGAAATCGACCTGATTCAGATCCAGGTCCACCGATTCCGATTTGCGCATGCCGGTGCCGTACAGCAACGCGATGATTGCTGCATCACGCAGGCCCTGCGGGCGTGGGTCGGCGGCGCAGACTTCCATCAATTCGTGAATCAGCGTGCGCTTGAGATTGCGCCCCTGAGACAGCCGCGTGCCGGCGATGCCCTTGACCGAGCGCATCTTCAAAAGATGTTCCTGGCTGATCAGGCTCATGCGCCAGGCCTCATTCATCACCCCGCGCACCGCATTCACATACAACGAAGAAGTGTTCGGTGCGTAGTTGTCTGCGCGTAATGCAGCGACCAGCGCTACAACATCTTCCGGTTGCAAGGCATGCCAGGGAATCTCTTCGACATTCATGTCTTCAAAGCCCAGGCGATCGGCCGCATCTTGCAGCACGTAACGCATGGTCAGTTGGCTGGAGGGCGCCAAACGCGCGAGGTACAGGCTCATCGGGTTGGTTTTTGGAGCGTCGTGGGTTGCAGCAACTAAATCAATCAAACGTTAAACCTTGAGTAAAAAATGTACAGCACTGCAACAACTAACAAATGCAATGTACTTGAAGTAAAGAAGGTACTTGAGCCGCACTGTCCGACAAAAAACTGCGATGGACGGCAGAAGCCTGAACAGCGGCTGTATAAGTGACAGATAAACGATTCGCCAACCGGTTTTTCATGTTCCTTTCACAAAAACCGGCATAACCTTAATTCCCATAGGTTCGGTAGTGGCTATGCCCCAACCTGCCGGGCAAATCGTGAAAAGTCAATCAATCCCCGACGTCATGCTTTTTTTGCCAAGTTATTGATGCAGGAGCGCTTTTCTGTGTCTACGCTGAGGCTGGATCCAATAACCGCGTGAATCCATCCTTTATTTTTTTTGTAATGAGGTGCCCATGAGTCAGGCGTTTCTCCCCTTCTCCCGCCCAAGTATTGGCGATGAGGAAATTGCCGCTGTCGAGCAGGTGTTGCGCTCGGGCTGGATCACCACGGGGCCGAAAAACCAGGCACTCGAAGAGCAGTTTGCGCAGTACGTGGGTTGCAAGCACGCGGTGGCCTTGTCTTCGGCCACCGGCGGCATGCACATCACCCTGCTGGCCTTGGGCATCGGCCCGGGCGACGAAGTCATCACCCCGTCGCAGACCTGGGTCTCGACCGCCAACATGATCTCCCTGCTGGGCGCCAAACCGGTGTTCGTCGACGTCGACCGCGACACGCTGATGACCGACGCTGCGCGCATCGAAGCGGCCATCACCCCGCGAACCAAGGCAATCATTCCGGTGCACTATGCCGGTGCTGCATTCGATCTCGATCCGCTGTACGCCCTGGCTGACAAGCACGGCATCCCGGTCATCGAAGACGCCGCCCACGCCGCCGGCACTCGCTACAAGGGGCGTCACGTCGGCTCGCAAGGCACGGCGATCTTCTCGTTCCATGCGATCAAGAACATGACCTGTGCCGAAGGCGCGATGTTCGTCACCGACGACGAAGCGCTCGCCAGCCGCGTGCGCATGCTCAAATTCCACGGCCTGGGCGTTGACGCCTATGACCGTCTGACCGGTGGCCGCAAGCCGCAGGCGCAAGTGATGGAACCGGGCTTCAAGTACAACCTAGCCGACATCAACGCCGCGATTGCCCTGGTGCAGCTGCAACGTCTGGACGAAATCAACGCCCGCCGCACAGAGCTGGCCACCAGCTACCTGCAAAAATTCGAAGGCCTGCCGGTGCAACCGCTGGCCCTGCCCGCCTATGCCCAGCAACACGCCTGGCACCTGTTCATCCTGCGCATCGACAGCGAGCGTTGCGGCATGGACCGCGAAGCCTTCATGAAGGCGTTGCAGGATCAGGGCATCGGCACCGGTATCCATTTCATTGCCACCCACCTGCACACCTGGTATCGCCAGCGTGACCCCGACCTGTACCTGCCCAACACCGAATGGAACTCGGCGCGGCTGTGCTCGATTCCGCTGTTCCCCGACATGACCGGTCAAGACCTTGATCGCGTGGTCGGTGCCATCGAACAAATCATGGAAAAACGCCTGTGAAACCTTATCCAATCCGTAGCGTGTCGATCGTCATCCCGGTCTACAACGAACAGGAAAGCCTGCCCGAGTTGCTGCGTCGCACCGAAGCGGCCTGCCGCCAGTTGCAACACGATTTTGAAATCGTGCTGGTCGACGACGGCAGCCGCGACGAGTCGGCCAACATGCTTGAAGAAGCCGCCGGGCGCGAAAACAGCCCGTTCGTGGCGGTCATTCTCAACCGCAACTATGGTCAGCACGCCGCGATTATGGCCGGTTTCGAGCAGTGCAAGGGCGACGTGGTGATCACCCTCGACGCCGACCTGCAGAACCCGCCGGAAGAAATTCCGCGTCTGGTGGCAGAAGCTGAAAAGGGTTACGACGTGGTCGGCACCGTGCGCGGCAATCGTCAGGATTCGGCGCTGCGCCGCTACCCGTCGAAGCTGATCAACCTGGCCGTGCAACGCTCCACCGGCGTCGCCATGAGCGACTACGGCTGCATGCTGCGCGCCTACCGCCGCACCATCATCGACGCGATGCTCGCCTGCCGCGAACGCAGCACGTTCATCCCGATCCTGGCCAACAGCTTCGCCCGTCACACCACCGAAATCGTCGTCGCCCACGCCGAGCGTGAACACGGCGATTCGAAATACAGCCCGATGCGCCTGATCAACCTGATGTTTGATCTGGTCACCTGCATGACCACCACGCCGCTGCGTCTGCTGAGCATCGTCGGCTTCGCCATGGCCGGATTGGGCGTGCTGTTCGCCGTTGCGTTGATTGTCTTGCGTCTGGCCTTCGGTGCCGGTTGGGCCGGTGACGGCATGTTCGTGCTGTTCGCCGTACTGTTCGTGTTCACCGGTGGCCAGTTCATCGGCATGGGCCTGCTGGGTGAATATCTCGGCCGCATGTACAGCGATGTGCGCGCCCGTCCACGCTTCTTCATCGAAAAGGTGTTGCGCAGCCAGCCGGCCGCTCCGGCCCCTGCCGTCACCGTTGATGGTCTTTCTTCTACCGCTACTTCTTCCACTTCCGATCAGGTTCTCTCATGAGTGCAAAAACTGTTGTCTTCGCCTACCACGATATTGGCTGCGCCGGCATTGAAGCCCTGCTCAACAGCGGCTATGACATTGCAGCAGTGTTCACTCACGCCGATGATCCGAAAGAAAACGCGTTCTATGCCTCGGTTGCACAGCTGTGCGCCAACAAAGGCATCCCGGTGCACGCCCCGGAAGACGCCAACCACCCGCTGTGGATCGAGCGCATCGCCAAGCTGGACCCGGAGTACATTTTCTCCTTCTACTACCGCAACCTGCTGAGCGAGCCACTGCTGGCCCTGGCCAAAAAAGGCGCGTTCAACCTGCACGGTTCGCTGCTGCCACGCTATCGCGGTCGCGCACCGGCAAACTGGGTGCTGGTCAATGGCGAAACCGAAACCGGCGTCACCCTGCACCGCATGGTCAAGCGCGCGGATACCGGCGCCATCGTTGCCCAGCAGCGCGTTGCCATCGACCGCAGCGACACCGGCCTGACCCTGCACGCCAAACTGCGCACCGCCGCCAGCGACCTGCTGCGCGACACCCTGCCGAACATGCTGCAAGGCAAGATCACTGAAACCCCGCAAGACGAATCGAAGGCCACCGTGTTCGGTCGCCGTACTCCGGCGGACGGCAAACTGGTCTGGGCCAAACCGGCCGAAGAACTGTTCAACCTGGTGCGCGCCGTCACCCGTCCTTACCCGGGCGCGTTTTGCGCCGTGGGCGAGCACAAACTGATCGTCTGGAGCGCCGAAGTCGTCAAGGGCAACGAAGGCCAGGCGCCAGGCCGCGTGATCAGCGTCGATCCGCTGCGCATTGCCTGCGGTCAGGACTCGCTGGTGATCAACGCCGGTCAGCGCAACGACAACGGTCTGTACCTCAGCGGCCCGCAACTGGCCAACGAGTTGGGTCTGGTTGACGGCTCGCTGCTGCGCGGTGCCGAATCCGGTCGTGCGCCACGTCGTACTCGCGTACTGATTCTGGGCGTCAACGGCTTCATCGGTAACCACCTGTCCGAGCGCCTGCTGCGTGACGACCGCTACGAAGTCTACGGTCTGGACATCGGCTCCGACGCCATCGACCGTCTGCGCAGTCACCCGAACTTCCACTTCGTCGAGGGTGACATCAGCATTCACTCCGAGTGGATCGAGTACCACATCAAGAAGTGCGACGTGGTCCTGCCGCTGGTGGCCATCGCCACCCCGATCGAATACACCCGCAACCCGCTGCGCGTATTCGAGCTGGACTTCGAAGAGAACCTGAAACTGGTTCGCTACTGCGTCAAGTACAACAAGCGCGTGATTTTCCCGTCGACCTCGGAAGTCTATGGCATGTGCCAGGACAAGAACTTCGACGAAGACAGCTCGAACCTGATCGTCGGCCCGATCAACAAGCAGCGCTGGATCTACTCGGTCTCCAAACAACTGCTGGACCGCGTGATCTGGGCTTACGGCGCCAAGGGCCTGAACTTCACCCTGTTCCGTCCGTTCAACTGGATGGGCCCGCGTCTGGATCGTCTGGATTCGGCGCGTATCGGCAGCTCCCGCGCCATCACCCAGTTGATCCTCAACCTGGTGGAAGGCACACCGATCCGTCTGTTCGACGGTGGCGAGCAGAAGCGTTGCTTCACCGACATCGCTGACGGCGTCGAGGCACTGGCGCGCATCATCGATAACGACAACGACGTGTGCAACGGCCAGATCATCAACATCGGCAACCCGGACAACGAAGCCAGCATCCGTCAGTTGGGCGAAGAGCTGCTGCGTCAGTTCGAAGCGCACCCGCTGCGCCACAACTTCCCGCCGTTCGCCGGTTTCCGCGACGTGGAAAGCAAGGCGTTCTACGGTGCCGGTTACCAGGACGTGGAACACCGCAAACCAAGCATTGCCAACGCCAAGCGCCTGCTGAACTGGGAGCCGACCGTGGAAATGCGCGAGACCATCGGCAACACCCTGGACTTCTTCCTGCGTGAAGCCATGCTCGAAATCGCGGACAAGAAGTAATGCAGGCAGGTCTTCGTATCGATGTCGACACCTACCGCGGCACCCGTGAAGGTGTGCCGCGACTGTTGGAGATGCTCGACGAGGCGCAGGTCAAGGCAACGTTTTTCTTCAGTGTCGGCCCGGACAACATGGGCCGGCATCTGTGGCGCCTGATCCGCCCGCAGTTCCTCTGGAAAATGCTGCGCTCCAACGCTGCCGGCCTCTACGGCTGGGACATTTTGCTGGCCGGCACTGCCTGGCCCGGCAAACCGATTGGCCGTGATCTCGGGCACCTGATGCGTCAGGCCCGGGACGCCGGTCACGAAGTCGGCCTGCACGCCTGGGATCACCATGGCTGGCAGGCCAACGCCGGGCGCTGGAGCGACGCGCAACTGATCGAACAGATCCGGCGCGGCGTCGACACCTTGAGCGACATCCTCGGCGAAAAGATCCAGTGTTCGGCCGCCGCCGGCTGGCGTGCGGACGAGCGCGTGATCGAGGCCAAGCAGACCTTCGGCTTTCGCTATAACAGCGATTGTCGAGGGCAGAGCCTGTTCCGTCCGCTGCTGGCGGACGGTTCGCTGGGCACTCCGCAGATTCCGGTGGACCTGCCGACCTTCGACGAAGTCGTCGGCCCGCACGTGGCGGCGAGGGACTTCAACGCCTTCATCCTCGACCGGTTCCAGTCGCAAGCACTCAACGTCTACACCATTCATGCCGAAGTAGAAGGGATTCTGATGGCTCAGGATTTTCGCCAGTTGCTAGCTGATGCACGCCAGCGCCACATTGACTTCAAACCCTTGGGCGACTTGTTGCCCGAGTTCTTCAACACCCTGCCCGTAGGCCGCGTGCAACGCGGTGTGCTCGAAGGCCGTGAAGGCTGGCTGGGAGTGCAAGGCGCATGACCAGACGCTGGGCACTGCCGCTGTTGGTCGGCCTCTGTCTGCTGGCCTATCTGTTGCCGTTGAGCACCCATGGCCTGTGGATCCCCGACGAAACCCGTTACGCACAGATCAGCCAGGACATGCTGCTCAGTGGCAACTGGGTGTCGCCGCATTTCATGGGGCTGCGGTATTTCGAGAAACCGATTGCCGGCTACTGGATGATCGCCATCGGCCAGGAATTGTTCGGGCAGAATCTGTTCGGCGTGCGCTTCGCCTCGGCCCTCAGCACGGCGTTGAGTGTGCTGCTGGCCTACCTGGTCGCGCGCAGGCTATGGAACGATCCGCGCAAGAGCTTCGTCTGCGCCCTGCTCTACATGAGCTTCACGGTCGTCGCCGGTCAGGCCGGGTACGCCAACCTCGATCCGCAGTTCACCTTCTGGGTCAACCTGAGTCTGGTGGCGCTGTGGTTTGCGCTCGACAGCCGCAGCACCGGGCAACGGCTGGGCGCATGGGCGCTGCTGGGGCTGGCCTGCGGCATGGGTTTCATGACCAAGGGCTTTCTCGCCTGGTTGCTGCCGGTGCTGATCGCGTTGCCATGGATGCTCTGGCAGAAACGCTGGCGTGAACTGCTGGTGTTCGGCCCGGTGGCGATCGCTATCGCGATCATCGTCAGCTTGCCGTGGGCGCTGGCGGTGCACGCACAGGAACCGGATTACTGGCGGTTTTTCTTCTGGCACGAACACATCCGCCGCTTTGCCGGTGACGATGCGCAGCACGATGCACCGTGGTGGTTCTACCTGCCGCTGCTGGTGGCATTCAGCCTGCCGTGGGTCGGTCTGCTGCCGACCGCGTTCAAGCAGGCCTGGCAAACCCGGGCCCAGCCGAACATGGTCTTCCTGTTGTTGTGGCTATGGCTGCCGCTGGGCTTTTTCAGTCTGAGCAACGGCAAGCTGCCGACCTACATCCTGCCTTGCCTGCTGCCTTTGGCACTGCTGCTAGGCAATGCGCTGGCTGATCGCCTGCGTCTGGAACAAGGTCGGGCGCTGGGAATCAACGGTCTGCTGAACCTGTTGCTGGGTGTGGTCACGCTGATCGCACTGGTTTACCTGCAATTGAACAAACCAGTGTACGACCACGAACTGCACAGCCTGGTGCTGGTGTTCATCGCCCTGATCGGCTGGATCATCGCCAACCTGGCGCAAGCGTTCCTGCCGTTGCAGTGCTGGGCGGCGCCGGCGTTGGGCAGTCTGTTGCTGGCGGGAATCCTGCCGGCGGCGTTGCCCAAGTCGGTGGTGGCCAACAAAACCCCGGATCAGTTCATCCGGCACCACGTCACCGAACTGTCCGGCGCCACGCACCTGCTGAGCAATGATCTGGGCGCGGCGGCAGCGCTGGCCTGGCGCATGAAACAACCAGAGGTCGCGCTGTACAACACGGTCGGCGAACTCAAATACGGTCTGTCCTACCCGGAAGGCGCCGAGCGCCGACTCACCAAGGACAACGTTCAACAATGGGTACGCGAAGCGCGCCGCAGCGGATCGGTCGGTGTGCTGATGCGTGTCAAGGGCCAGGACGAGCTCGAAGAGCTGGACCTGCTGCCCAAGGACGGTACCCGTTATGAGTCGGGCAATCTGGTGATCATGGTGCTGCCCAAGGATCCGACATGAGCTGGTTGCTGTTACTGACGGCGTGTCTGCTGACGTGCCTGGGGCAAGTCGCGCAGAAATACGCGGTGGAGAGCTGGCGCGGGGTCGAGTCGTCCTGGGCCGACAAACTGCGTTCGCCGTGGTTGTGGCTGGCGCTGTTTTCACTCGGCAGCGGGCTGCTGGTCTGGCTGCTGGTGCTGCAACGTCTTGAAGTGGGCATCGCTTACCCGATGCTCAGCCTCAACTTCGTGCTGATCACCCTGATCGCCCGCTTCGTCTTTCGCGAGCCCATCGACCGCCGGCATTGGCTGGGCGTGGCGCTGGTGATCGGCGGCGTGGTTTTGCTGGGGCAACAGTCATGAACCAGGCACGGGGAATCGGTTTTGCTCTGGGCAGCGTCATGCTGGTCAGTGGCGCGCAACTGGGTATGCGCTGGAGCATGACGCGCCTGCCGCAACCGGAACAATGGCTGACGGCGCTGAGCGCCGGCAGTGTCGATCTGTCGGCACTGGCCGTGGTGCTGGCGGCGATTTTCGCCTACGCCCTGTCGATGCTCTGCTGGCTCGCGGCCTTGCGCGATCTGCCGCTGGGGCGGGCCTATTCGCTGCTGAGCATCAGCTATGCGCTGGTGTACCTGCTGGCGGCCAGTCTGCCGCTGTTCAACGAATCCTTCAGTTTCACTAAATCGCTGGGCGTGGCACTGGTCATGCTCGGGGTCATCACTATTAACACTCGTCCGTCTCGTGCGCCCGAATTCAGGAGTGCTCCATGAAAATCACAGTATTTGGTAGCGGTTATGTCGGCCTGGTGCAGGCCGCCGTGTTGGCCGAAGTCGGTCACGACGTCGTGTGCATGGACATCGATCAGAAGAAAGTCGAACTGCTGCGCCAGGGTCACGTCAGCATCTTCGAACCGGGCCTGTCGAGCCTGGTGCGCGAAGGCCTGGACTCCGGCCGCCTGCATTTCACTTCCGATGAAAAACTCGCTGTACAACACGGTCGCGTCGCGTTCATCGCCGTGGGTACACCGTCCAGCGAAGACGGCTCGGCCGATCTGAAATACGTGCTGTCGGTGGGCGACGCCGTGGCGCGTCACCGTGAACAGCCGCTGATCCTGGTGGAGAAATCCACCGTACCGGTCGGCACCGGCGACACCCTGCGTGCGCACATTCAGGCCGCGCTGGACAAGGCCGGTCGCGAGTTGCAGTTCGATATCGTCTCCAACCCGGAATTCCTCAAGGAAGGTTCGGCGGTGTCCGACTGCCGTCGTCCCGACCGCATCGTCATCGGCTGCGAAGGTGATGAAGTGCAGGACGTGATGCGCGACCTGTACTCGCCGTTCAACCGCAACCATGACCGCATCATGTTCATGGACCTGCGCAGCGCCGAGCTGACCAAGTACGCCGCCAACTGCATGCTGGCGACCAAGATCAGCTTCATCAACCAGATCGCCGAACTGGCCGAGCACCTGGGCGCCGACATCGAGTCGGTGCGTCAGGGCATCGGCGCCGACACGCGCATCGGTTACCACTTCATCTACCCGGGCTGCGGTTATGGCGGTTCGTGCTTCCCCAAAGACATGCGTGCGCTGATCCACAGCGCCGAGCAGGCCCATTGCTCCAGTGACCTGCTGCAAGCGGTCGAGGCGATCAACGAGCGGCAGAAGCACAAGCTGTTCGACCGCATCAACGCGTTCTACAAAGGTGATCTGCGCGGCAAAACCTTCGCCCTGTGGGGACTGGCGTTCAAGCCAAACACCGACGACATGCGCGACGCGCCGAGCCGTGTCCTGCTCGATTCGCTGTTCGCCGCTGGCGCCAGCGTGCGCGCGTTCGACCCGGAAGCGATGCAGGAAACCCAGCATCTGTACCCGAACGAAGAAAAACTGATGCTGATGGGCACCCCGGAATCGGTGCTGGCCGGTTCCGATGCGCTGATCATCTGCACCGAATGGCAGCAGTTCAAGGCGCCGGATTTCGACCTGATCGAGCAACGCCTGAAAGCTCCGGTGATCTTCGACGGCCGCAACCTGTACGACGCCGAGCGTCTGGCACGCAACGGCTTCAAGTACTTCCCGATCGGCCGTGGCGATTCGCGCAAACTGCCGATGCCGCTGCAGCAGTGGCCTAACACCGCGGACGTCGCTTGATCACGTTGTCGCCTGTCATCCGCCGGCAGTCCCTGATCGCAGGGCTGCTGGCACTGCTGTTGTTTATCGCCGGGGTTTACGGACAGGCTCCCATTGGCTTCGATTCACGTTTTGTGCTGTTTGCCCAAGAGATGCTTCGGCATGGGCCAACGGTATTCCCGACCACTTACGGTGAGCCGTACGCCGACTATTCGGCGCTCTCGACGCTGTTCATCTGGTTGTTGTCGTTGCCCTTTGGCGCGGTCAACACCCTGACGGCATGGCTGCCGAGCGCGATTGCCGGCGGCGTGATCGTGACGTTGATGTATCGCTTGCTGGCGGTGCATTCGCAACGCTGGGCCCTGATCAGCATCGCGCTGTTGATGCTCACCAGCACCTTCGTCACCGAAGTGCGCGCGGTGTCGCAAGACCTGATGCTCGCCGCCGTGGCGCTGTCGGTGTTTTACCTCGGCTACGCATACGACCACTTCGGCTCGCGCCGGCGCTGGCCGCTGATCTTTATTCTGTTGCTGCTGGGCTTCGGGATTCGCGGCCCCATCGGCCTGGTGGTGCCGACCGGCATGCTTTGCAGTTACTACTTGCTCAACCGCGAGTGGAAACGCCTCTTCGTGTTCGGCGTGTTCGCTTCTGTGTTACTCGCAGCGTGTGTCGGCCTGCTGTTATGGCTGGCGAAACTCAGCGGTGGCGAAGCCTTCCTGCAAGACGTGATCCGCATGCAGTTCATGGGGCGCATGGACGGCAGCGAAGGCGTCAGCGGTTCGCTGTATTACTTCACCAGCTCGATGGGCAATTACGCACTGGCCTATCCGCTGGCGATCCTGACGTTGGCGGCGACCTGGCTAAGCAAACCGCATCAGCGCGGGCCAGCGTTGCGTCTGGTGCAGTATTGCGCGGCGGCGGGGCTGATCGTCATGGTTGGCCTGTCGATTCCACAGGCGAAGAAGGCGCGTTACCTGCTGCCGATGTTGCCGATGGCGGCGATCATCGCGGCGTACCCGTTCCAGGTCCTGCACGGTCGGGTGTTCCGCGTATTGCGCGGGGTGATTCAAGGCATCTGGCTGGTGACGCCGGGGCTGTTGATGGTCGCCCTGCTGGTTGCCAGGCGCCGCTTTCCCGAGCAACTCGACGGCATCTCTCTGGTGCTGATCGTACTCGGTGTTCTGCAATTGCTCGCACTGTCGCGCCTGTTGATCCCGCGCTGGCGTGCCGAAGTGTTGGCGCTGTGTTCGGTATTGGCCTTGTGGACGGTGTATGCCGCCGTATTCGAACCGGTGGAGCGACGTCTGTACGACACGCAGGCGTTCAGTCGTGCTGCCTTTGCTCAGGTTCAGGCCAATCCGGCACCGCTGGTGCTGCACGGCATGGGCAAAGACGCCAAGGCGATCAAGTTCATGGTCAACGTCGAGCAGGACCTGCAACCGCAGTTCACCGAATCGGTGCAGCAACTCGAAGCGCTCAAGGGGCCGGCGTGGTTGATGATGGACAGCAAGGACCTGCAATCGCTACAGGGCACCTCGCTGGCCGGTCTGCAACCGGTGCTGACCGGCCGTTTCGACAAGAACGATTACGTGCTGTTGTATCTGAAGCCCTTGTAGGATCTGACGCGGGCTGCGATCTTGGGCTTCTGAAAAAGCTGAAAGATCGCAGCCTGCGGCAGCGCCTACAGGGACTTTTTACCATGAGTTTTGTTGTACGCCGGGCGCAGCAGCGTGATGCCGCCGCCCTCCCCGCCATTGAGCGCTCGGCCGCCGAGCTGTTTCGCACAGATTCTACCCTCGCCTGGCTTGCCGACACCGATGTGGCCAGCGCCGAGCAACATCTTCAAGCCATCGACAATGCGTACGTCTGGGTCGCCGAAAACACTTCGGCGCAACTCGCAGGGTTTATCCGCGCGCTGGATTTCGACAACCAACTGCACATTGAAGAACTGTCGGTCAGCCTCGCGTTTCAGGGACAAGGCGTGGGCCGTCAACTGCTGCTGGCCGCGATTGAACATGCCCGCCGTGAGCAAATGCGCGCGGTGACCCTGACCACGTTTCGCGACGTGCCGTGGAATGCGCCGTTTTATCAGCGCATGGGGTTTATCGTGATCGCACCGGGTGAACATGAAGCGCATTTGCTCGACGCTTTGCAGAAAGAAATCGAGCATGGCTTTGCCGCCGAACGCCGCTGCGCCATGCGCCTGAGATTGCCCTGACAGGACAAATCCCTTGTAGGAGCGAGCCTGCTCGCGATAGCGTCCGCTCAGTCAACTGCGTTGGTGCCTGACACTCGGTATTCGCGAGCAGGCTCGCTCCCACACGGTTTCTCATCATGAAAATAAGGACATTTGCACTGCCGTGGCCACCTACTCCCGCCTGATCCGCCGACTGATGATCACTTCGCTGAGCATCGTCATCAGCCGTGCCCTGATCAGTCCGCTGCTGACCCTGTTTCTCAGCAACAAACTGGGCCTCAACCCACAGGACGTCGGTCTGCTGCTGGGCATCGCGGTGTTCAGTGCCACGCTGTTGTCGCTGTACGGCGGCTACATCATCGATCGCCTCGACAAGCGCCAACTATTGATTCTGACCATGCTCTCCAGCGGTGTCGGCCTGATGCTGCTGACGTTCGCGCAGAATCTGTACCTGGTCACGCTGGTGCTGATCATCAGTGAAACGGCGTCGGCGCTGTTCCTGATCTGTTCCAAAGCGATGCTCAGTGAAAACCTGCCGGTCGGCCAGCGGGTCAAGGCGTTTTCGCTGAACTACACGTTGACCAATATTGGCTACGCCGTCGGCCCGATGATCGGCGTGGTGATTGCCGGGGTTCAGCCTTCAGCGCCATTTATCGTCGCGGGGCTGATTGCCGCTGGCAGCGTTTTTCTGCTGCTGGGCGTGTCCCGTGAGGCCAGTCCGCTGTCGCAGGCCAGCCCCCCACAGAGTTTCCTGAACACCCTGATCATCCTGAAAAACGACCGCACGATGATCCTGTTCACCCTCGGCTGCCTGCTCAGCACCCTGGTTCACGGGCGCTTCACCCTGTACCTGTCGCAGTATCTGCTGGTGACCTACACGCAAGAGCAGACCCTCGACACCATGGCCGCCCTGCTCGCCTGCAACGCGATCACGGTGATCCTGCTGCAATACCAGATCGGGCGCTTCCTCAAGCGCGAGCACCTGCGCTACTGGATTGCCGGCGGCACCGCGTTGTTCATCGTCGGTCTGATCGGCTTCAGCATGGCCGACAGTCTGGTCGGCTGGTGCGTGGCGATGTTCATCTTCACCCTCGGCGAGATGATCATTTACCCGGCGGATTTCCTCTTCGTCGACACCCTCGCTCCCGAAGAGCTGCGCGGCAGTTACTACGGCGCGCAGAACCTCGCGGCGCTGGGCGGTGCGCTGAGTCCGGTGATGTGCGGGTTCCTGCTGATGCACACGCCGGCGCCGAGCATGTTCTACGCCTTGAGCGCTCTGGCGGCGTTGGGTGGGTATTTGTGTTTTGTCAGTGGACGCCGCGTGGCGACAATTCAAAAATAATGCACTGAAGCAGCATTTATATGAATTTGTCAGCATCGACTTTGCACGGCACACTGTGCGCGTTCCTCCCCCAATAGTTGGAACGCTTCGAGGACTTTCCGAAACGGACAAGTCCTTTTTTTTGCCCCGAATTTACTGCAAGGACCCGATTCACATGCTCGCTCGCTGGTTGCCCGCCGCCATCAACACCCGCCCCACCGAATGGAGCCGCGCCGCCATCGGCATGGCGCTGGGCACGCTGATCAGTGTCTGGGTGTGCAGTCAGGTGTTCGGCATTGAAGTGGCGTATCACCTGATCGGCCCTCTGGGCGCATCGGCGGTGTTGCTGTTTGCCGTGTCTTCCGGCGCCCTCGCGCAACCCTGGTCGATCATCGGCGGCTACCTGTGCGCCAGCGTGGTCGCGCTGCTGGTGGCCCACGTCCTCGGCCGAACCCTCGGCAGCGCCTGCCTGGCGGCGGGCATCGCGCTGATCCTGATGTGCTGGCTGCGTTGCCTGCATCCACCGGCCGGCGCCTTGGCGCTGACGCTGGTGCTGGCCGATCCGGCCACTATCGCCATGGACTGGAAAGCCATGGAACCGGTGATGCTCGCCGCCGCCTGCATGCTGCTTAGCGCGCTGGCCTACAACAACCTGACGCGCATCCGCTACCCGAAACGCCCGGCCGAGCCATCGCCGGCACTGGTGCCAGTCGATAGCCAGGCAATTACCGCTGAGGATTTGAAACTGGCACTGGCCGACATGGAAGCGTTTATCGACGTCACTCCCGAAGACCTCGAACAACTGATCCATGCGAGCGAACTGCACGCCAAACGCCGCAGCATCCGCGAAGTTTTCACCCGATAACCACCTGGATCATTGTGGCGAGGGAGTTTGCTCCCGCTCGGCTGCGCAGCAGTCGTAAACCCGCGGTGTCGGGCCGCTTTGCAGCCCGGCGGGAGCAAGCTCCCTCGCCACAAAGGCAACCCTTAACTTGCTGCAAAAACGCAAACTCCCCCTGCACATATCCCGGTTGTACACGGCAAATTTGCACTGTTACGATCCGTCAACGCTCGCGCGCGAGCTTCTCGAATAAAGACAATAAAAGCAGGGAGTTAGTGATGACTGCTCAGGCTTCATCCCCGCGGACCCCGTCCATGGATGCCACGCAAAACGAAGTGCTGGCCGAGGTTCGCAATCACATCGGTCATCTGACCCTCAACCGCCCCGCCGGTCTCAACGCCATCACCCTCGACATGGTGCGTCAGTTGCAGCAGCAACTCGATGCCTGGGCGACTGACGCCAGCGTGCACGCCGTGGTGCTGCGCGGTGCCGGTGAGAAGGCGTTCTGCGCCGGTGGCGATATCCGTTCGCTGTACGACAGCTTCAAAAGCGGCGACACGCTGCACGAAGATTTCTTCGTCGAGGAATACGCCCTCGACCTGACGCTTCATCATTACCGCAAACCGGTGCTGGCCTTGATGAACGGTTTCGTCCTCGGCGGCGGCATGGGCCTGGTGCAAGGTGCGGATCTGCGGGTGGTCACCGAAAAGAGCCGTCTGGCGATGCCGGAAGTGGCGATCGGTTATTTCCCGGATGTCGGCGGCAGCTATTTCCTCTCGCGGATTCCCGGTGAACTGGGGATCTATCTGGGCGTCAGCGGCGTGCAGATTCGTGCGGCCGATGCGTTGTACTGCGGGCTGGCGGACTGGTTTGTCGACAGCAGCAAACTGCCGAGCCTCGACGAACAGCTCGATCATCTGGAATGGCGCGACACGCCGCTCAAGGACCTGCAGAACCTGCTGGCGAAAAACGGCGTGCAAACCCTCGCCGATGCGCCGCTGAAGCAACTGCGCCCGGCCATCGACCATTTCTTCGCCCTGCCGGACGTACCGAGCATTGTCGAGCAACTGCGCGCGGTCACCGTCGCCGACAGCCATGAGTGGGCAACGAGCACCGCTGACCTGTTGGAAACCCGCTCGCCACTGGCAATGGCCGTGACTTTGGAGATGCTGCGGCGCGGCCGGCAACTGAGCCTGGAACACTGCTTCGCCCTCGAACTGCATCTGGATCGCCAGTGGTTCGAGCGCGGCGACCTGATCGAGGGTGTGCGCGCCCTGCTGATCGACAAAGACAAGACCCCACGCTGGAACCCGCCGACCCTCGCTGCGCTGAACGCCGGGCATGTCGCGAGTTTCTTTCACGGTTTTACTGAGAGCGGGAGCTGAGCCATGCACGATCTCGAACTGACTGAAGAACAAGTGATGATCCGCGACATGGCCCGGGACTTCGCCCGTGGCGAAATCGCGCCGCATGCGCAAGCCTGGGAAAAGGCCGGCTGGATCGACGACGCGCTGGTGGCGAAGATGGGCGAACTCGGTTTGCTCGGCATGGTGGTGCCCGAGGAATGGGGCGGCACTTATGTCGATTACGTGGCCTATGCGCTGGCGGTGGAAGAGATTTCTGCCGGCGACGGCGCCACCGGTGCGTTCATGAGCATCCACAACTCGGTGGGCTGCGGGCCGGTATTGAATTACGGCAGCGAAGAACAGAAAAAGACCTGGCTGGCGGATCTCGCCAGTGGCCAGACGATTGGCTGCTTCTGCCTCACCGAACCGCAGGCCGGCTCCGAAGCGCACAACCTGCGCACCCGCGCCGAACTGCGCGACGGCCAGTGGGTGATCAACGGCGCCAAGCAATTCGTCAGCAATGGCAAACGGGCGAAACTGGCGATCGTGTTTGCGGTGACCGATCCGGATCTGGGCAAGAAAGGCATTTCCGCGTTCCTGGTGCCCACCGATACTGCGGGTTTCATCGTCGATCGCACCGAACACAAAATGGGCATCCGCGCCTCCGACACCTGCGCGGTGACCCTGAACAACTGCAGCATTCCCGAGGCCAATCTGCTCGGCGAGCGCGGCAAGGGTCTGGCGATTGCCCTGTCCAACCTCGAAGGCGGCCGCATCGGCATCGCCGCGCAAGCCTTGGGCATCGCCCGGGCCGCGTTTGAAGCGGCGCTGGTGTATTCCCGCGATCGCATCCAGTTCGGCAAGCCGATCAACGAACACCAGAGCATCGCCAACCTGCTGGCCGACATGCACATGCAAATCAACGCGGCGCGCTTGATGATCCTGCACGCGGCGCGCCTGCGCACGGCGGGCAAACCGTGCCTGTCGGAGGCCTCACAGGCCAAACTGTTCGCCTCGGAAATGGCCGAAAAGGTCTGTTCTTCGGCGATTCAGATTCATGGCGGGTATGGGTATCTGGAAGACTATCCGGTCGAGAAGTACTACCGCGATGCACGGATTACCCAGATCTACGAGGGGTCGAGCGAGATTCAGCGGATGGTAATTGCGCGGGAGCTGAAGAACTACCAACTGTAAAAGCAAAAGATCGCAGCCTTCGGCAGCTCCTACAGGAAACCGGTGTAGGAGCTGCCGAAGGCTGCGATCTTTTGATGTTGCCTCAAAAGCTTCGCGAGCAAGCTCGCTCCCACACTGGATCTGTGTCGTACACAAATCCACTGTGGGAGCGGGCTTGCTCGCGAAGGCGTCAGTCAGCTCAGCGCATTATTTGCCCTGAAATTCCGGCGCACGCTTGGCCACAAACGCCGCCATGCCTTCCTTCTGATCCTGCGTGGCAAACGCCGCATGGAACACCCGGCGTTCGAAGCGCACGCCTTCGGTCAGGTTGACCTCAAAGGCGCGGTTGACGCTTTCCTTGATCATCATCGCAATCGGCAAAGACTTGCTGGCTATCACTGCGGCGACTTTCAGCGCCTCGTCGAGCAGCTCATCACTCGGCACGATCCGCGCAACGATGCCGCAGCGTTCGGCTTCCACAGCATCGATCATCCGCCCGCTGAGGCACATTTCCATCGCCTTGGCCTTGCCCACCGCGCGGGTCAGGCGCTGGGTGCCGCCCATGCCCGGCAGCACGCCGAGGTTGATTTCCGGCTGGCCGAATTTGGCGTTGTCACCGGCCAGGATGAAGTCGCACATCAGCGCCAGTTCGCAGCCGCCACCGAGGGCGAAACCGTTGACCGCAGCGATGATCGGCTTGCGCCGGTTAGCCACGCGGTCGCTGTCGCTGAAAAGGTCGTCCATGTAGATCTGCGGATAGGTCAGTTCGGCCATTTCCTTGATGTCGGCGCCGGCGGCGAAAGCTTTCTTCGAACCGGTGATGACGATGCAACCGATGTTCGCATCCGCTTCCAGACCATCGAGGGCATGGTTCACTTCGCTGACCAGTTGCGCGTTCAGGGCATTCAGCGCCTGCGGGCGGTTGAGGGTGATCAGGCCGACGCGGCCGTGGTTTTCCAGCAGAATCGTTTCGTAAGTCATGGGCAAGATTCCTTGTCAGAGATTGCGCGAAATAACCATGCGCTGAATGTCGCTGGTGCCTTCGTAGATCTGGCAGACGCGCACGTCGCGGTAGATGCGTTCCAGCGGGAAATCGTTGAGATAACCGTAACCGCCCAGCGTCTGCAGCGCCATCGAGCAGACCTTCTCGGCCATTTCCGAGGCGAACAGTTTGGCCATCGAGGCTTCGACCAGCGCCGGCTGACCGCTGTCGCGCAGCGCCGCGGCGTAATGCACCATCTGCCGGGCGACGGCGATCTGCGTGGCCATGTCAGCGAGGCGGAAGGCCACGGCCTGGTGTTCGATGATCGGTTTGCCGAACGTGTCGCGTTCACGGGCGTAATCGCGGGCCGCTTCGAACGCAGCGCGGGCCATGCCCACTGATTGCGAGGCGATGCCGACCCGCCCGCCTTCGAGGTTGGCCAGGGCAATTCTGTAGCCTTCGCCCTCCTCACCCAAGCGGTTGGCCACCGGCACCTTCACATCCTCAAACAGAATCTGGCAGGTGTCCGAGGCGTGCTGACCGAGCTTGTCTTCGACCCGGGCAACTTTATAGCCCGGCGAATCGGTGGGCACGATGAACGCCGTGATGCCGCGCTTGCCGGCACTCGGATCGGTCACCGCAAACACGATGACGATCCCGGCGTTCTGCCCGGAGGTGATGAACTGTTTGCAGCCGTTGAGCACGTAATGATCGCCCTCAAGGCGCGCGCGGGTTTTCAGGCTGCTGGCGTCGGAGCCCGCCTGCGGTTCAGTCAAGGCGAAGGCGCCGAGCATGGCGCCGCTGGCCAGCGGTTTGAGGAAGCGTTCGCGCTGATCGTCGTTGCCGAACTTGAGGATCGGCACACAACCGACCGAGTTGTGCACGCTCATGATGGTCGAGCAGGCGCCGTCGCCGGCGGCGATTTCTTCCAGGGCCATGGCGTACGCCAGGTAGCCGGTGTCACAGCCGCCCCATTGCTCCGGCACGAGCATGCCGAAGAAGCCCAGTTCGGCCATTTCGCCGATGGCTTCCTTGGGGAAACGATGCTCGCGATCCCACTCGGCGGCGAACGGTTTCAGCCGCTCCTCGGCAAACTGCCGGGCCATGTCGCGGATCTGGGTCTGGTCTTCGTTGGGAATCATGGTGAATCCTTAATCCGGGTTACGCACGATCTCCTGTAGGAGCTGCCGCAGGCTGCGATCTTTTGACTTTGATTTTTAAAAGCAAGATCAAAAGATCGCAGCCTTCGGCAGCTCCTACAGGGGGAGTGCGTTTAGTAGATGCATTCCACGGCTATCGCCGTGGCTTCGCCGCCGCCGATGCAGATCGCCGCGATCCCGCGCTTCAGGTTTTTCTGGCGCAGGGCCGAGAGCAAGGTCACCAGAATCCGCGCGCCCGAGGCGCCGATTGGATGGCCCAGGGCGCAGGCGCCGCCGTGCACGTTGAGCTTGTCATGGGGGATTTCCAGGTGGGTCATCGCCGCCATCGCCACCACGGCGAACGCTTCGTTGATTTCGAACAGATCGACCTCGTTCAGCGCCCAACCGGTCTTTTTCACCAGTTTCTTGATCGCGCCAATCGGCGCCACCGGGAACAGGCCCGGCGTGTCGGCAAACGCCGCGTGACCGTGAATCACCGCCAGCGGTTTAAGCCCGAGTTTCTGCGCTTGCGACTGGCGCATCAGCACCAGCGCCGCCGCGCCATCGGAGATCGAGCTGGAGTTGGCCGCCGTCACCGTGCCGCCTTCGCGGAACGCCGGTTTCAGCGAGGCGACTTTGTCCAGTTTGGCTTTCGGCGGTTGCTCGTCGTGGCTGATCAGCACTTGTTCCTTGCCGACGGTCACGGTCAGCGGCACGATCTCGGCCTTGAAGCTGCCGTCCTTGATCGCCTGTTGGGCCCGAGTGGTTGAAGCGATGGCAAACGCATCCTGGGCTTCGCGGCTGAAGTCGTTGGTTTCGGCGCAGTCTTCGGCGAAGGTGCCCATCAGGCGGCCCTTGTCGTAGGCGTCTTCGAGGCCGTCGAGGAACATCGAGTCGAGCACCCGGCCATGGCCCATGCGGTAACCGGCGCGTGCACGGTCCAGCAGATACGGCGAGTTGGACATGCTTTCCATGCCGCCGGCGATCACCACATCGGCGCTGCCGGCCAGCAGCATGTCGTGGGCCAGAATGGTGGTTTCCATGCCCGAGCCGCACATCTTGTTGACCGTGGTGCAACGGGTGGATTTATCCAGCCCGGCGCCCAGAGCCGCCTGCCGCGCCGGTGCCTGACCGAGGCCGGCGGGCAATACGCAACCGAACAACACTTCATCAACCGCGTCGCTGGCAATGCCGGCGCGTTCAACTGCAGCCTTGATCGCGGCGGCGCCGAGTTGCGGCGCGGTGAGGCTTTTCAGTTCGCCCTGAAAACCGCCCATCGGCGTGCGGACGGCGCTGACGATAACAATCGGATCGTTGGAAATGGTCATGACAAATCCTCCTTACTTGGCGGCCATGCGCAAGGCGCCGTCGAGACGGATCACCTCACCGTTGAGCATGCTGTTTTCGATGATATGCCTAACCAGCGTGGCGTACTCGGCAGGTTTCCCAAGGCGTGGCGGGAACGGTACGCCGGCGGCCAGCGAGTCGCGCACTTCCGGGGTCATGCCGGCCATCATCGGGGTTTCGAAAATGCCCGGGGCGATGGTCATCACGCGGATACCGAAACGCGCCAGTTCGCGGGCGGCCGGCAGGGTCAGGCTGGCGATGGCGCCTTTGGAGGCGGAATACGCCGCCTGACCGATCTGGCCGTCGAACGCAGCGACCGAGGCGGTGTTGATGATCACCCCGCGCTCGCCGTCGGCATTGGCTTCGCTCTCGGCAATCGCGGCTGCTGCAAGGCGCAGCATGTTGAAGCTACCGATCAGGTTGACGTTGATCACCTGAGCGAAGCTGGACAGTGCATGCGGGCCGTTCTTGCCGAGGATCTTCTCGCCGCGAACGATGCCGGCACAATTGACCAGGCCATTGAGACTGCCAAAGGCTTTGAGCGTGGCCTGCACCGCAGCTTCGGCGGCGGCTTCGTTGCTGATGTCGGCCACCACGCTTTGCGCGCCGAGTCGCTGCGCCTGGGCGGCTACCGCTTCGGCGTTCATGTCCACCAGCATCACTTTGGCGCCGGCGCTGACCAGCAATTCCGCGGTGGCCGCACCGAGCCCAGAGGCGCCGCCGGTGACGATAAAAACCTTGTTCTCGATCTGCATGACTGACTTCCTGATTCAAGCTGAAACGTTGTGCACCGCGGCCTCTTGAGCCTTGGCGATTTCCTGGTTGCGCAAGATAAAGCGCTGCAATTTGCCGCTTGGGGTTTTCGGCAATTCGCTGACAAATTCGATTTCCCGCGGGTACGAATGCGCGGCCAGACGCTTGCGCACGTGTTGCCGCAACTCTTCGGCCAGCGCCGGTTCGGCGCGGTATTGCGGGTTGAGCACGACGAAGGCCTTGACCAGTTCGGTGCGCTCCGGATCCGGCTTGCCGACCACGGCGGCTTCGACCACCGCCGGGTGTTCGATCAGCGCGCTTTCGACGTCGAACGGGCCGACGCGATAACCGGAGGTGGTGATCACATCGTCGCTGCGGCCGACGAAGCTGATGCTGCCGTCCGGGTTCCACTCCACAGTGTCGCCGCTGAGGTAGTAATCGCCGACGAAAGCTTTGGTCGGCACGCCTTGGTAACCGCCGAACCAGCACATCGGCGACTGCGTGCGGTCGATGGCGAGAATGCCCGGCTGGCCGACGCCGAGTTCGTTGTACTGCTCGTCGAGCACCACGATGCGGTGGCCCGGCGAGGCAAAACCGGCGGCGCCGAGGTGGATTGGGTGCTGCAGACCGTGGTGATTGCACAGGACCATGCCCAGTTCGGTCTGGCCGTAATGGTCGTGAATCACCACGTCGAGGTTGTCGGCGAACCAGCGGATCACTTCCGGGTTGAGCGGTTCGCCGGCGCTGCTGACGATACGCAGCTTGCCCTTGATCGACTTGGCGAACTCGTTGCCGCCGGCAATCAACAAGCGGTACGCGGTCGGCGAGCCAGTGAGATTGGTGATCCCGTATTTGTTGATCACCCGGCAGGTGCTTTCGAGGGTGAACGGGCCATCGTAAAAGGTGATCGGATGCCCCATCGACAGCGGGCCGGTGACGCCGAAATAGATGCCGTAGGCCCAGCCCGGATCGGCGACGTTCCAGAACGAATCTTCAGGACGCAGATCCACCGCATCGCGGGTGTAGCTCTGGAACGCGACGATCGCCTTGAGCGGCACCGACAGTGCTTTCGACGGACCGGTGGTGCCCGAGGTGAACATCAGCAGGAACGGCTCTTCGCCGCTCAGCAGCACCGGCTCGCAGAGATTGGAATAGTTGGCCAGCTCGGCCCAGAAACTGAAATCGCCACGCACAATGCCCTGACCTTTGGCGCCGCCGACGGTGACGACGGTCGGGCAATCGCTGACTTCAGCGAGTTTCGGCCGGTTGACCGCGTCGGTGACCACCACTTTGGCGCCGGAGCTGTTCAGGCGATGTTCGATGGCCTTGGGGCCGAATGCGGTGAACAACGGCTGATACACCGCGCCAATGCGCCAGGTGGCGAACACGGTGATGAGCAATTCGATGTTGCGTGGCAGCAGGCCGGCGACCTTGTCGCCCTTCTGCACGCCTTGTTCGAGAAGGAAATTGGCGAAACGCGCGGCTTTGTCTTGCAGCTCGCTGAAGGTGTACGTGGCACTGGCGCCGTCGCGGCCCTCCCAGAACAGCGCAATGCGCCCCGGCAAGGCGTGGCGGTCGCAACATTCGATGCAGGCGTTGAGCGCCTCCAGCGTGCCGCTGAGCGCAGCGTCCACGGTGTGCTGATAGTTGAACTGTTCGGTGGCAGACAAGTAATCGCGCATTGCCAGAATCCCTCTGTGTTTTTATTAGGCTGGGAGGCGTAAACAACACAGGGATAGTCGCGCTGCGGCGCGGAGGCGGCAATGGTCAAAGCCCTCAAAGTGGCTGACTGGTTTGGCCAAGGTTCAAACGATGCGTTGTCCTGACTGGCCCTATCGCTGGCAAGCCAGCTCCCACAGTGTTAGCGCAAAATCTGTGGGAGCTGGCTTGCCAGCGATAGGGCCGTGCCAGGCGACAGATACTCTGAATCAGACCGCTTCGTTAAGGATCAGCGTGCGGTAATGCCCAGGATTGGACCCCGACCACTTGCGAAACGCCTTGTAGAACGAGCTCGCATCGGCAAACCCCAGCCGCGTGGCAATTTCGACGAAGCTGATCGACGGCTCGGCCAGCCAGGTGATCGCCAGTTCCTTGCGCACGCTGTCCTTGAGTCCCTGATAGGTCTGCCCCTCCTCGGACAAGCGCCGGCGCAGGGTCGAGGCGGACATGCACAGTTGTTGCGCCAGGGCTTCGGTCTCCGGCCATTGTTCGGCGGGTAGCTGCCGCAGATCCTGTTTGATCCGGCTGGCGAGGCTTTCCGGGTCGCGGTATTTCACCAGAATGTTCGCCGGCGCATGGGCCAGAAAGCGCTTCAGTTCCTCGGCCGTACGCTTGATCGGCAGGTCGAGGCAGTCAGCAGCAAAGATCATCCGTGTGCGCGGACGGTCGAAGCGCAGGTTTTCCGAGAACATCACCCGGTAGTCGTCGCAGAAATCCGGCTCGGCGCAGCGCAGTTCGATCGCCAGAATCGGAATCCGCCGCCCCGCCAGCCAGCAGGCCACGCCGTGGACGATCATCCAGTAGGTAAAGTAAGTGAAGGCGCGGCGCGGTTCGGGATCGTCTTCGAGCAGGACGATTTCCGCCAGACTTTGCTGATGCGCCAATTGCGCGGGCATTTTTTCCAGCATCAAGGAGAGGAAATTCAGGCCCATGCCCAGGCCGGCGGCCAGCGTCGGTTGCGTCATGGCGCTACGACACAGGAACTCAAGGCTGCCGGACTTGAGACGGCGCGGATCCATGCCGAAGAACTCGTCATCACCGCGCCGGGCCAGCAAGCGCCAGAGTTTCGCGTATTGCGAGGCAGGCACCCGCCCCTGTTCGCTGTGCAGCAGCGCCGGAGCAATCCCGACCTTGTTCAAGACTTCATCCGTGGCCACGCCCGGGGCACAACTTTGCAGCAGCGCTTCACGCACCAGTTGCACGGCGATGGTGTCTTTTTCCGACATGGAGCGAGGCAGGCCTTGTTGTTTTCGAGTGAGGGGCATCTTACCCCAAACATGACTCAGATCCCCTGTGGGAGCGAGCTTGCTCGCGAAAGCGTTGAATGAGTCACAGAGATGTCTACCGGTCAGCCGCCTTCGCGAGCAAGCTCGCTCCCACAGGGATTTGTGCGTGGCAAAAAACAGGTTGTTCAGCTTGCGTTCAGGTTTATGTCAATCATTGTCATGTGAGAATGGTTGTCATTATGTTACAACTTGTAACTTCTTCGAATGACTTAGTGGACACCGAATGCTCGTTCCCTTTCTGATCATGCTGCGCGAAGGCATCGAAGCCGCGCTGATCGTTGGCATCATCGCCAGCTACCTGCAACAAACCGGCCGTGGCCAATGGATGCCGGCGGTGTGGATCGGCGTGTTTCTCGCCGCTGCGCTGGCGCTGCTGGTCGGCGGTGGTCTGGAGTTGGTCAGCGCCGAATTCCCGCAGAAACAGCAGGAACTGTTCGAAGGCGTGGTCGGGCTGGTGGCCGTGGGTATTCTCAGTTCGATGGTGTTCTGGATGCGCAAGGTCGCGCGGTCGATCAAGCATTCGTTGCAGGCCTCGCTGGATCACGCCCTGACCTCGTCAAAGCATCAGGTGATCGCGCTGATCGCCATGGTGTTTTTCGCCGTGGCTCGCGAAGGCCTGGAAACCGTGTTCTTCCTGCTCGCGGTGTTCCAGCAGAGCGAAGGCCCGGGCGCGCCGATCGGTGCCCTGCTCGGCCTGGTGCTGGCGATTGTCGTCGGTTTTCTGATCTACAGCGGCAGCATGCGTCTGAACCTCTCGGCGTTCTTCAAGTGGACCGGGCTGTTCATTCTGGTGGTCGCCGCCGGGATTCTCGCCAACTCGGTGCAAGCCCTGCATGAAGCCGGCCTGTGGAATCACCTGCAAACCGTGCTGTTCGACTTCAGCGCGACGCTGCCGATGGATGGCCCGCTGGGCTCGGTGCTGGCCGGCATGTTCGGTTATCAGGATGCGCCGACCGTCAGCACCCTCGGTGCGTATCTGATCTATCTGGTGGTGGCGCTGGTGGTGTTTTTCTACCCCGCCGCGCCTGCTGCGCCCAAGTCAGCCAAATCGTCTTCCGTTTCCAGCCAATAAGGGCATCCATGTCAAAGCCTAATACTCCCCAGGCCTCCCCTCCCCGCGCCTTGCGCTGGGCGGTGGCCGGTTCGGTGGTCGTGATGATTGCCGCCGGTGGCCTGTTCTACTACGCCTCGAAAATGGCTGCGGCCAAGCGTCAGCACAACCATGACGAAGTGGTGGTCAACATCAACGCGCACAGTTGCGAGCCGAACGAGCTGACGGTTCCCGCCGGCCGCGCCAGTTTCCGCATCGTCAACCGCTCCGACCGCGCAGTGGAGTGGGAAATTCTCGACGGTGTGCTGGTGATCGAAGAGCGCGAGAACATCGCACCGGGCCTGAGCCAGGTGATCAACGCCAACCTGCAACCCGGCGACTACGCGATTACTTGCGGTCTGCTGAGCAATCCGCGTGGCGTGCTGCACGTAACGCCGACCGCAGCTTCCGACGCGGCTGCGAAGGCCAAGCCGTCGATGGTCGCCTTCGTCGGGCCGCTGTCGGAGTTCCGCGTGTATCTGGCGAGCCAGAGCAGCGCACTGATCAAAGCCGTCACTGCGCTCAACGACGCAATCGCCAGCGGCGACCTCGCCCAGGCGCAAGCGCTGTACCTGCCGGCGCGCGCCGCCTATCAGCGTCTGGCCCCGGCGGCGCAACGTCTGGCGGAACTGGACAACAGCATCAATGCCCGCGCCGACTACTTCGAAAAACGCGAGCAGGATCCGGCCTTCGCCGGCTTCCACCGCATCGAATACGCGCTGTTCCAGCAACGCAAACTCGACGATCTGGCGCCCATTGCCCAGCGCCTGCTGACCGACGTCACCACGCTCAAACAGCAACTGCTGGCCCAGTCGCTGCCGCCGGAACAACTGGTGAGCATCGTGGTGCGCAACCTCAACACCCTGGCCGATGTGCGCGCCGCCAGCGGTGAAGAGGAACGCTACAGCCACGCCGACCTCAACGGTTTTGCCGGCAATCTGGAGACCGCACACAAGGTCGTCGAATTGCTGCGGCCAATGTTGAGCAAATCGGCGCCGGACCTGCTGCCGAAAATCGACAGCGCACTGAGCGATTTCGACAGCGTACTGAACAGCTTCAAGGTCAAGGACGGCTACGCCACTTACGACACGGTCAGCGGCGAACAACGCAAACAGATCGCCGACAAGGCTCAGGCCCTGGCTGACGCTCTGGATGGCATCGATCCCGCCCTCGGCCTCTCCGGCCTGTAAGCAGAAGACGAATACCGATGAAAGATTTGCAAAACCTCGATCTGCAACGTCGCCGCCTGCTGATGGGCATGGGCGCCGCCGGTGTTGCGCTGGCCGGTTCGGCCCTGAGCTGCCCGGCGATGGCCGCCGCTCCGGCGCAAGTCACCGAAGCGCCAAGCAGCGACAAGACCGAAGACCGTCATGACTTCCACGGCGTGCACCAGACCGGCATCGTCACCCCACGCCCGGCGTCCGGCATGTTCGTGTCGTTTGACGTGCTGGCCAGTGATCGCGAAGACCTTGAGCGGCTGTTCCGCACCCTCAACGAGCGCATTGCGTTTCTGATGAAGGGCGGCCCGGTGGCACAGATCGACCCGAAACTGCCGCCGCCGGATTCCGGCATCCTCGGCCCGGTGGTGACTCCGGACAACCTGACCATCACCGTCTCGGTGGGCGAATCGCTGTTCGACGAGCGTTTCGGCCTGGCCGATGCCAAACCGAAACGTCTGCAACGCATGGTCGGTTTCCCCAACGATGCGCTGGAGGCTGATTGCTGCCACGGCGACTTGAGCCTGCAGTTCTGCTCGAACACCGCCGACACCAACATTCACGCCCTGCGCGACATCGTCAAAAACCTGCCGGACCTGCTGCTGGTGCGCTGGAAGCAGGAAGGCAGCGTGCCGCCGCAAGCCCCGGCCAAACCGGGGGTGCCGGCGCAATCGGCGCGCAACTTCCTCGGTTTCCGTGACGGCTCGGCCAATCCCGATTCCAACGACGCCAAGGCGATGGACAAGCTTGTCTGGGTGCAACCGGGCAGCGATGAGCCGGCCTGGGCCGCGCACGGCAGCTATCAAGCGGTGCGGATCATCCGCAACTTCGTCGAGCGCTGGGACCGTACGCCGCTGCAGGAACAGGAAAGCATCATCGGCCGGGTCAAGACCACCGGCGCACCGATGGGCGCCAACCATGAAACCGAGGTCCCGGATTACAGCAAGGACCCGGAAGGCAAGCTGACCAAACTCGACGCGCACATTCGCCTGGCCAACCCGCGCACCGCCGCGAGCCAGGCCAACCTGATCCTGCGCCGGCCGTTCAACTACTCCAACGGCGTCAACAAGAACGGCCAGCTCGACATGGGGCTGCTGTTCATCTGCTACCAGGCCGATCTGGAAAAAGGCTTTATCACCGTGCAGACCCGGCTCAACGGCGAGCCACTTGAGGAGTACCTCAAACCGGTCGGCGGCGGTTACTTCTTCACCCTGCCGGGTGTCACGGGCGACAAGGATTTCATCGGTCGCTCGCTGCTCAACGCCACACAACCCAAAACAGCTGCATAACCATAAAAACCCTCGGAGCCGCTCCATGAAAAAGTCGCCACTCGCGTTATTGCTGACCCTTGGTTTGCTCAACACCCCGCTGTCGGCGTTCGCCGCGACGGCGCCGCTGGATCTGGTCGGCCCGGTGTCGGACTACAAGATCTACGTCACCGAGCAACTGGATGAACTGGGCAGCCACACCAAACAATTCACCGATGCGGTGAAGAAAGGTGATCTGGCCACCGCGCAAAAGCTCTACGCGCCGACCCGCGTCTACTACGAGTCGATCGAGCCGATTGCCGAGCTGTTCAGTGACCTGGATGCTTCCATCGATTCGCGCGTCGACGACCACGAAAAAGGCGTGAAGGCTGAAGACTTCACCGGTTTCCATCGCCTCGAATATTCGCTGTTCTCGGAAAAAACCACCGAAGGTCTGAGTGCTCTGGCGGACAAGCTGGACAGCGACGTCAAAGACCTGCAGACCCGCGTCGCCGGCCTGACCTTCCCGCCGGAGAAAGTCGTCGGGGGTGCCGCCGCCCTGCTGGAAGAAGTCGCCGCAACCAAGATCTCCGGTGAAGAAGACCGTTACAGCCACACCGACCTGTACGACTTCCAGGGCAATATCGACGGCGCGAAGAAAATCGTCGACCTGTTCCGTCCGCAGATCGAAAAACAGGACAAGGCGTTCGTCGCCAAAGTCGACAAGAACTTCGCCACCGTGGACAAGATCCTCGCCAAGTACAAGACCAAGGACGGTGGGTTCGAGACTTATGACAAGGTGAAGGACAACGATCGCAAGGCGCTGGTCGGGCCGGTGAATACCTTGGCGGAAGACCTGTCCACGTTGCGTGGCAAGCTGGGTCTGAACTGAGTTCATTGAGCGTCTAAGCAGGCCCCATCGCTGGCAAGCCAGCTCCCACAATGTTCTTGGTGTACACGAAATTTGTGAATGACCGAGAATACTGTGGGAGCTGGCTTGCCAGCGATGGCATTTTCAGCGGCGCTAGAGAATCCGGTAGAGCAACCGCTCGATCCGCACCCGACTCACCCGCTTCAAAAACTTCGCCACCCCCGCCGGGTACTCCGGCAGAGTCTCCAGGCTCTGGAAGCTGGCAATCCGCGTGGTGTTGCGGAAGATCTCCTCCTGCTCCTTCGCCCGTGGCTCAAGCCATTCGCCCTGCGGATCATCGATCAGCAGCGCGTTTTCCAGGTCGAGGCGGAACGCCCGCGGATTGAGGTTGTTGCCGGTCAGCAGCGTATAGCGCTGGTCGACCCACATGCCCTTGAGGTGATAGCTGTTGTCGCCGTCACGCCACAGGTGCAGGTTCAACTGGCCGCTGTCGATGTTGCGCTGATGCCGCTTGGCGAAGCGCCGCAGGCTGATTTCGTACAGGTATGGCAGCGCCGCAATCACCTTGAACGGCTCGCTCGGCGGGATGTAGAAATCGTTGGCGGTCTTGTCGCCGACCACGATGTCGATCTTCACCCCACGGGCCAGCGCACGGTTGACCTCGCGGATGATCGGCAGCGGCAGGTTGAAGTACGGCGTGCAGATGGTCAGCTGCTGTTGCGCACTGGCGATCAGCTCGACAATCACCCGGTTCAACGGGTTGTTCTTGCCCACGCCCAGCAACGGACTGACCGACAGGCCGGTATGCGCGGTGCTGCCGGCGCTGGTGTCGTACGCCGCATATTTGAGCCGGCTACGCAGGTCGCCGATGTCATTGCGCAGGCTGCGGGTGGTCGGCAGGTTGGGCAGGTCGAGGCGATGCACAGCCTTGGATTCGATCAGGCCGTGCTTGACCAGATGATGCATCGAGTCCGCCAATTCGCGGCTGTGCAGCACGTGGTAGCGGTCGAAACGGTACTTGTCGAACTTGTGCAGGTAGACGTTGTTCAGACTCGCGCCGCTGTAAACCACACAATCGTCGATCACAAAGCCTTTCAAATGCAGGACGCCGAACAGTTCGCGGGTCTGCACCGGCACGCCGTAGACCGGCACTTCGCTCTGATGGGTGCGGGTCATTTCCTGGTACCACGCCGAGTTGCCCGGCTGTTTGCCGGCGCCGATCAGCCCACGCTGGGCGCGCAGCCAGTCAACCACTACGACGATCTCCAGCTCCGGGCGCTTGAGCTTGGCGGCATGCAAGGCATCGAGGATTTCCTGACCGGCCTCGTCGTGCTGCAGATACAGCGCAACGATGTAAATGCGCCGGGTCGCCTCGGCGATTTTCTCCAGCAGGCAACGACGGAACTCGGCGGCGCCGGACAGAATGGTCACGGCCTCGGCAGTCAGCGGAAAGCTGCGCAGTTTGGGCAGCAAAGAGCGTTTGAAAAGCAACGGCATAGGGCTCGCAATGGGTCGAATCCGAAGAACCCGAGAGCTTACACCATCAACCGGTTCGGGTCTTGTTACTGTCTGTAATGCCCCCTTCGCGAGCAGGCTCGCTCCCACATTCGAATGCATTCCCCTGTGGGAGCGAGCTTGCTCGCGAAAGCGGTATGGCAGACACAAAAAAAATAACCACTTGACCAAGGAGAACGATCGTTCTACTGTTCGCCACATGAACGAAATCAGTGACACCTCGACCCGCGACATCATTCTGGATGTCACCGAAAAGTTGATCTACAAAAGTGGCATCGCGGCCACCGGCATGGATCTTCTGGTGAAAACCGCCGGCGTCTCCAGAAAAAGCATCTACCGCTACTTCGCCAACAAGGAGGAGCTGACCGTAGCCGCCCTGCAACGCCGCGACGTGCGCTGGATGCATTGGTACAGAAGTGCTGTCGATCAGGCCGAAACCCCGGCCGACCGCCTGCTCAACCTGTTTACCGTGCTCAAGGGCTGGTTCGCTTCGGAAGGCTTCCGCGGCTGCGCCTTTATCAATACCAGTGGCGAAACCGGTGATCCCGAGGACCCGGTGCGCCAGGTCGCCAAAGACCACAAACAGAAGCTGCTCGACTACCTGTGCGAGCTGTGTACCGAACATGGCGTCGAAGATCCGCAACGTCTGGCCAGACAATTGCTGATCCTGATTGACGGCGCCATTACCGTAGCGCTTGTGATGGGTGATCACAGTGCCGCTGATAATGCGCAATGCATGGCGCGTAAGTTATTGGACCTGTAACGCCTTAAATAAGCCTCAACTGTTGTTTAATCGTTAATTAGATCGGGAGACTGACAATGTCGACTGCTGCCCAAGTGCGTCCGCCTTTACCGCCGTTCAACCGTGAATCGGCTATCGAAAAAGTACGTCTGGCCGAAGATGGCTGGAACTCCCGCGATCCCGAGAAGGTGTCGCTGGCCTATACCCTCGATACCAAATGGCGCAATCGCGCCGAGTTCGCCAACAACCGTGAAGAAGCCAAGGCCTTCCTGACCCGTAAATGGGCCAAGGAACTCGATTACCGCCTGATCAAGGAACTCTGGGCCTACTCCGACACACGTATTGCCGTGCGTTACGCCTATGAATGGCGCGACGATTCGGGCAACTGGTTCCGCTCCTACGGCAACGAAAACTGGGAGTTCGATGAGCACGGCCTGATGTTCCAGCGCTATGCCTGCATCAACGACATGCCGATCAAGGAAAGCGAGCGCAAGTTCCATTGGCCGCTGGGTCGGCGTCCGGATGATCATCCGGGGCTTTCCGATCTCGGCCTCTGAGTTCACATAGATCGAAAATGTGGGAGCGAGCTTGCTCGCGAAGGCGTCGTGTCAGTCAATATTCATGTAACTGACAAACCGCTTTCGCGAGCAAGCTCGCTCCCACATTGGTTTTGTGGTGTTCAGGCTACTGCGGCAGTCTTCTCAGCCTCCAGTTCCCGCACCAGCGGCAACACCCGTTTGCCGAAATACTCCACCTCTTCCTGAAAGTGCAGAAACCCCGCCAACACCAGATCCACCCCCACCGCTTTCAACGCTACGATCCGCTCGGCAATCTGCTGTGGCGTGCCGATCAGGTTGGTCTTGAAGCCGTCGTTGTACTGCACCAGATCCTCGAACGTCGATTTCGCCCAGTTGCCCTCACCCTCCGGTGATGCCCTGCCCGCTTGCTTCGCTGCGTCGCCAAACGCATTCACCGCGTCCGGATCGGCCTGGTCGATGATCTGCGCCAGCACCGCGTGCGCCTCTTCTTCGGTGTCGCGGGCGATGACGAAAGCGTTGACGCCGATCTTCACCGAATGCTTGTTGGCCGCCGCTTTGGCGTGGATGTCATCGACCTGCGCCTTGATCCCTTCGACGCTGTTGCCATTGGTGAAATACCAGTCCGAAACCCGCGCCGCCATGTCTCGTGCCGCACGGGAACTGCCGCCCTGGAAGATTTCCGGGCGGCCCAGCGGTTTCGGTTTGAGGCTGTAATGGTCGAAGCGGTAGAAGTCGCCGCGAAAGCTGAAGTTATCCTGGCTCCAGATGCCGCGCAGCGAGCGGATGAATTCCTCGGAACGCCGGTAGCGCTCGTCGTGTTCCAGCCAATGTTCGCCGATGGCCTGGAATTCGCCCTTGAACCAACCGCTGACGATGTTCACCGCAATCCGACCGTTGGTGAGTTGATCGATGGTCGCCAGTTGCTTGGCTGCCAGCGCCGGTTGCCATGGGCCGGGCAGAATCGCCGCGATCACCTTCAGCTTGGTGGTGGCCGCCAGCAGCGCATGACTGAACGCCACCGATTCATGCTGGAACTCGGCACCGTAACCGGCGGTAAAGCGGATCTGCGTCAGGGCATACTCGAACCCCGCCGCTTCGGCGAGTTGCGCCAGTTTGCGGTTGTAGTCGATGCCCCAGTCGGTGCGCTGCTCGATCTTGCTGACCACCAGACCGCCACTGACGTTCGGCACCCAGTAGGCGAATTTCACGGCTTGCTTGCTCATTGGCGTGTCCTCGGGACATTGGGAAGGTCAGTGGGACAGAGCAGCAAGCGTGCCAGCGTCCAGAGGGCCGGTTTTATTGGGCTTGAGGCTGATGGAGTTGCATTGCTGGAGGATGATTTGTTGTGTGGGTGTTGGGTGGGCAACAGTTGGGTTTTGAGTTGAAAGAGTTGACCCCATCGCGAGCAGGCTCACTCCTACAAGGAGAACGCATTTCAAATGTAGGAGTGAGCCTGCTCGCGATAGGGCCATACGGGTCGCCGCAACACTAGGAAATGAGTAACATGTCAGCCCTTCCCCGCAGCCCCTCTGCGCCCTGCCGAATAAGCCGATTCCATGCCTTTCGAACTCAGCGTTGACCTCACCACCCTGGCCGTTCTGGCCCTCGTCGCTTTCATTGCCGGTTTCATCGACGCCATTGCCGGCGGCGGCGGTCTGTTGACCACCCCGGCGCTGCTCACTGCCGGTCTGCCACCGCATCTGGTGCTGGGCACCAACAAACTCAGTTCGACCTTCGGTTCGGCCACCGCCAGTTTCACCTTCTACCGGCGCAAGCTGTTCCACCCTCGGCAGTGGATGCACGCGATTGTCGGCACTTTGGTCGGCGCGCTGACCGGTGCCGTCGTCGCGCACTACCTGCCGGCGGAATGGCTGAACAAGATGCTGCCGGTGATCGTCTTCGCCTGTGGCCTGTATCTGTTGTTCGGCGGCACGCCCAAGGCGCCGCTGGACAGCGATGCGCCGATCAAGAAGAAATGGCAATCGACCCAAGGCTTCAGCCTCGGTTTCTACGACGGCGTGGCCGGCCCTGGCACGGGTGCGTTCTGGACGGTCAGCAGCCTGCTGCTCTACCCGATCGACCTGGTCAAGGCCAGCGGTGTGGCGCGCAGCATGAACTTCGTCAGCAACATCGCGGCGCTGTCGGTGTTCGTGTTTTCCGGGCAAGTGGACTGGATCATCGGCCTGAGCATGGGCCTGTCGGTGATGGTCGGGGCGTTCTTCGGCGCGCGCACCGCGATCAGCGGCGGCGCCAAGTTCATTCGTCCGGTGTTCATCACCGTGGTGCTGGGGCTGACCGTGCGCCTAGCCTGGCAACACTGGTTCAGCGTGACCTAAGCGGCGCGCCACGTAGACGTCGATCAGGTAACGGGCAATCGATTTGGACGCCGGCAACGGCGGCAGATCGTGCACGTTGAACCACTGGGCGTCCTCGATCTCATCCTCCTGACAGACGATCTCGCCCCCGGCATATTCGGCATGGAAGCCGAGCATCATCGAATGCGGGAACGGCCAGCACTGGCTGCCCATGTACTGGATGTTCTTCACTTCGATGCTGACCTCCTCGCGCACCTCGCGAATCAGGCAATCCTCGGCCGACTCGCCCGGCTCGGCGAACCCGGCCAGCGTGCTGTAGACCCCGGTGACAAACCGCGGTGAACGCGCCAGCAGGATTTCGTCGCCGCGGGTGATCAGCACAATCATGCTCGGCGAAATGCGCGGATAACTGCGCAGATCACACGGCTGGCAATACATCGCCCGCTCACGCGGTACCTGGGTCATCGCCTGCCCGCAATTGCCGCAAAAACGATGCTCGCGAGCCCATGTACCGATCTGCGCGGCATAACCCAGCACTTTGTAGATCGTGTGATCGCCATCGAGCATGAACGCCCGCAGGCCTTTCCAGTTGCAGCCCGGCACTTCACTGGAACTGCGCAGCTCCAGCAGATAGACCGGCTCGCCATCGAGGTGGCCGATGCCGTGTTCCGCCAGGACCGACAAGTCCTGACGCTTGAGCCATTCCCGCGGGAACAGCGCGCCGTTGTCATCGAACAGAAAGCCATCGGGGCTGCGCGCCACGGCCCAGCCGCCGGGTTGATCGGTGTCCAGTACTGCAGTGGTCCAGCGAGCTGTCATGGTTTCTCAATCCAGAAATTCGGGTTTCTGTTTACTCATATGGGCGGCCATGGCCACGCGCAAGTCGGTGGATTGCAACATGGCGGCGTTCCAGGTGGCAACGTATTCGAGGCCATCGTCGATGCGATGGTCGCGCATGTAGCTGATCATTTCCTTGGTGCCGGTAACCGCGATTGGCGATTTGCCGGCGATGTCGCGAGCAATGTCCATCACGCCTTCAAGCAGCAGCTCCTTGTCAGCGTAAACGCGATTGACCAGACCGATGCTGCGCGCCTCATCAGCACCGAAAGTGCGCCCGGTGTAGGCCAGTTCACGCAGCATGCCGTCACCGATGATCCGTGGCAACCGTTGCAAAGTGCCAACATCGGCGGCCATGCCGATGTCGATTTCCTTGATCGAGAATTGCGCGTCCTCGGCGGCGTAACGCATGTCGCAGGCGGCGATCAGGTCAATCGCGCCGCCGAGGCAATAGCCTTGAATCGCCGCCAGCACCGGTTTGCGGCAGTTGTCGACGGCGTTGAACGAAGCTTGCAGGGTGAGGATCTTGCGCCGCAGCAGGCGCGCATTACGGCCGACGTCCTTGCCCAGTTCATTGGCGACGCCGGCGAGCATCATCAGGTCGATGCCGGAGGAAAAATGTTTACCGTTGCCGCTCAGCACCACGACCCGCACTTCATCGGTGTCATCGATCCACTGGAAAATCTCGACGATCTCGCTCCAGAACGCGGCGTTCATCGAGTTGATCTTTTCCGGACGATTGATCTGCACATGGGCGATGTTGTCGGCCAGTTCGACGCTGAAGGCGGTGTATTGAGTCATGGCAGTGATCCTTTACCGGGCAGAAAATGAGGCCCGAACTATAACAAGGCATCACGATGGCGGTTCGGCCAAATGCGGGACTGGGTCGAGAGATGCAGTGTCAGGGCTGGCCTCTTCGCGAGCAAGCTCGCTCCCACATTGATATTCGGTGAACGCAGTTTCTGCATTCACCACCGATCCTTGTGGGAGCGAGCCTGCTCGCGAAGGGCTGCACCGCCGATCTAACCGACCTTCACCGCCACATACGCCGCCGTCTCATAAGGCACCGTCAGCACATGCCGCCCCCGCAACGCCGGTTCCGAGGCAATCAACGCGCGGATCTGCTCATCGACCTTGTCGCGCTGCGCCTGCGGCAATGCTGCGATGAAACTGGTGGAGCGCACCCGATTGAAGATCACGTCTTCCGGCGAGCCGGTGTGTCCGTGATGAAACTGCTGTAGCTGCAGCGCCCCGAACGCCGGATGCGGAAACGCCTCGCGCCATTGGCCGGTGTAATAACGGGGCGTATCACCTTCCAGTGCATTGACGATCGCGTCAAGTTTCGGCACCCAGCTGACTTGCGTATCGCGCAGGTTCCAGATCAGCCCGAGCTTGCCGCCGGGCTTGAGTACCCGGGCGATCTCGGTCAAGGCTTCGGGTGTGGCGAACCAATGGAACGCCTGCGCACAGACCACCGCATCCACGGAGGCGTCGGGCAACGGCAGATCGGTCGCAGTGCCGCTCACGGCCAGCACCTCGGGCCAGGCGGCGGACAATTTTTCCAGCATCTGCGCCACCGGTTCCACGGCGATCACCTGCGCGTCGGTCGCCACCAGCCGGCCGGTGAACTTGCCGGTGCCGGCGCCCAGATCGATGACCGTCCTGTGACTGTCCAGGCCCAATGTCTGGGTCAACCATTGACTGACCTGCGGCGGGTAATCGGGGCGACCTTTGACGTAGGTGTCGGCGGCAGTCTTGTAGCCGGCGGCAGCGGAGTGATGGACCTGATCTTTCATGGCAGTTCCTCGTGTGTCAGCGCCGGGTCATGACAAAGCGCTGGATGGACGGCAGGCGTAGCTGAGCATAACGCCGCGATTTGCGCGTACCTTGAACAGAGCCTGACAAAGCAATGAATAAAATCCCGGGCTGTGGTGTTCAAAGTGAAACATAACCCTCTGTGGAGCCTTGCCCATGACTATCCGTTCCGTTATGTTCGCCGCCCCGTTGCTGCTGGTGACCGCACTGTCCGCATCAATGGCCTTTGCCAACGGTGATGAAAGCGCGCCCGTGCAGAAGCCCAACTGCCCCAAAGGCCAGGTCTGGGACAGCAAATCGCAGAAATGCGTGCTGCAGACCAGCAGCGCCGTGCCGGATGCCGATCGCACCGATTACGCCTACCGATTGGCCAAGGACGGTCGCTACGAAGAAGCCCTGGCCCTGCTCGACACCCTGAAACAACCGAACACCGCCAAAGCCCTCAATTATCGCGGTTACGCCACGCGAAAACTGGGGCGTACCGATGAAGGCATCGGCTATTACCTGCAATCGGTGAAACTCGATCCGCAGTACGCGCAAGTGCGTGAATACCTCGGCGAAGCCTATGTGATCAAAGGTCGCGTCGACCTGGCGCAGGAGCAGTTGCAGCAGATCAAATCGATTTGCGGAACATCCTGCGAGGAATACCAGGACCTGGCTGAAGCCATCAACGATTCATCGAAAACCTGAGATAGATAAAGGAACGCCATCATCGTCAGCGATCAGGCATTCAGAGCAGAACTCGGACAGCAGCTGGCGCGACTGTGGCGCTACGGACTGCTGCTGTCGCGCAATCGGCACGTGGCCGAGGATCTGGTGCAGGCCACGTGTGTGCGGGCGCTGGAACGTGCCGGGCAATATGTGGCCGGCACGCGCATGGATCGCTGGTTGCTGAGCATCCTGCATTCGATCTGGCTCAACGAAGTACGCGCGCGTCGGGTGCGTCAGGGCACAGGCCAGGTCGATGCCGACGGGCAACTGGCCTTCGACGGCGAATACGCCGCACAAACCCACGTGATGGCGGCGCAGGTGATCCGCCGGGTCGATGCGTTGCCGGAAACCCAGCGCGAAACCGTTTATCTGGCCTACGTCGAAGGCCTGTCCTACCGCGAAGTTGCCGAGATCCTGCAAGTGCCGATCGGTACCGTGATGAGCCGTCTGGCCACCGCGCGGCTGAAACTGGCCGAGTACCCGCCGCTGCAAGCCGTGCCGAAAACCACTGGAGGTGACCACCCATGAACAAGCCCTCCGACGAACAACTGGTGGCCTACCTCGATAACGAGCTGGACCCGGCGTATCGCAGCCAGCTCGACAGCGCGATTGTCGACGACCCGTTGCTCAGCCTGCGCGTGCAATGGTTCGAACGCAGCAGCCTGCCGTACAAGGATGCCTATGACGAACTGGCGCAACAGGCGCCGCTGGAGCGTTTGCAGGCGCGCCTCGATGCCATCCCTGCCCCTCAGCGGCCAGGCCTGAGCCGACGCTGGTTCATTGGTGCGGCCGCCGCGAGTCTGCTGGCGGGCGGCGTGTTGGCCGATCGCCTGTTTCTCGCCTGGCAAACGCAGCAAGCGCATAACTGGCGCGCCCTGGTGGGCGACTACATGGCGCTGTATGTGCCGCAGACGCTTGATCATTTGCCGAGCGACGAGGCCAACCAACGCGTGCAATTGCGTGCGGTGGACACGCGGCTCGGCCTGAACCTGTCACCGGCGCTGCTGAAGCTGCCGGGCGCCGAACTCAAACGCGCACAAATGCTCGAGTACGACGGTGTACCGATTGCGCAACTGACCTATCTCGACGCGAAACACGGGCCGCTGGCCTTGTGCGTGACTCGCTCCAACAGTGGCAGCCAGCCTTTGGCGCACGAACGGCGGCATGAGATGAACGTGGTGTACTGGACCGAAGGTGAGCATGCGTGGATGTTGATCGGGCACAATCCGGCCCCGGCGCTGGAAGACCTCGCCAGACACTTGATCGAACGCTTGAGCGCATGAGTGCCGCTGCCACTATGCTGAGCGCGTGATTATCCAAGGAGGAAGCATCGATGCAGATTTCACCCCGCAGCGCCCTGCTGGTCATCGACGTGCAGAATGACTTCACCCCGGGCGGCCAGTTGGCCGTCCCCGAAGGCGATCTGATCGTGCCGCTGATCAATCGCCTCGGCGCTCTGTTCAAGCAAGTGATCATTGCCCAGGACTGGCACCCGAGCGGCCACGCGTCGTTTGCCTCGAGTCATCCCGGACGCAAACCGTATGAGGTCATTCAGTTGCCCTACGGCGAGCAGACGCTCTGGCCGGATCATTGCGTGCAAGGCACCATCGGCGCCGGGTTTCACCCCGAATTGAACCTGCCTCACGCGCAACTGATCATCCGCAAGGGCTGCAACCCGGACATCGACAGCTATTCGGCGTTTCTCGAGGCGGACCGGCGCACCACCACCGGTCTGGCCGGTTACCTGAAAGAACGCGCTATCGACACGGTGTACATGGTCGGTCTGGCGCTGGATTTCTGCGTGATGTTCTCGGCGCTGGATGCGCGGGCGGCGGGGTTCAATGCGTTTGTGCTGCTGGATGCCTGTCGCGCCATTGATATGGAGGGTTCACTGTCGGCGGCGATGGAGCGAATGCAGACGGCCGGGGTTGGCTTGATCCAGTCAAACCAACTGATCTGACACCGCAATCGCATCCCTGTGGCGAGGGAGCTTGCTCCCGCCCGGCGGCGAAGCCGTCGCAAAACCGGCAAATGACGCCTGGCTGCGGATTGCCTAGGGCCGCTTCGCAGCCCAGCGGGAGCAAGCTCCCTCGCCACAGGTTTTCCTTCACTTTATTCAGCCAGCGGTGGGCAACCACAATCTGAATCGCGCCCCGCCCAGCGGCGAACTTTCCACCGTCAGCGTCCCGCCTTGCGCCTCCAGCGCCCGGCGGCTGATCGCCAGGCCCAGGCCAAAGCCACCGGTGGCACGGTCACGGCTGCGATCAAGGCGATAGAACGGTTCGAAAATCCGCTCACGCTCGTCATCCGGGATGCCAATCCCATCATCGTCGACCCAGATCCCGCAGCCATCAGGGCTGACCTGCACGCCAATCTGAATGCGTTTCTCGCAATAGCGCATGGCATTGCGCAGCAGGTTCTGGATCGCCCGGGCGGTCAGGCGCGGATCCAGCGAAAAGCGTTCGAGCTGACCATGCAACAACACATCAATAACGATGTCCGGTGACTCCAGCTCTTCATCGACACTGCCCAGAATGCTGTCGATGAACTCATCCAGCGAAACCTCAACCTGTTCGGGCAATTGCGCCGGATTCTGCAGGCGACTGTAAGACAGCAACTCCAGCACCAGCTCATCCAGTTCGCGAATGTGCGCGACCAGCCCTTGCAGGCGCTCGCGACTGGTCGCCGGCAAGTCATCGGACAGCGCCAAGGCCAGGCCGAAGTCCAGACGGGTCAGCGGCGTGCGCAATTCGTGGGACACCGCATTGAGCAGATCGCGCTGCTGATTGAGCAGATTTTCGATGTCGCCGGCCATGGTGTCGAACACGTTGGCCAGGCTGCCGATGTTGGAACTGGCGGGGATCTGCGTGCGCTCGTTCAGGTGGCCCTTGCCGAAGCGTTCGGCAGCGCCCTTGAGGCGTTCCAGATCGCGCCAGTGCGGGCGAATCCACAGCAGCAGGCAGGCGAGCATGCTCGCGCCGATCAGCACGTTGATGCTCCAGTACAACAGATTGACGTCCAGCGGATCCGGCGGCACCACCATTTGCACGGCGACATCATCGTTCAGCGGCGTGACCGCCAAGGTGCGCCAGCCCCAATCGCCGATACGCACCACGTTTTCCCCGGCGCGCAAACGCGCTTGCTCGGGGGCGGTGAACCCGGCGTCGTCGATACGTGCCAGAGCGATGTGCAGCGGCTGGAAGTCTTTGTCCATCGACTGCGCCAGCGCTGGCCACTGGTCTTGCGGCACCGCGTGAAACTGCCGGGTGATCAGCGTTTGCAGGCCGCGCGAATAGTCGAGGTTGTAGGTGATGAAGCGCTCGCGGAACGCCATGACCACCAGATCCGGCACCAGATAGATCGCCGCGCTGTAGGAGACGATCGTCACCAGATACAGGCGAAACAGGATTCTGAACATCAGCTCAGCATTCCCACTCGGAACGACTGAACAAGTAACCCTTGCCCCACACGGTCTTGATCTTGCGCGCCTCACCGGCGTGGTCGTCGAACTTGCGCCGCAGCTTGGAAATCGCCACATCCACCGAACGATCGGTGCCGTTGAACTCGATGCCGCGCAAGCGCTGGAGGATCTGATCGCGGCTCAGCACCTCCCCGGCGTGTCGGGCCAGCACCACCAGCAAATTGTATTCGCCGCTGGACAGCTCCACCGGTTGATCGCGCCAGGAAACGGTGCGCTCGGACAGGTCGATGCACAGATTGCCCATGACGATCCGGTCATTGACCGTCATCGGCTCACCAAGGCTGCTGCGGCGCAGCAAAGTACGCACTCGTGCCAGCAGAACCCGTGGTTCGCAGGGCTTGGTGACGTAATCGTCTGCGCCCATTTCCAGGCCCAGTACCTGATCGTGACTGTCATCGCGGGCGGTCAGCATCAGGATCGGCAGCGTCGCCGAGTCGGCCCGCAGCAAGCGGCAGACCTGCAGGCCGTCGAGGCCCGGGAGCATCAGGTCGAGGATCACAAGGTCCGGCGGATTGATCCGCGCCCGCTCACGCACATGGTCGCCACGGCCGATCACGCTGACGGAATAACCGTTGCGCTCCAAGTAGCTGGAAATCAGTTCGGCGAGGGCGGTGTCGTCTTCGACCAGGAGGATGTTGGGCATGGGGTGTTCCAGGAAAGTGCTGTGGCGACTGTTTGGGCCTCATCGCGAGCAGGCTCACTCCCACAGTAGTTTGCGTCGATCACAAAAACCCATGTGGGAGCGAGCTTGCTCGCGAAAGCGGTTTATCTGTCGCAATAAATTTCAAGGCGTAAAGGATATACGCCCTCACCCGTCCCTGAGTAAAACCCTTACACAATTTCACACAGCGCCTACAAAGCTTCACCGCTACCCTCGGCGTCTGGCCTTAGGATGCGGGCTTCAATATTGGGGGTGGTACATGTCGAAAAATCTGCTGGCCGGGCTCGGCCTGATCGCCGCTGCGCTGTTGCTGAGCGCCTGTGATTCGTCCTCGAAGGCCGAAGAAGAAGCGCCGCCAGCCACCGTGCGCATCGAGACCATCGAGGCCCGCCCCCTGTCGATCAGCAGCGAACTGAGCGGGCGTATCGCCGCGCCACGCATCGCCGAAGTACGTGCCCGAGTGGCCGGCGTGGTGCTGCAACGGACCTTCCGTGAAGGCAGCGACGTGAAAAAGGGCGACGTGCTGTTTCGCATCGACCCGGCACCGTTCAAGGCTGACCTGGACAGCGCCGAAGCCGCGCTGCGCAAAGCCGAGGCCAACGCCTTCCAGGCGAAGTTGCAGGAGCAACGCTACGCGCAGTTGATCGACGACAAGGCCATCAGCGCTCAGGATTACGACAACGCCCGCGCCAATGCCCGGCAAACCGCCGCCGACGTGGCAGCCAATAAAGCTGCGGTAGAACGAGCGAAGCTGAACCTCGGCTACGCCACCGTCACCGCGCCGATTTCCGGACGCGTCGGCCGTGCGCTGGTCACCGAAGGCGCGCTGGTCGGGCAGAACGAAACCACGCCACTGGCACTGATTCAGCAGCTAAACCCGATCTACGCCGACCTCACCCAGTCGACCCGTGAACTCAACGAATTGCGCCGCGCCTTCCGTTCCGGGCAGTTGCAGGAAGTCGGTCATGATCAGGTCAAGGCCACACTGATTCAAGATGACGGCAGTCTCTATCCGTTGCCGGGCAAGTTGCTGTTCAGTGACATCAGCGTCGACCCGGGCACCGGCCAGATCATTCTGCGCAGTGAATTCCCCAACCCCGATCTCGATCTGCTGCCGGGCAGCTTCATCCGTGTACGCCTGCAACAAGCCACCGTACAGAACGGCATCACCGTGCCGCAACGTGCGGTGCAGCGTGACAGCGCCGGTATCGCTCAGGTGCTGACCGTCGACCAGCAGATGCGCGTGGCGCAGCAACCGGTGCAATTGGGCGCGGTGCAAAACGATCGCTGGATCGTCACCGGTGGCCTCAAGCCCGGCGACCGCATTGTCACCGAAGGCCTGCAGCACGCCCGTCCCGGCGAAAAAGTGCAGATCGACGACACCCCTCTTCCACTTGCCCAGACCTCTGGTCAGTAAGCAGGACGCTTTCATATGCCGCAGTTCTTTATCGATCGCCCGGTGTTCGCCTGGGTTGTCGCCCTGTTCATCCTGTTGGCCGGTGCGCTGTCCATCCCGCAATTGCCGGTGGCGCAGTACCCCGACGTCGCCCCGCCGCAGATCGAAATCTACGCCGTGTACCCCGGCGCATCGGCGCAGACCGTCGATGAAAGCGTGGTCAGCCTGATCGAGGAAGAGCTCAACGGCGCCGATCACCTGCTGTACTTCGAATCGCAGAGCAGCCTCGGCAGCGCGACGATCAAGGCCACCTTCCAGCCAGGCACCAACCCGGAACTGGCCCAGGTCGATGTGCAGAACCGCCTCAAAGTGGTCGAATCGCGCCTGCCGCAAGCGGTCAACCAGCAAGGTTTGCAGGTGGAGAAAGTCTCCGCCGGCTTCCTGCTGCTGATCACCCTGACCTCCAGCGACGGCAAACTCGATGACGTGGCGCTCAGTGATTATCTGGCGCGCAACGTGATGAACGAGATCAAACGCATCGACGGCGTCGGCAAAGCACAGTTGTATGGCGCCGAACGGGCGATGCGGATCTGGATCGATCCGCAGAAGCTGATCGGTTTCAACCTGACCCCGGCTGACGTCAACGCCGCCATCGTCGCGCAGAACGCCCAAGTGTCGGCGGGCAGCATTGGCGACTTGCCCAATCCGTCCTCGCAGGAAATCACCGCGACCATTCTGGTCAAGGGACAGTTGTCGACGCCGGAAGAGTTCGCCGACATCGTGCTCAAGGCCAACCCCGACGGCTCCACCGTGCGCATCGGCGATGTAGCGCGGGTCGAAGTCGGCAGTCAGGAATACCAGTTCGGCACACGCCTGAACGGCAAGCCGTCCACCGCCGTCGGCGTGCAACTGGCCCCGGGGGCCAATGCGCTGGCGACCGCCACATTGATCCGGGCGAAAATGGACGAACTGTCGCGCTACTTTCCGGCCGGCGTCGAATACAAGATTCCGTACGACACCTCGCCATTCGTCAAAGTCTCGATCACCAAAGTGGTTTACACCTTGGGCGAGGCAATGTTGCTGGTGTTTGCGGTGATGTTTCTGTTTCTGCAGAACATCCGCTACACGCTGATCCCGACGCTGGTGGTGCCGGTGGCGCTGATGGGCACGTTCGCCACCATGCTGGCGCTGGGTTTCTCGATCAACGTGCTGACCATGTTCGGCATGGTGCTGGCCATCGGCATTCTGGTGGACGACGCCATCGTCGTGGTGGAAAACGTCGAGCGGATCATGGCCACTGAAGGCTTGTCGCCGAAAGAGGCGACGCGCAAGGCCATGAAGCAGATCACCGGCGCGATCATCGGCATCACCCTGGTGCTGGTGGCGGTGTTCATTCCGATGGCGTTCATGCAGGGTTCGGTGGGCGTGATTTACCGGCAGTTCTCTTTGTCGATGGCGACCTCGATCCTGTTCTCGGCGTTCCTTGCCCTGACTCTGACGCCTGCACTGTGCGCCACGCTGCTCAAGCCGATCGCCAAGGGTGAACATCATGAGAAAAGCGGCTTCTTCGGCTGGTTCAACCGCCGCTTCGAACACCTGACCGATCGCTATCAAGGCTGGGTCGGCTACGCGCTGAAGCGCAGCGGGCGATATCTGTTGATCTACGGCGTGCTGCTGATCGGTATGGGGCTGTGTTTTGCGCGTCTGCCCTCCTCGTTCCTGCCGGTTGAGGATCAGGGTTACACCATCACTGACATTCAACTGCCACCGGGTGCGAGCAAGAACCGTACGGTGCAGGTGGTCGAGCAGATCGAGGCGCACAACGCCAGTGAACCGGGTGTGGGCGACAGCACGGTGATTCTCGGTTTCAGTTTCTCCGGCAGCGGCCAGAACGCGGCGCTGGCGTTTACCACCCTCAAAGACTGGTCTGAACGCGGCAGCGACGATTCGGCTACTTCCATTGCTGATCGCGCCAACATCGCCCTGAACCAGATCAAGGACGCCGTTGCCTTCGCGGTGTTGCCGCCACCGGTCGACGGACTCGGTACGTCCAGCGGCTTCGAATTCCGCCTGCAGGATCGCGGCGGTCTCGGTCACGCGACATTGATGCAGGCGCGCACTGAACTGCTCGCCGCCGCCGAGAAAAGCCCGGTACTGATGAATGTGCGCGAAAGCGCGCTGGCCGAAGCGCCGCAGGTGCAACTGGAGGTAGACCGCAAGCAGGCCAATGCGCTGGGCGTGTCGTTCGCCGACATCGGCAACGTGTTGTCCACCGCCGTGGGTTCCTCCTACATCAACGACTTCCCCAATCAGGGGCGCATGCAGCGGGTGGTGGTACAGGCCGAAGGCGATCAGCGCAGTCAGGTCGATGACCTGCTGAAAATGCACGTGCGCAATAACGCCGGGCACATGGTGCCGCTGTCGGCGTTCGTTCAGGCCAAATGGACGCAAGGTCCGGCGCAACTGACCCGTTATAACGGTTATCCGGCGATTGCGATTTCCGGTGAACCGTCGCCAGGCCACAGCACCGGTGAGGCCATGGCGGAGATTGAACGGCTCGTCGCTCAAGGGCCGAAAGGTCTGGGTCAGGAATGGACCGGGCTGTCACTGCAGGAACGGTTGTCCGGCAGTCAGGCGCCGATCCTGCTCGGCCTGTCGTTGCTGATCGTGTTCCTGTGTCTGGCGGCGCTGTACGAGAGCTGGTCGATTCCGACCTCGGTGCTGCTGGTGGTGCCGCTGGGCGTGCTCGGCGCAGTGCTGGCGGTGACCTTGCGCGGGATGCCCAACGACGTGTTCTTCAAGGTCGGGCTGATTACCATCATCGGTCTGTCGGCGAAGAACGCGATCCTGATCATCGAGTTCGCCAAGAGCCTGTATGACGAAGGCCACGACCTGATCGATGCGACATTGCAGGCAGCGCGCCTGCGTCTGCGCCCGATCGTCATGACTTCGCTGGCGTTCATCCTGGGCGTGGTGCCGCTGGCCATCGCCACCGGCGCCAGCTCGGCGAGCCAGCAGGCGATCGGTACCGGCGTGATCGGCGGGATGATCACGGCAACGCTGGCGGTGATCTTTGTGCCGTTGTTTTTCGTGGTGGTGATGAAGCTGGTACAGCGTTTCACCAAACCCCACTGATCCCACTGCAGGAGCTGCCGAAGGTTCGGGCCGCGATCGGACGATCTCTTGAGTCTGTTTTATCAAGATCAAAAGATCGTCCGATCGCGGCCCGAACCTGCGGCAGCTCCTACAAAAGCACAGCTGCGTGCGCTAAGGTGCAGGGATTGATCATCACTGTGAATCCCCATGCGCTTTCTCGCCCGCACCCACCCTCGCCTGTCCGCCGCCGCCCTGGTCGGCCTTGCCTCCGGCCTGCTGGTTCCTGCCGACTCCATCGTCAGCAAAATCCTCATCGGCTGGAATGCTGGCGTCTGGACTTATTTGATCCTGATGTTCTGGCTGGCCACCCGGGCCAAGGCGCCGGACGTCAAACGCATCGCCGTCGTTGAAGACGAGAACGCCGGACTGGTGCTGTTCGTAGTGTGTATCGCAGCGCTGGCAAGCCTGGCCGCCATCACCCTGGAACTGGCCGGCACCAAGGATCTGGATACCCATCGCAAACTTTTGCATTACGCGTTCACCGCCGTCACCGTCGTAGGTTCGTGGCTGGTGATCGGGGTGATCTTCTGTGTGCACTACGCACGCCTGTTTTACACCTGGGACGGCAAGGAACCGGCCCTGCGTTTTGCCGAAGGCCTGACCACGCCCAACTACTGGGACTTTCTGTATTTCTCGTTCACCATCGGCGTGGCGGTGCAGACTGCCGATGTCGGCGTTGCTACTCGCGATATTCGCAAGATCGTGTTGGCGCAATCGTTGATCGGTTTTGTGTTCAATACGGCGATTCTGGGTTTTTCGATCAATATCGCGGCGGGCTTGTTCGGCTAAGCAGGCAGACTCATTCAATAAAATCAAAGATTTGCTCAAAAGAGCAGTCACTTGGAAGCGAATAGCACAGATGGATGGATGTGTGGTCTTCAGGCAAACCCAAACTCGGCCCTCACACTTTCGGCCACTTGTAAACTGTCAGCACTGACAGTTTACAGCGTGTCGCTTTAACGGTCTGATAGCGTATCCCGAAAGTTTCCTTTATCACGGGATATTTCGTTATGACATGGAGACCGCAATAATGACCAACCGCATCCAGAACATCAGGAATGAAGTCCGCTCAGGCAAGTGTGAAGGAACAATAAACGGAGTAGATAGATTCAACGCCTCTCTTGTAGAACTATCGGAGCAGTCTTTACCACACGGCCAGGCCTACGTGATGTTTGCCCGCCACCGTAATTCTGACTGGACCGCAAAAGAGCTTAAGCTCGCGTTCATGAAAGGCTTGCCGGACGATACCTATCCTGTGACACCGGGTTCGAACCAAGTCATTCTGACATTTGCCGATTTCAGCAATCCCGCCCAAACCATTGTCTACACTCAACAATCGGGGGATGTCGTCATTAAATACGATAGTAATGCAGGCGTTCTATCTGGAAAACTGGAAGACGTCACGCTGATCAATCAAGACGATGACGTACGGAAAGAAGTCAAACTCAAAATCGATTTTGATGCCAAGGGAGATATTGCCAGTTTGCGTCGCGATAAAACTCGCGCGGCGTGATCAACTGATAAAAAAGGAAGCTCGCGCTTCCTTTTTTATTTGAATCACCATGTATAGCGTAATCCGATATTAGCGCCAAAAGGCTCCTCTATATTTTTCCCATTGCTGTATTCCACATCCGCATGCAGGCTGAAGTTTCTCGCCAGGGCCAATGCGACCCCCGCCCCCAACTCTCCCCGTGAACCTGAAAGATCGTTATTGAAGACATTGTTATTGACTTGCACTTCGTTGTTTTTCGCAAATTCGTGAGCCACTGCCACACGAACATAAGGCTGTATCGTACGACCCTGCTCCAGAGCGATGTTCCGGCCGGCGGTGAGCCCGATCTTGCCAATGAACGAGCGTGTCCGGTCCCCTTCAGCCTGCAGGTCATTGTCCAGGGCATAGTTTTTACCCTGGACGACCACCGCAGACCAATGCGTGTACGGTTCAAGGAAGTTGCCACCGGCAAAGGTGATGTGTCTGCCAAACTCCACCGAGCCGCCGAAGCCTGAGTTGTCGTAATGGCCCTTGGCGCGAGTACCATCGCTCAGGCCTACCTTGGCGTCATTACGGAAACGGTTGGCCTTCAATACCCCATCGAAGTAATAACCTGATCCTGCATCCAGCCAGGTCAGGTAGCTGCCCAGATAGTAGCTTTCCACACTTCCCGATGTGCCGGCAGCAAGATCGAGGTCGGATTGGCTTTGACCTGCCATTACGCCGATCAGCCATTGACCATCGCCAAGGGGTAGCGGAGCATCCGCGCCAAGGGTGAATCCGTGCTGACGTTGCTGATAGCCGACGCCCGAGCCGTCAGCGATATTGTATTTACTGGTGTAAGTACGTCCCCATGCACCCGCTTGGCCACCGTTGAAACGCAGCTCGCCCATCCGGCTGCGCAGAGAGGTCAATTCGCCCAACCAGACGGTGGACGCCGTATTGAACAGTGCAAGCACCGAGCGTGTCCCCGGACTGACCGTTTTGGTGCTGGGGTCTAGAATCCAGTCATTTCCGCTCTTTGCCAGAGCATAGGAATACGTACCGAGATCGACTTCGCGGTTTATGAAGAAGTGGGCATCACCACCCGCCGTTTGCACCACTCGGACAGGCTGCCCCGCAGCAGGGTCCAGACCACTGCTGCTGATCAACAGCTCATGGGTTCCTTTCGCGGAACCGGTAATGTTCAACAAGTCGGTTTCGCCGGTTGCGAAATTGGTTCCGAGCACAAAGCGACCGTTACCGGATAACGAATGCACGTTGAGCTGATAGAAAGCATCACTGGAGCCCAACTCCACGGTTCCCCCGTTATTCAGGGTGAGTTCGTCGATCGTGGTTGTGCCTGTCATGACTAATCTGGAACTATCATTGATCGTGGCACTGGAAACGTTTTGCAAATGTCCCGTCAACATGGAGTTGTTCTGCAACGTCAGGTCAGTGCGACTGCCTTGCTCAGTGACAATGTCACCGTGGAGTTGGCTGTCATTGACAACCAGGGATGCATTGGCCCCTCCCTTGACCTCCAGCAACGTGCCATTGCCCGCTACCAGGTTTGATCTGGTCAATGAAATGGAAGCGTTGGCGTCTGAGGTGCCAGCGAAATCAACAAGGATGGCCGAGCCGGTTTTACCCTGCACCGTACTGTCCTCAATATTCAGTACGGCCGGTTGCACCTCGTTCAGGTCCAGGTCGATGACCACGCCTTCCCTGCCGCCGACGACAGTGCTGCCGCGAATCGCTGCCTGACCACTGCTCAAACGCAATCCATAACTGCTGGCACCGGTTCCCACAAGCGTCGAGTCGGCAAGTTCAAGCGTGCTGTGAGCGGTGACCAATGCCCCACCCGTGACTCCGCTGATTGTACTGTCCATGACCGAAACATGGGAGCCGATCTGAGTACCTACTGTACGAGCGGCCTGCAGCCCTATCCGGCTGCCGGTGATAAAACTGTTGTTGATCGAGGCGTTGGAGTTACTCAGCAGGACTGCCGCGAGGCCTGCCCCGGAAACAGTTGCACCAGTGAGGTTGACCGTCGACCCGTTGCGAGCCGAGATGGTCTGAGTCGAGCTGCCGGCATTCACGATCAGCGTCGAGTTGTCAGAGGAGATGCCAAGCGTTTGCGCAGCATTGACAGTCAAGGTGGCATTATCGGAAAGATCCCAACGTTCCGGTGTGCCGCCGACCACTGTTTCATTCCCGCCAATAACGGTACCGGCACTTGCAAATGAAGTGCAAAGCGCCAGCAGAGGCGAACTGAAGATAATGTAACGGGACGCTCGAGCGGCTCCCAACGATAGTTTATCCCGCATAGTGAATACCTGTTTTGACTTTTGATGAGGGCTGATTCATCCCTCTCTATATGGGAGCGAGGCTATAGAGATGTATCGCAATGTTCTGTAGGACTTATCCCTTAACCCCACAGGACAAATCCTAAAAATACGAGCGACGTCATTTTTGGATAAACAAAAAAGGGGATGACAGCTCACCTGCCGCCCCCTTCGGCTCAAGTCAAACCATGCTCAGGGCTCTGGCACGTATTCATCACAGTATTGGCCATCGCTGTAAACCAGGTCCAACTCATGAGTAGCAATTAATGAATCTTTTGTCGGGTTATTTCCTGGTCCTCCACGAGAAATTACGTAGAGCAACCTGGCGTCCCCTCCATGTGCCGGTTTGAACTGATCTTTCCAAACGCCGAGTTCGAGCACGACTCCCTCTTCAGGAAAATTGCCCTCAATCTCAAACTTCACGTCAACTTCTGTATCGGGTATCAGTACCGGAGGACTGGCCTTGTCATAAGCGGCATATTTCAGCGTAATTTCTTCACCAGCGACCGTGTAGGGGTTGGGTAATATAGTTACGCGCAGATTTCTCCTTTCCGTACCATCACCCGGGTTGGTTGCAGTTGGATAGTTCAGTGTTGCACAACCAATCCTGCGCCGCGGACCAGCAAGGTTTTGCACGATGGGCGCAGCCATTTCAACAGGAAACTCTTCAACCGCAATATTTCTCGGTCTCGAGCGCGTTGGGTTGGTGCCTGTTTGAGTATACAGTACATATTCCAATACTTTGTTTCCACTTTTCTGCTGCTCAATAATCTCCCAAGGAATATTGCGAGCGATCTCTGTATCCTCCTGACCTGCTGTCAAAGCGATAGGGTCGCCGATTCTTATATCGTTATAGAACACGTCCATAAACCAGCCTTCTTGAGTAGGCGGCTTATCGAACAAACGAATATAGGCAGTAACATTTGTGTCGCCGTAATCGTCTTCCTTGATTTCGTTTGCGCTGCCTTTTGTAGTTGTTAGTCGCGGCGCCTCCAGCCCGATGGTAATGGGGTCAGGACCTATGTAGGAAATATCAACCTCGATGATCTTACTGCTCGTCGCAAGTTCCCGGCTTCCATTACGGAACATTTTGAAACTGACAATCGTCGGTACAATACCATCGGTGTCGCCATAAACAGCTTTGACAATATCATAAGGAGCATGGAACGTTAGCTCGGTCGAAGTTCCTACTCGCTGTTCGCTGCCGACCTGTTTACCCCCCCAAAGTCCAATGATGGTATCGCTAGGTGTGTTAGGTGTCGGCACCTTGACCTTGAATTCCACACCGAGAGGATCATATTGAGTATCCTCGAGATCAATCAAATTATCGCCATCCTCACCCTTGGCCAGTGTTACGACCGGCGGCAGGACGGTGGCAGGATCCGGATCTTTTGCATGGACGACATTGCGCTGGCTGGAGCCTGATCGTTTCGACACATTCCTAGGCAAATCCCTTGCGAAATAAATGAGCTGATTCGGCCCATCATCTGCTTCCAGAAAAAACCTGACGGGAATGGCCGCCTCGCCTGCTGTCGACAGATGGCCTTCAAACACTTCAGGATCAAACTCGGGATCAGGAGCCAGTGCAAAGTAGAACGTGTACCAGTCCGTCGCTTCGTAATTGGCTGGAAGCGGAGGTTTGACGATGATATGGGTTTTGCCCTCGAGATATTCGTCATCTAGGTTCTTGTCTGGCGGCAGATCCGCGGGCCATTCAGGCGCACCGGGAGTGCGATCGGAAGGCGGTTCTTTTACGACGTAGGGTCTCGTGCGGTCGATAGCGAAGGTAGCGATGTCCGATCTCGCATCATTCGTCCCGTTGGACCAATAAATATAGGAAAACTCCCATTCAGTTGGAGTCTCCGGCGTGCGTTCTTCTATCAGAAAGCGTTCTGGAATCGTGAACGGTATGGACCAGTCGCGCTCAGCTACAGGGCCTGGCTCTATGAAATCATCTTCGCCCCCAGGCAGAATATAAAGCCAAGCGATGCTGCCCTTCTTGCGGATCTGAGGTTGAAAAGCATCGTCTGCATATTCAATCAAGGGCTTGGGCACCAAATAATCCAGATCCATACCAGGTTTCAGGTTTGCCACCGGAATGCGAAGATCCCCTCCCGGCAGAGTCTGCGCAGGAAACGTGACCTGCTTCGGCGGATCCTCATCAATACCCTCAGCCGGAGTCGTCCTCGCTCTGAGTGCAGCTAATCTGGACAACTGGCCTTTTTTCACGATCGCATTCATATCAGTCTCCATTTCCTTCAAGATTATTTAACGCATTACAATTACGACGTCCCTCTATTGCCACTCCAACCTTGTCACTCACATAACTACGGACCACAGGGCAATGGTTCCCCCGATATGATCCTGTCTATCTTTACAAGAGCAACTTTAGAAACCCCTATCAATTTGCGTCCACGATATATTCGATATTGAAGTGTCGCCGAGGCTTCTGTGACCAGCGGTTTGACATGTACATCGTAGGGCAGCACTGCTTCTTCATACCCCGAACTGATGTCGGTATTGCTCAGCAAACGAGGAGTAAACTTTTTACGCGCCCTTGTATATTCCAGACCGGAGGCATTCCAGCTGGCGGGGTAGGCTCTCCAAAACAGTTCCAGCCGATCCTCCCTTTGATACCCCATCAACGGAGGAATCCGTACCCTGATACCCTCCCATAACGGCGGTTGAGTACTGCATGACAAATATCCATTAATGTTGGCATCCAAAAAACGCGGCTCTTCAAGCTCTCGCGGGATTGGCGTGTGATCAATCGTGAGATTGCGAGGTTTTGAAGGAGATGGGTTATCAGCAGTGTCCATCACCTGATACCACAACTGCCCAATACCATCGAGTTGCAAATAAACCGCATCAATATGAACAATAAACTCTGACTTTATGTCCGCAGGCGTAATAACAGTTTGGATTTCGACAATCGGCTGCCGGGGAAGCTCAAAATAAACAGTCAAAAGATCTCTGTCGCCCGGATCTGTTGCATGATCGGGCCAGAGAGGTACGACTACATCAATGCCGGTAAGCAGCAACTCTTGCGGAATATGCCCATCCGGATCAATGTCAGGATCTTCCACACCAATTACTTCAGGTGGATTGAAGTCAAGGGGGGTTTGGTCAGGCATATATAAATCCTCTGTAAGTCTTGGAATAAAATCCAGTCCCTGCAAGGATTAAACGCCGCGACCGGGCATTTGCCTACTGTCAGATCTGACAGTTATTTCGACCGCCTGTCGGAATTTCCCGGTAACTTCCCGCGAAAGAGCTTGACGCGTCACCCGAAACGCGGATTCACTGAAACCGGTTTCATCGCCCTCGAAAAACAATAAGGCACACGCATGAACGATTTCTCCGCCGCCCAGCGCAGCCGCGTGACCATGCTCGATGTCGCCGAACGCGCCGGCGTGTCCAAGGCCAGCGTCTCGCGCTTCATCGGCGATGACCGCGCCCTGCTCTCCGATGCCATCGCCTTGCGCATAGAACAGGCGATCGCCGAACTGGGTTATCGCCCCAACCAGATGGCCCGCGGCCTGAAACGCGGGCGCACCCGCCTGATCGGCATGCTGGTGGCCGATATCCGCAACCCTTATTCGATTGCCGTGATGCACGGGGTGGAAACCGCCTGCCGTGCGCATGGCTACAGCCTGGTGGTGTGCAACACGGACCGTGATGACGAGCAGGAACGCCAGCACCTGGCGCTGTTGCGCTCGTACAACATCGAAGGGCTGATCGTGAACACCCTCGGCCATCACCGTGACGAGCTTCACGAACTGCACCGGGAAATGCCGCTGGTGCTGGTGGATCGCAAGGTCGATGACCTCGACAGCGACATGGTCGGGCTGAACAACTCGCAAGCGGTCGAGATGGCCCTGACGCACCTTGAGCAGCGCGGCTATCGCGATGTTTTGCTGGTGACTGAGCCGTTTGACGGCACCAGTTCGCGGATCGAGCGGGTCAGCAGTTTTCAGGCGCAAATTGCCCGGCGCTCCGGGTTGACCGGAGCAGTGCTGGAAACCAGCGACGCGCTCGCCACTGATCTGCAAACATTTTTAAACACCAAGGCTAACGGCCCCAAAGCACTGTTTTGCGCCAACGGCGTGGCGGCGCTGGCCTGCACCCTCGCCTTGCGCGAAATCGGTTGCAGGTTATTCGAGGATGTCGGGCTGATTGCCCTGGACGATCTGGATTGGTACCCGTTGGTGGGCAGCGGAATTACCGCCCTCGCCCAGCCGACAGCCGAGATTGGCGCGCGGGCGTTTGAATGTTTGCTCAAGCGCTTGCGAGGGGATGTCGAGGTAGCGCGCAGGGTGGATTTTGCGCCGGTGTTGGTTGAGCGGGGTTCTACCCGAGGGATGGGTGGTGTTTGAGCTGACGCCTTCGCTGGCAAGCCAGCTCCCACAGGGTTTTGTGGTGTCAATGCAATCTATCCAGCCCCCCAGAAAATTGTGGGAGCTGGCTTGCCAGCGATGAGGCCCGAAAGGCCATCACAGAACCACTTGATATTTTTTTGAACAAAAATGAAACCGGTTTCAGAGGTAGATAACAATGAATAAACCTGCCGTTTCCATCAGCCTGTCCAGCTACGGCGCCGAGCTTGTGCGCCAGCGCGGCCAGGACTTCTTCATCGACGTGCTGGCCGCTGCCGGCGCTGATCGCATCGAATGGCGCGAAGAGCTGCTGACCCGCGAAGTACCCGAGCAACTGCAAGCCGCCACCCGTGCGCAGGGCCTGCAAAGCATCTATTCCTCACCGACCGAACTGTGGCTGGCCGGGCAGGCACGGCCCAATCCCGAGCTGATCAGCGCCCTGCAACATGCAGAGGCGTTTGGCTCGAAATGGCTGAAAGTCTCGCTCGGTTACTTCACCGACAATTGTGATCTGCAGGTGTTGAAGCAACTGCTCGGCAACAGCCCGGTGCAACTGCTGGTGGAAAATGACCAAACCTTGCATGGCGGCCGCATCGAACCGTTCCAGCGCTTTTTCGCGGCGGTCGAGCAGCATGATTTGCCGATCAAGATGACCTTCGACATCGGCAACTGGCAGTGGCAGGACCAGTCCGCCGCCAACGCCGCACGCCTGCTCGGACGCCACGTCGGCTATGTGCATTGCAAAGCGGTAGCGCGCCGCGCCGACGGCAAACTGGTCGCCGTGCCACCGGCCGTCAGCGACCTGCATTTGTGGGAACAACTGCTGCGGCACATGGCCCAAGGCGTTATGCGTGCCGCCGAATACCCGTTGCAGGGCGATGATCTGGTGGCACTGACCACCGAGCACGTTGCCGCCCTCGCCCGCCTGGGCCAATCGCGTCTGGAGCCTGCCCATGTCTGAGATCGATATTCTGTCGTTCGGCGAAACCATGGCGATGCTGGTCGCCGAACAGACCGGTGATCTGGCTGCCGTCGAGCACTTTCACAAACGCATTGCCGGCGCCGACAGCAATGTGGCGATCGGCCTGTCGCGCCTGGGTTTCAATGTGGCGTGGCTGAGCCGGGTCGGCGCCGATTCCCTCGGACGCTTCGTGGTCCAGACCTTGATCGAGGAAGGTCTGGATTGCTGTCACGTCGCAGTCGACAGCGCGCATCCGACCGGTTTCCAGTTCAAGTCGCGTAACGACGATGGCAGCGATCCGCAAGTCGAGTATTTCCGCCGTGGCTCGGCGGCCAGTCATCTGTCACCGCTGTCGATCAGTGACAGCCTGCTGAGCGCCCGCCACCTGCACGCCACCGGGATTCCACCGGCACTGTCGGCGAGCGCCCGGGAAATGTCTTGCGAGCTGATGACGCGCATGCGCCATGCCGGGCGCAGCGTGTCGTTCGACCCCAATCTGCGCCCGAGCCTGTGGGCCTCCGAGCAAGAGATGATCCGCGAGATCAACCGCCTCGCCGCCCTCGCCCACTGGGTGCTGCCGGGCTTGAGCGAAGGTCGGTTGCTGACTGGCTTCGAAGATCCGGCGGACATCGCGGCGTTCTATCTCGATCAGGGCGCCGAAGCCGTGGCGATCAAGCTCGGGCCGCAAGGTGCCTATTACCGCACCCATCTGGATCAGGAGTTTGTCGCCGGGGTGCCGGTGGCGAACGTGGTCGACACCGTGGGTGCGGGTGATGGCTTTGCGGTCGGCATGATCAGTGCCCTGCTGGAGCATCAGAGTTTTGCCGAGGCGGTGCAACGCGCGAACTGGATTGGCAGTCGGGCGGTGCAGAGTCGCGGGGACATGGAGGGGTTGCCGACCCGGTCTGAACTCATCGTTGAATTCGAAACCGCTTTCGCGAGCAAGTCGAATCGTCGCACCGTCGCTCCCACATTTGGAATGCATTCCCCTGTGGGAGCGAGCTTGCTCGCGAAGAGGCCCGCTTGATCACCGAAAAAATTTGAACCTGCTGCGACAAAAACAACAAGCTCAGGAGCAACACCATGAAAACCGCAACCCTCGCCGCCCGCCGCTGGTGGTACATCATGCCGATCGTGTTCATCACTTACAGCCTGGCGTATCTGGATCGCGCCAACTACGGCTTTGCCGCCGCGTCCGGCATGGCTGCCGACCTGATGATCACCCCGGGCCTGTCTTCATTGCTCGGGGCGCTGTTCTTCCTTGGCTACTTTTTCTTCCAGGTGCCGGGAGCGATCTACGCGCAAAAGCACAGCGTGAAGAAGCTGATTTTCTTCAGCCTGATCTTCTGGGGCGGCCTCGCCACCCTGACCGGCGTGGTCTCCAACGCCTACTGGCTGATCGTGATTCGCTTCATGCTCGGCGTGGTCGAAGCCGCGGTGATGCCGGCGATGCTGGTCTACCTGTGCCACTGGTTCACCCGTGCCGAACGCTCGCGGGCCAACACTTTTCTGATCCTCGGCAACCCGGTGACCATGCTGTGGATGTCGGTGGTTTCGGGCTATCTGGTGCAGCACTTCAGTTGGCGCTGGATGTTCATCATCGAGGGCTTGCCGGCGGTGATCTGGGCGTTTATCTGGTGGAAACTGGCCGATGATCGTCCGGCTCAGGCCAAGTGGCTGAGCGACCAGGAAAAGCACGATCTGGAAAGCGCCCTCGCCGCCGAACAGGTCGGGATCAAAGCGGTAAAGAACTACGCCGAAGCGTTCCGCTCGCCGAAGGTGATCATTCTGGCGCTGCAGTTTTTCTGCTGGAGCATCGGCGTCTACGGCTTCGTGCTGTGGCTGCCGTCGATCCTCAAGGCTGGCGCGCAGATGGACATGATCGAGGCCGGCTGGCTATCGGCGCTGCCGTATCTGGCGGCGGTGATCGGCATGCTCGCAGTGTCGTGGGGCTCGGACAAACTGCAAAAGCGCAAACGCTTCGTCTGGCCGCCACTGCTGATCGCCTCCATTGCGTTCTACGGCTCCTACGCCCTGGGCGCCGAGCATTTCTGGTGGTCGTACACGCTGCTGGTGATCGCTGGCGCCTGCATGTACGCACCGTACGGGCCGTTCTTCGCCATCGTTCCGGAGATTCTGCCGGCCAACGTTGCCGGTGGGGCCATGGCGCTGATCAACAGCATGGGCGCGCTCGGCTCGTTCGGCGGCTCGTATCTGGTCGGTTATCTGAACAGCTCCACCGGTTCGCCCGGCGCTTCGTACCTGTTGATGAGCGGCGCGTTGCTGCTGTCGGTGGTACTGACGATTTTTCTCAAGCCCGGCGCCAGTGACCGCGTCGTGGCCAAAGCCGTTGCCACGCGTCCTGTGCCAGCGCATTCCTGAAAGGATTTTTCGCCCATGAAAAAGCAAGTCGTGCTGTACAAGAAACTCTCGCCGGCGCTGATGACGCGTCTGCAGCAACAGTGTGACGTGACACTGATCGAAAGCCTCGACGCCGACGGCCTGATGAAGCTGCGTGACGCCCTGCCAGGCGCCCACGGTTTGCTCGGCGCCAGCCTGAAACTCGACGCGGCGTTGCTCGACCTGGCGCCGCAACTGCAGGCGATTGCCAGCGTTTCGGTGGGCGTCGACAACTATGACATCGACTACCTGACGCGGCGCAAGATTCTCCTGAGCAATACCCCGGACGTGCTAACCGAAACCACCGCCGACACCGGTTTCGCCTTGATCCTCGCCACGGCCCGGCGCGTGGTGGAGCTGGCGAATATGGTGCGCAGCGGCCAGTGGCATCGCAACATCGGCCCGGCGCATTTCGGTACCGATGTACACGGCAAGACCCTGGGCATCATCGGCATGGGGCGGATCGGTGAAGCATTGGCGCAGCGCGGGCATTTCGGCTTTGGCATGCCGGTGCTGTATCAAAGCCAGTCGCGCAAACCGGCGGTCGAGGTGCGCTTTGACGCGCAGTACCGCAGCCTTGAGGCGCTGCTGCAAGAGGCGGACTTCATCTGCCTGACCTTGCCGCTGACTGCGCAGACCGAAGGTTTGATCGGCGCCGAGCAGTTTGCGCTGATGCGCCCCGAGAGCATTTTCATCAATATCTCGCGCGGCAAAGTGGTGGATGAAGCGGCGCTGATCGACGCGTTGCGCCATCGGCGGATTCGCGCAGCGGGGCTGGATGTGTTCGAGCGTGAGCCGCTGAATCATGATTCGCCGTTGTTGCAGCTGAATAATGTGGTGGCAACCCCGCACATGGGCTCGGCGACGCATGAGACGCGCGAGGCGATGGCACGGTGTGCGGTGGAGAATCTGCTGGCGGCTTTGGCTGGGGAGAAGCCGGTGAATCTGGTGAATCCGGCGGCTTGGCAGGGCTGAAAAAATCGCCGACTGAGAGTCCGTCTTCGCGAGCAAGCTCGCTCCCACAGGGTTCGGGTTGCACATAAAACTTTGTGCCCCCCCAATTCACTGTGGGAGCGAGCTTGCTCGCGAAAGGGCCAGCCTCGACAACACAAAACTATCAGGCACTACGCGCCTGAAGAAGCTGCACCGCACACAACGCAATCCGCGCACAGGCATCCGCCAGCTGCACCCGATCCAGCACCAGCCCGATGCGAATATGCCCCGCCGCACTCGGCCCGAACGCCTCACCGGCCAGCACCGACACGCCGTACCCTTCCAGCAGCCGCTCGGCAAACGCCTGTGCGCCATACCCGGTCTGGCGCACATCGACCATCACGAACATCCCGCCATCCGGGCGGATCGGTTGCAACCCCGGACAACCGCGCAAGCGTTCGCAGACCAGATCGCGGCGCAACCGATATTCCTCGCGCATCTGCGTCACTTCCGGCAGATCACTTTCCAGCGCCACTTGCGCGGCTTTCTGCACGAAGTCCGGCAGGCCGAAGAGCATGCTCAACGACAGGTTCACCAGATGCTCGGCCAAGGCTTTCGGCCCGATCGACCAGCCGATACGCCAGCCGGTCATGGCATGGGATTTCGACAGGCTGTTGATGGTCGCCGTGCGTTCGGCCATGCCCGGTAGACTCGCCGGGCTGATATGTTCGCCCTCGTACAGCAGATCGCTGTAGACCTCGTCACTGATCAGCCACAAATCGTGGCGCACGCACAGCGCCGCCAGTTCCTGCCAGATCAGCAGGGACAGGCTTGCGCCAGAGGGATTGTTGGGACTGTTTAGCAGCATCGCGCGGGTCTTTGGCGTGATCCGCGCGGCAACATCGGCGGGATCAACGCGAAAACCGTTCTCCGGCCTGACCGGCACCGGCACCACCGTCGCACCGCAGGCGCCGAACACGCCCTCGTAGGTGACGTACATCGGCTCGGCGACGATCACTTCGTCACCCGGATCCAGCAGGCATTGCGCCACCGAATACACCGCGCATTGCGCGCCGGGCAGCACGATCACGTGCTCGGCATCCACCACCTGACCGCTGCGCCGCTGGTGGCGGGCAGCGATCAATTTGCGCAGCGCCAAGCGGCCACGCACTTCGGAATAATGGGTGTCGCCGGCCAGCAGACTGTCGATGGCGCCGTGGATGATCGGCAGCGGCGTGTCGAAATCCGGATCCCCCACGCTCAGCAGCAGGATATCGACACCCTCGGCGCGCAGCTCCAGCGCTCGGTCATGAATCTGCCAGGCCGCTGCTCCCTCCCCGGCGATGCGTTGGGTCAAGGCTGAATAGCGCATGCACGTCTCCTGATTGCGCGGTCTCCAGCCTTCACCCTAGGTCAAATCACAAACCGCGCCACCATGGCATTCAAATCCACTGCCAGACGCGACAGTTCATGGGTGGCGGCGCTGGTCTGGTTGGCGCCGGCAGCCGATTGGGTGGCCAGGTCGCGAATATTGACCAGGTTGCGATCAACTTCACGGGAGACCTGCGCCTGTTCTTCCGAGGCGCTGGCGATCACTAGGTTGCGCTCGTTGATCTGATGGATCGACTGGGTGATCTGTTCCAGCGCGACGCCGGCGGCGCGGGCCATTTCCAGGGTGGTCTGGGTGCGCTGGTTGCTTTGCTGCATCGACGACACCGCTTCACCCGTGCCGTTCTGGATGCCGGCGACCATTTTTTCGATTTCCTGGGTCGATTGCGCGGTGCGATGGGCCAAGGCGCGCACCTCGTCCGCCACTACGGCGAAACCGCGTCCGGCCTCACCGGCACGCGCCGCTTCGATCGCCGCGTTGAGGGCCAGCAGGTTGGTCTGTTCGGCGATGGCACGAATCACGTCCAGCACCTTGCCGATGTCGCGGCCCTGCGCGGCAAGGCCTTCGATCATCTGTGCGGTGTTCTGCACGTCGTGGGTCATGGTCTGGATCGCGTCGACGGTTTTCACCACCTGGTCGCGACCTTCGCGGGCAGCCTGGGTCGACTGGTTCGAGGCTTCGGACGTCGACACCGCGTTGCGTGCGACTTCTTCCACGGCAGCGGTCATTTCGTTGACGGCGGTGGCAGCCTGTTCGATTTCATCGTTCTGCTGCTGCAGGCCACGAGAAGCTTCTTCGGTGACCGCGCTGAGCTCTTCGGCAGCAGCGCCAAGTTGCGTGGCGGAACCCGCGATCTGTTCGATGGTTTTGCGCAGGTTGGTCTGCATCAGAGCCAGCGCTTCGAGCAGGCGGGCCGGTTCGTCCTTGCCGTCGACTTCAATGGTTTTGCTCAGGTTGCCGCCGGCAATGGTTTGCGCTGCCAGCACCGCACGGTTCAACGGGGTAACGATGCTGCGGGTCAGCAGCAGGGCCAACAGCACCGTCGCCAATGCGGCAACCACCGCGACAATGACGATGCCGGTGATGGCGCTGTCGTAGTGCTCGCCCGCTTGAGCGGACGCGTCTTTCGCACCGGCGGCGTTGATCGCAATCAGTTTGTTGAGTTGCTCGCCCATCTGATCGGTGCCGTCCTTGATTCGCGTGTTGATCAGGGTGCGCATCTCCTCGACCTTGTCCTGGCGCGACAGCTCCATCATCTGGTTTTGCGCTTGCAGATAGTTGTCCAGCGTCGCGGCGAACGCCTTGTATTGCGACAGCTCTTCGCTACCGGCGGGCAACGCGGCATAACTGGCCTGAGCACTGCGTACCTTGTCCACCAGCACGCCGATGCGCGTTTGCGCTTCTTGCAGACCTGCCGGGTCGCGGTTGACCAGAATCCGGAACGACAGGATCCGCAGGCGCAGAACGTTTTCCGTCACCACGCCAAGGTAGGTCACGCTGGGCAGTTGATTGGTTTCCATGTCGATGGAAGCCTGGCGGATGGTCGACATGCGGTTGACGGCGAACACACCAAGGACAATAACCAGCAAGGCAATAAAAGCAAAACCGAGGAAGGCACGGGGCGCGATATTCAGGTTACGCAAGGACATGGTTGGACTCTCGGGTAGAGGTAACTGCGAGCGTCCTTGCCGTCATCACTGGACCTTGGGGGCGGGACCAGTCAGGCGTCACTGTTCGAGGGAATCTGTGTGCGCCTGATCTCTGTATCGGCCAGGCTTTAGGAAGATTTGGTGTAAAGCGAAAATATTTTTCAAGGTGTTTCACCGCTGAAACACACCGACACCAACCCACTGTGGCGAGGGGATTCATCCCCGATCGGCTGCGCAGCAGTCGCAAACTCTCAAAACTGGTTTTTAGCGAAAAACGCGGGGAGCTGCTTCGCAGCCCATCGGGGATAAATCCCCTCACCACAACATCTTCAGGGCGTCAGCTATTGAGTTTGGCCATCTGCCAGACCCGGGCAATGTCAGCCGCGCGTTCACGCAACAAACGCGGAGCCTCGGCGCAGGCCTGTTCGAGGGTCATCGGGCCGCTGGTGACGGCGAATGCCGCGTCGATGCCGTGCTCGTACAGTTCCTGATAACCTTCGCCCAGCGTGCCGGCGATGACAATCACCGGGACATCGTGTTGCTTGGCAATCCGCGCCACGCCAAACGGGGTCTTGCCGCGCAGGGTTTGCGCGTCGAACCGCCCTTCTCCGGTGATCACCAGATCGGCGCCGTTGACCGCTTCGGCCAGGCCCACCAGCTCGGCCACCACTTCGACGCCGGCCTGAAATTGCGCACCGAGAAATGCCTTCGCCGCAAAGCCCAATCCGCCCGCTGCTCCGCTGCCCGGCTCATCGCGAACGTCCTTGTCCAACGCCTGCGCGCAGAGCTCGGCGAAGTGTCCCAGCGCCTGATCCAGTTGCTGCACCTGTGCCGGTGACGCGCCCTTTTGCGGGCCGAAAATGGCCGAGGCGCCGTGCGGGCCGCACAGCGGATTGTTGACGTCGGCGGCGATATCGAAGCGTACCTGCGCCAGACGCGAATCCAGATCACTCAGATCCAGATGGGCCAATTGCGCCAAGGCAAGACCACCCGGCACCAGCGCCTGCCCCTGCGCATCGAACAATTTCAAACCGAGCGCCTGCATCGCGCCGGCGCCGCCGTCGTTGGTGGCGCTGCCGCCAATCGCCAGAATCACCCGTTGCGCACCGGCATCCAGCGCCGCGCGAATCAGTTCACCGGTGCCGAAGGTGCTGGTGATGCAGGCATCGCGCTGCCCGGTTGGCACCAACTGCAAACCACTGGCCTCGGCCATTTCGATGATCGCGGTGTGATTGTGTGGCAACCAGCCCCACGCGGCGTCGACCGGCGCACCCAACGGCCCGCGCACCCGGGTGCGGCGCAGCTCGCCTTCACACGCGGCAAGAATCGACTCCACCGTGCCCTCGCCACCGTCGGCCATCGGGCACTTGACCAATGTCGCCTGCGGCCAGACTTGCGCCAGCCCCAGGGCAATGGCCTCGGCAACGCCTTGGGCACTCAGGCTGTCCTTGAACGAATCGGGGGCGATGACGATCTTCATGCGAATTCTCCAGTTCCAATGCCCCTCATGCTGCCAGTCGGCATGCGCATTGACGCCTGTCCGCTGCACAAGGGCGGTGGGCGTTTATTGTTCATTTCTACAAAAGCCTGTGTTGAATGTGCCGACGCCTTCGCGAGCAAGCTCGCTCCCACGAGGGGAATGCATTTCAAATGTGGGAGCGAGCTTGCTCGCGAAGGCGCCGGTGAAAACACCCGATCAACTCGGGTCAGTCTGCGGCAACAACTGCACCCCAAGGTACAACGCCAACATCCCGTCCAGCCGCAGCGGATCAACCCCGCTCAACTCGGCAATCCGCTCCATCCGGTAACGCAGACTGTTGCGATGAATGCCCAGCGCATCGGCACACGCCTGACTCTGCCCATCGTGTTCACACCAACTGCGCAGGGTCGCGAGCAACTGGCCGTTGCCGTCCTTGGCGATGACCTTGCGCAACGGTTTGAGCAATTCATCCAGCGCATCATCGTTGCGATGGCGCCAGAGCATCACCGGCAAGCGATAGCGATTGAGCGTCAGCAAACGCGAGTGCGGCAGCACGTCCCGCCCATAGGCGAGCAGATCACCGACCCGCCGATAGCAACGGCGCAAGCCAGCCAGCCCATCCGCCTGCCCACCCACGGCGATACGCAAAATGTTCCAGCCGAGGGCATCAAGCTTTTCCAGCAAACGATCATGCTCAACCGTCTGACCTGCGGGTCGGCACCACAGCAGCGATGACTTGGCCGAACTCACGCACCAACTGTCCGGATAGCGCGAGGTCAGCCAGGCGCTCAAGGCCTCGACGGTCTGCCCCGGCCCGTGCTCCAGACCCAGCTCGAACAGATACGGCACCCGGGTCAATTGCGGCTTGAGCCCCAATTGCTGCGCCTCATCGACCAGCCGCGGCGAGTCCCCCGCTTCGCTCAACAGCAACGCCAAGAGGTCGTCGCAACGCTGGCGTCGCCATTGCTGCTCGGCCTGCTGGTTGCGCTGGCCGACGAGCATTTCGGCAGTCATGCGCACCAGTTCGGCGTAGGTGCGTAGTTGCTCCGGTTCGCCGGTAATACCGAGCACGCCGATCAGGCGTTGATCGAGCATCAGCGGCAGGTTGATCCCCGGCTGCACACCCTTCAAGTGCACGGCGGTTTGTGCATCGATCTCTACCACCCGCCCGTTGGCCAGCACCAGTTGCGCACCTTCGTGACGGGTGTTGATGCGCTCCGGCTCGCCGCTGCCGAGGATCAGCCCCTGGCTGTCCATGACGTTGACGTTGTAGGGCAAAATGGCCATGGCCCGGTCGACGATATCCTGAGCGAGGTCGTGATCGAGTTCGAACATGATCGGCAAAATCCTTAAGCAGCGGCGGCGGACGGTTGTTCACCCGCACAGGGTCTGGCGGCAAACCCTGTGCTCAGGCACAAAGACAATCCGGCCACAGGTGGCCGAGACTCTCGGGGCGATCAACGTTAACCTGTGCATCGCAAAAAATCATAATAAAGAGAGAGCCGCTATGTCGCAGAGCGCCGCAGCTACCCAGACCATCGATGACGGTAAAAACGCCGTCTACAAACGCATCACCCTGCGTTTGATTCCCTTCATCTTCATCTGCTACCTGTTCAACTACCTCGACCGGGTCAACGTTGGCTTCGCCAAACTGCAGATGCTCGACGCACTGAAGTTTAGTGAAACCGTGTACGGCCTCGGTGCCGGGATCTTCTTCATCGGCTACGTGCTGTGCGGCGTGCCGAGCAACCTGGCGCTGACCCGATTCGGCCCGCGCCGCTGGATCGCGCTGATGATGATCACCTGGGGCACACTGTCGACCTGCCTGTTGTTCGTCACCACCCCGACCCAGTTCTACACCCTGCGCCTGTTCACTGGCGCCGCCGAAGCCGGGTTCTTCCCCGGTGTGGTGCTGTATCTCTCGCAGTGGTTCCCGACGTTCCGCCGTGGGCGGATCATGGCGCTGTTCATGTCAGCGATCCCGGTGTCCGGCCTGCTCGGCAGTCCGTTTTCCGGCTGGATTCTCAATCACTTCGCCGCAGGCCAGGGCGGTCTGGCCGGCTGGCAGTGGATGTTTCTGCTGCAAGGCATTCCAACGGTCATCCTCGGCGCCCTCGCCTATTTCCTGCTGAGCGACAGCTTTGCCAACGCCAAGTGGCTGAGCCCGCATGAGCGCGCGGTGCTCGAGGCGGATAAGGCCGAAGACCTGGCGAACAAGCCGAAAACCACCTCCGACTCGCTGCTCGCAGTGTTCAAGAACCCGGCGATCTGGGCCTTTGGCCTGATCTACTTCTGCATCCAGAGCGGCGTGTACGCGATCAACTTCTGGCTGCCGTCGATCATCAAGAACCTCGGCTTCAGTGACAATCTGGTGATCGGCTGGTTGAGTGCGATTCCGTATCTGCTGGCGGCGGTGTTCATGCTGCTGGTCGGGCGTTCGGCGGACTTGCGCAAAGAACGGCGCTGGCACTTGGTGGTACCGATGCTGATGGGCGCGCTCGGTCTGCTGATCGCGGTGAACTTCGCCGCCAACCCGGCCATCGCCATTCTCGGCCTGACCATCGCGACCATGGGCGCGCTGACCGGTCTGCCGATGTTCTGGCCGGTGCCGACCGCCCTGTTGAGCGCGGGCGCGGCGGCCGGTGGTCTGGCGTTGATCAACTCGATGGGGCAAATGGCCGGTTTCCTCAGCCCGTACCTGGTGGGTTGGGTCAAGGACAGCACCGGTTCGACCGATGCGGCGTTGTATTTGCTGGCGGGGGTGATCGTTGGCGGCAGCTTGCTGGCGTTGCGCATGACGCGGACTCTGCGGGCTTAAGCATCACGCTTTAAGATCAAAAGATCGCAGCCTGCGGCAGCTCCTACAGGGAAGCGCGTATTCGCGCGCAGGAGCTGCCGCAGGCTGCGATCTTTTTACGATGTCCGAACAAACTCAGGTACTGCAGGCAGGTCGCTCAGCCGATAATTCACTTTGCCCCGTGGGATGCTTCTGGTATTTGATTGGAGCTTTCCCACCCGATAAAAGGATTTCGGCATGAGCTATCGCACACTGGGGCACTCGGGGTTGCAGGTGTCCACCCTCACCCTCGGCACGATGATGTTTGGCGAGCAGACCAGCGCTGAAGACTCGCTGCGCATCATCGACAAGGCCTGGGATCAGGGCATCAATTTCATCGACACCGCCGACGTCTATACCAACGGCCGCTCGGAAGAAATCGTCGGCGAGGCGATTGCCCGCCACCGGCATGAATGGGTGCTGGCGACCAAGGTCGGGTTCGGCCCGGTGGATGGTGTGCCGAACCGCAGCGGCTTGAGCCGCAAGCACATCTTCAATGGTCTGGAGGCCAGCCTGACGCGCCTCGGCACCGACTATCTCGATATCTATTACCTGCACCGCGAAGACCACAACACGCCGCTGGAAGTCAGCATATCGGCAATTGGCGACCTGATTCGCCAAGGCAAGATCCGTTACTGGGGCCTGTCGAACTATCGCGGCTGGCGCATCGCCGAGGCGATTCGCATCGCTGACCAGTTGGGTGTCGATCGCCCGGTGATCAGTCAGCCGCTGTACAACATCGTCAACCGTCAGGCCGAGACCGAGCAAATCAGCGCCGCGCAGACCTATGGCCTCGGCGTGGTGCCTTACAGCCCGCTGGCCCGCGGCGTGCTCAGCGGCAAGTACGCACCCGACGTCACTCCCGATGCCAACAGCCGCGCCGGGCGTCAGGACAAGCGCATTCTGGAAACCGAATGGCGGGTGGAATCGCTGCGCATCGCCCAGCAGATTCAGCAGTACACGCAAGGGCGTGGGGTCGGGATTGTCGAGTTCGCGATTGCCTGGGTGCTGAACAACAGCGCAGTGACCTCGGCGATTGTCGGGCCGCGTACCGAACAGCAGTGGGATGCCTACACCAAGGCGCAGGCGGTGCAGATCACGGCGGAGGATGAAGCGTTTATCGACTCGCTGGTGACTCCGGGGCATGCGTCGACGCCGGGGTTCAACGATGTGAGCCATTTTGTGTCGGGCCGCAAACCGCGTCATAGCTAATACCGCCGCCCTGTAGGAGCTGCCGCAGGTTCAGGATGTGGGAAATATTGATCACTCGGCCAATATTCAACACAAAAACCACGTATCCTGCGCGCCCTGTTTGATCACCCATCCGCGAGGACAGTTTGTCTAAAGGTATCGCTCTATCGGTTTCAGCCTCGGTGCTGTTTGCCGTCATGTATTACTACACTTCGCTGCTCACCCCATTGAGCGGCGTGGAAATCTTTGGCTGGCGGATGCTGCTGACCGTGCCGTGCATGACCGTGTTCATGCTGGTGTCGGGGGAATGGCGGCGGGTGCTGGAACTGTTGCGCAAGGTGGCGGGCTATCCAAAGCTGATCGGCGGTTTGATCGTTTCGTCGGGCTTGCTCGGCGTGCAGTTGTGGTTGTTCATGTGGGCGCCGCTGAATGGCTACAGCCTCGACGTGTCGCTGGGTTATTTCCTGTTGCCGCTGGCGATGGTACTGACCGGGCGCATCGTGTACGGCGACAGCCTGTCGTACCTGCAGAAGATCGCGGTGTTCTTTGCCATTCTCGGCGTGGCCAACGAGCTGTATCAGGTCGGCGGATTCTCCTGGGCGACGCTGGTGGTCGTGGTCGGGTATCCGCTGTATTTCGTCCTGCGCAAACGCCTGAAGACCGACCACCTCGGCGGTCTGTGGGTCGATATGACCTTGATGCTGCCGGTGGCCTACTGGTTCGTGCGCGGCGGAGAGCAAGGCTTTGCCGTGTTTGATCAATACCCGGGGCTGCTGTGGCTGATTCCGCTGCTCGGCCTTATCAGTGCTTCGGCGCTGGTGGTGTACATCATCGCCAGCCGCTTGTTGCCGTTCAGTCTGTTTGGCTTGCTCAGCTATGTGGAGCCGGTGTTGCTGCTCGGCGTGGCTTTGTTGCTTGGCGAAAGCATCAAGGCGGGTGAGTGGCTGACTTACATTCCGATCTGGCTGGCGGTGGTGGTGCTGGTGTTTGAAGGATTCAAGCACTTGATGCGGCAGCGCCGCTCGTAAAGCAAAAGATCGCAGCCTGCGGCAGCTCCTACAGGGTATGCATTCCAAGGTAGGAGCTGCCGCAGGCTGCGATCTTTTGATCTTGAAAAAGCCTGGCATACGCCAGGCTTTTTCATGGCTTACTCGGTGGTCAGCACACCACGACGCACCTGATCACGCTCGATCGATTCGAACAGTGCCTTGAAGTTACCCTCGCCGAAACCATCATCGCCCTTACGCTGGATGAATTCGAAGAACACCGGGCCCATCAGGGTTTCCGAGAAGATCTGCAGCAGCAGGCGCTTGTCGTCCGGGTTCGACGAGCCGTCGAGCAGGATGCCGCGCGATTGCAGTTGATCAACCGGCTCGCCGTGGTTCGGCAGGCGGCCTTCGAGCATTTCATAGTAGGTGTCCGGCGGTGCGGTCATGAAGCGCATGCCGATCTTCTTCAACTGATCCCAGGTCTTGACCAGGTCGTCAGTGAGGAACGCCACGTGCTGGATGCCCTCGCCGTTGAACTGCATCAGGAACTCTTCGATCTGCCCGGCGCCCTTGGACGACTCTTCGTTCAGCGGGATGCGGATCATGCCGTCCGGAGCGGTCATCGCTTTCGAGGTCAGGCCGGTGTATTCGCCCTTGATGTCGAAGTAGCGGATCTCGCGGAAGTTGAACAGCTTCTCGTAGAAGTTGGCCCAGTAAGCCATGCGGCCACGGTACACGTTGTGGGTCAGGTGATCGATGATCTTCAGGCCGGCACCGACCGGGTTGCGGTCAACGCCCTCGATGAACACGAAGTCGATGTCGTAGATCGAGCTGCCTTCACCAAAACGGTCGATCAGGTACAGCGGCGCACCGCCGATGCCTTTGATCGCTGGCAGGTTCAGCTCCATCGGGCCGGTTTCGATGTGGATCGGCTGGGCGCCGAGTTCCAGGGCGCGGTTGTAGGCTTTCTGTGAATCCTTGACGCGAAACGCCATGCCGCACACCGACGGGCCATGTTCGGCGGCGAAGTACGAGGCGACGCTGTGCGGTTCGTTATTGAGGATCAGGTTGATCGCGCCCTGACGGTACAGGTGTACGTTCTTGGAGCGGTGGGTCGCGACTTTGGTGAAGCCCATAATCTCGAAGATCGGCTCCAGGGTGCCAGGAGTCGGCGATGCGAACTCGATGAATTCAAAGCCCATCAGGCCCATTGGGTTTTCGTATAAATCGGTCATGGTGACGCCTCATCATTCTTATCAATTAACCAGAGTTATTTGTCAGTAATGCTGAGACCGGCGGGAGGTGCGCAGGAGATGCCTCGCACACTGCGGGCGAGGAAGTCACCGTAGATCAGTTGAAACCCGAATATCTTCATTGTCGACCCAAGGCTCTTGCGGGCGAGGCTTCTGCTGCCAGAAGACGATTATTATTGTATGCGTAACCCGATTCTACACAGCGTAAATAGGGTTGTCTGCCCTCTCTATAAAATCCGCCTTTTTCGCATCGGTGCAAGAGGTTTGTTGCACAGGTAAATCCCCACCAGCACCAATCCGCCGCCCAGGCACATGCTCAACGTCAGTTGCTCGCCGAGCAGCAGTGCGCCGAGCACCACCGCGGTCAGCGGATTCAGGGCAATGAACACGCCGGAGCGGGTCGCGCCGATTTTGCGGATGCCGTCGTAGTAGCCGATGTAGGCCAGCGCCGAGCCGAGTACGCCAAGGTAAAACAGGCTCAGCCATTGTGGCGTACGGAGGTTGATCAAGGCCGCCCCGCTGACCTCGCCACGCAGCATTGCCACCGTCCACAGCATCCCGCTGCCGATCAACACGGAAAACGTCACGGTCTGCAGCGGGCCAATGGATTGGTTCAGCCCCCCGGGAAAACAGCGAGTAAATGCCCCAGCTCAACACGCAGCCAAAAATCAACAGGTCACCGATCCATGCATCGGGTGTCACGGCAAGTAATTGCGGGTTGCGGCTGACAATCACCAGAGCGGCGCCGGCGATGCAGGTCGCGATACCGGCGACTTTCACCCGGCCCAGGTGCTCCTTGAACAGCAGCCATGAGGCCAGACCGATCACGGCCGGGTTCAACGCGACAATCAACGAGGCCCGTGAAGCATTGATGTACTGCAGGCCATAAAAGAAGCACAGGTTGTAGAAGAAAATCCCGAAGAACCCGAGCAAAGTCAGTTGCAGCCATTGCCGGGACGTTGGTCGCGCCAGCGGGATACGCGCTATCCACAGAAACCCGAGCAGCGCCATGCTGGCGAGCAGGAAGCGCAGGCTGGCGGCGAACAGCGGGCTGAGGCTGCCCGCCAGAAAACGTCCGGCGACAAAGGTTCCGCCCCAAATCATGGTTACCGTCGCCAGGGTCAGATAAACCGGGCGGTCGGAAGTTGTTGCGTGGGTTTGTTCGACGCTGCGCATGAGGCTCCAGACCAAAGCAGGCAAAGGATGGCGTATCATTCACCTCATTCCCTCTCATCGTAAAATGAGCAAACACTCATGACCCTCACGCAACTGGAGATCTTCTCGCTGGTCGCTGAACTGCGCGGTTTCACCCTCGCCGCCCATCGTCTGGGGATCTCGCAGTCGGCGATATCCCACGCGATGAAGTCGCTGGAGCAGGAGTTGGGCGTGGAGTTGTTGCGGCGGCATCAGTCGCAAGTGGAACTCACCGATATCGGCGAGCAGTTGCTCCAGCGCGCACGGGCCATGCTCGGCCTGGCCAACACCTTGCGCCAGGAAGCAGCCGATGCGCGCGGCATGAAAAGCGGTACGTTGCGGATCGGCTCGTTCGGCCCGACATCATCAATCAAGTTGCTGCCGAAGATTCTGCAGCGCTATCGCGAAGTGCATCCGGGCATCGAAGTGCACATTGATGAGGGGCCGGACCGGCAGGTGCTGCAGTGGCTGGAGGAGCGGCGAATCGACGTCGGTTTTGTGGTGTTGCCCGAGGAACGCTTCGACACTTTTGCTCTGGTCGAAGACCAGATGGTTGCCCTGCTCCCGCTCGATCACCCGCTGGCCGCACGTGCGGCGCTGAGCCTCCAGGATCTGTGTGCCGACCCATTTGTGCTGACCGAGGCCGGGTCATCGGAGCTGGTTTCGCGCTTGTTCACCGCCGCGCGCCTGCAACCGAACATTCGCTATCGCTGTTCGCAATTGCTCAGTACGCTGGACGTCGTCAGCCGGCGCGATGCAATCACCGTCGTCGCTGAAGGCTCGTTGCCGGACGATCCTGCCCCGCGTTACGTGAAGAAGCCGCTGTTGCCGGCGGTGCAACGCCTGATCGGCCTGGCTGTCCTCGATCAGCGTCAGGCTTCGCCCGCCACGCGAGCGTTTATCGAACTCGCTGCACAGATCAACCCGCCGTGAGCGGCACAAGCGCCAACGGCCATCTATCATCCCTTCTGACTTCGCTGTTACTCACAGGCGCGCCGTTGCCAGGCCTGCGTTCGAGAGTTCCACTCCATCGCAACAGGATGCGTCCATGCCCTTGACCGTCAAACCCCGCCGCAAACGTAGCGTACGCATTTGTGTGAGCCTGCTTTGTGGTGTTTTACCCGTTCTGCTGGGCGGCGGAATTCTGTATCTGCAAGCCGAGCGCACCTTGCAACAGAGCACGCAAAATACCGCCGAGGAGGCGCTGCGCCAGTTTGAACTGATGCTCGACAACACCGCCCAGGCCGCCAGTGAATTGTTGCCATTGGCCGGTCAACCCTGCGACAGCGTCAAACTGGCGTTGCGTGAGCAGGTGACGCGTCGCCCCTTCGTGCGCTCGACCAATCTGGTGTGGGACAACAACCTCTATTGCAGTTCGCTGTTCGGGGAGTTCCAGGAGGCCGTAAACCCGGGCGACTACACCCAGGGCAAGCTGTGGTTGATGAACGGCAATCCCGTGACGCCCAACACCGCGCTGCTGGTGTATCGGCTCAGCGAAGGTCGCGGTGGCGCGCTGACCACCCTCGATGGTTATCACCTGAGCAACATCCTGCGCCTGATCGGCCGGCAGACGCTGCTGTTGCTGCAAGTCGGCGACAATTGGCTGTCCGCCGATGGCAAAGTGCATCAGGGCGCCCTGCCGCCGTTGCCGGTGGCGCAGAGTATGCTCGCGTCTTCGCGCTATGCCTTCAGTGTCAGTGCAGGCTTCCCGCAGGGACAAACCTGGCGCTACATGGGCAGCGAATACCCGCCGCTGTTCAGTTTGCTGATATTTTTCGGGGTGATCGCGGGCGCTATCGCCCACGTCCTGCAGCGACGCGCCACCTCCCCCAGCCATGAAATGCTGCGAGCGCTGGAGGCCGGCGAATTCATTCCCTACTTCCAGCCGGTGGTGCATGGCGACAGCCGGAAATGGTCCGGTGCTGAAGTGCTGATGCGCTGGAATCACCCCAGGGAAGGTCTGGTGCGGCCGGACCTGTTCATCCCGTTTGCCGAACATTCGGGCCTGATCGTGCCCATGACCCGCTCCCTGATGCAGCAGACTGCCGCCCTGCTCGGTCCGTTGTCGGCGGACTTCGAAAAACCGTTCCACATCGGCATCAACATCACCGCCAGCCACTGCCAGGATCTGCAACTGGTCGAAGACTGTCGCGAGTTTCTCGCTGCATTTGCCCCCGGCAGCATCAACCTGGTGCTGGAGCTGACCGAGCGCGAGCTGATCGAGCCAACCGATGTCACGCACCTGTTGTTTGAGCAGTTGCACACGCTGGGGGTGATGATCGCCATCGACGACTTCGGCACCGGCCATTCAAGCCTGGGTTATCTGCGCAAATTCAACGTCGACTTCCTGAAGATCGACCAGAGTTTCGTCGCGATGATCGGCATTGACGCGCTGTCGCGGCATATTCTGGACACCATTATCGAACTCTCGGCCAAGCTCGATCTGGGTATTGTTGCCGAAGGTGTAGAAACTCCGGCACAGGCTGACTATCTGACCGCACACCACGTCAACTTCCTGCAGGGCTATCTGTTCGGAAAACCCATGCCCGGCGCCGACTTCATCGATGCATTAAGTCACCATTAACTAAAAATAAATTAAGCCCGGTGCTGCCACCCGACGCACCAAATTGATACAAAACACCACTGTTGTTACATGACGACAAGATCAGGATTTACTCTTGGCGCATTAACTACTACAATTTTTTCAGCCTGTGCAAGATTGGCAGGTGAGCCATTATCACCGAGTCGCTTCAAGGCTCTTGGCTTATAGCTTTGTTTGCGGTTGGTATCAGCCAAACACACTATTGGAGTAAAGATATTGTCCAGACTCGCTGAATTTCGTGCAGCTGAAAAGGCCCTTCAGGAACAGCTCAAGCAGTTGGAATCGCTGAAGAACGATGCCGGGCTCAAGAAAGAAATCGAATTCGAAGAAAAGCTCCAGGGGCTGATGAAAACCTACGGCAAAGGCCTGAAAGACATCATCGCCATCCTCGATCCGAACCCGTCCAAGTCCGGCTTGCAAGTATCTACCGCACCAAAAACCCGCCGCGCGCGCGTGGTCAAGGTTTACCACAACCCACACACCGGTGAACTGATCGAAACCAAGGGCGGTAACCACCGTGGCCTGAAAGCCTGGAAGGAACAGTACGGTGCTGCCACCGTTGATTCCTGGTTGCGCGGTTAATCTTGCGTCAACAAACAAGCCCTGCATTATGCAGGGCTTTTTTTTTCGACAATATCTAACAAAAGCAACGATTTCCCCCACGCTAGTTATCAATCCGCTTTAACACCCACAAGCCGTGAGGCTAAACATTTTGCGCCGGGATGTTGCAGCCGCAACGATCACTAAACTTTGTGCTTAATTCCTTCGGGTATCTAAACCCGTCGCGGTGCAAACAGACGCTTAAAGTTTCAAGCTGTTTCTCACTGCGACTATTTCCTCGGCGCTCGCCTTATAAACCTCGACCTGACCCGCGTAAGAAAGTACATAGGCCTTATCCGCCGTAGCCGCAGCAACCAATGTTTGCGACAACACATGTCGACCGTTTTCGGTGATCGTGCAGGTGGTTTCCAGCGCTTCCAAAGAGCCGAGCGTCGTCGGGTGCACCTTGTTGCAAACACTTTGATAGCCGCCCTGGAAGAAGTCTTTCTGAATCGACTTGCGCATCTCCAGCAAAACGCCCGGCACGTTAACCTGATGACCCGCTTCGACCTGGCTCATGGTCAGCTCCATCACCATCACTTGATTGCCGTCAGCGTCGTTTTTTACCGCGCGCTGGCGCGAAACCTGAGCGGCTTGTTCGGGCAGCGCCTCCACTTCCCAGCCTGCCGGCCAGGTGATGCTTGGCTGATCCGCCAGCGCCGAAACGGCAAGCAGCGATGAGAAAAGGCAAACGAACAGCGCTTTGAACGGTCGGATCATTACCAGAGGCACTCGCAGATTAAGCTGCAAAGTCTGACGCCCGGCCGCCCACAGAGCAAGCCGCGCATTCGGTTTGGGAATGCTGCCCCGCATGCGTATCATTGCGCCCATTCACTCGCCCCATTGTTACGGAGGGCCTATGAGCCTGCACGAACTGAACACTTTCCCCGGCGTCACCGCCACTCCAGACAGCGCAACCCGCAACTTTGTCTTCAACCACACCATGCTGCGTGTGAAGGACATCACCAAGTCCCTGGACTTCTACACTCGCGTACTGGGCTTCTCGCTGGTTGAAAAGCGTGATTTCCCGGAAGCCGAATTCAGCCTGTACTTCCTCGCGCTGGTCGACAAGGCGCAGATCCCGGCGGACGCCGCTGCGCGCACCGAATGGATGAAATCGATTCCCGGCATCCTCGAGCTGACCCACAACCACGGCACCGAAAACGACGCCGATTTTGCCTATCACAACGGCAACACCGACCCACGCGGTTTCGGCCACATCTGCATCTCGGTGCCGGACATCGTTGCCGCGTGCGCACGTTTCGAAGAACTGGGTTGTGATTTCCAGAAGCGTCTTACTGATGGCCGCATGAAAAGTCTGGCGTTCATCAAGGACCCGGATGGCTACTGGGTAGAAATCATCCAGCCTGCGCCGCTGTAACTGACTGCATATTTCTCCTGTAGGAGTGAGCCTGCTCGCGATAGCGGTGTGTCAGGCCATGATGTTTTGAATGTGCAGCCGCCATCGCGAGCAGGCTCACTCCTACAATTGGATTGTGTCAGGCATAAAAAAACCCATGATCACTCATGGGTTTTTTCGTTTCAGCGACTGACGTTTACGCCGGCGCCGAAGTGCGAATCAAGTGATCGAACGCGCTGAGGGAAGCCTTGGCGCCCTCGCCCACTGCAATCACGATCTGCTTGTACGGCACAGTGGTCACGTCGCCGGCCGCGAAGACGCCCGGAATCGACGTCTCGCCACGGTTGTCGACGATGATTTCACCGCGCGGCGACAGCTCGAGGGTGCCTTTGAGCCAGTCGGTGTTCGGCAGCAGACCGATCTGCACAAAGATCCCTTCCAGCTCGACGCTGCGCAGCTCGTCAGTCTTGCGATCCTTGTAATGCAGACCGTTGACCTTCTCGCCGTTACCGGTGACTTCAGTGGTTTGCGCACTGGTGATCACGGTCACGTTCGGCAGGCTGTGCAGTTTGCGTTGCAGTACCGCGTCGGCACGCAGTTGCACGTCGAACTCAAGCAAGGTTACGTGGGACACGATACCGGCAAGGTCAATCGCCGCTTCAACGCCGGAGTTACCGCCGCCGATCACCGCCACGCGCTTGCCTTTGAACAGTGGGCCGTCGCAGTGCGGGCAGTACGCCACGCCCTTGTTGCGGTATTCCTGCTCACCCGGCACGTTCATTTCACGCCAGCGTGCGCCGGTCGCCAGGATCACGCTCTTGGCTTTCAGGGTCGCACCGCTGGCGAAGTGGACTTCGTGCAACTCGCCGTTCTTGCCGGGAATCAGCTTGTCGGCGCGTTGCAGGTTCATGATGTCGACGTCGTACTGCTTGACGTGTTCTTCCAGCGCCGTCGCCAGTTTCGGGCCTTCGGTTTCCTGCACGGAAATGAAGTTCTCGATGGCCATGGTGTCGAGCACCTGACCGCCGAAGCGCTCAGCCGCGACACCAGTGCGGATGCCTTTACGGGCCGCATAGATAGCGGCCGAAGCACCGGCCGGGCCACCGCCAACTACGAGCACATCAAAGGCTTGTTTGGCGCTGATTTTCTCGGCCTGACGCTCGATGGCGCCGGTGTCGAGCTTGGCGAGGATTTCTTCCAGGCCCATACGGCCCTGGCCGAAGTTTTCACCGTTGAGGTAGATGCTCGGCACGGCCATGATCTTGCGATCGTTGACTTCGTCCTGAAACAACGCGCCGTCGATGGCGACGTGACGGATGTTCGGGTTCAGCACGGCCATCAGGTTCAACGCCTGGACCACGTCCGGGCAGTTCTGGCACGACAGCGAAAAGTAGGTTTCGAAGTTGAACTCACCTTTGAGCGAGCGGATCTGTTCGATCACGTCGGCACTGGCTTTCGATGGGTGGCCGCCGACTTGCAACAGGGCCAGCACCAACGATGTGAATTCATGGCCCATCGGGATGCCGGCGAAACGCAGGCTGATGTCGGCACCTGGGCGGTTGATCGAGAACGACGGCTTGCGGGCATCGGTGCCGCTGTCGATCAGGGTAATCTGGCTCGAAAGACTGGCGACGTCTTTCAGCAGGTCAAGCATTTCCCGGGATTTCGCACCGTCGTCGAGGGAAGCAACGATCTCGATCGGCTGGGTGACCCGTTCCAGGTACGATTTCAACTGGGCTTTAAGATTGGCGTCCAACATACGGGCGATTTCCTTTGTTTGAGGCGAAAAAAAAGCCCGAGCGAATCTCGCCCGGGCATTTTTATTGGGCGGTGCAGCGTACTTAAGAAGGTGCGGCGTACCGCCCTGCGTTGCGTGTCACAGACTTAGATCTTGCCGACCAGGTCCAGGGACGGAGCCAGAGTGGCCTCGCCTTCTTTCCATTTGGCCGGGCAAACTTCGCCTGGGTGAGCAGCAACGTACTGAGCAGCCTTGATCTTGCGCAGCAGCTCGGAAGCGTCACGGCCAACGCCGCCATCGTTCAGCTCAACGATTTTGATCTGGCCTTCAGGGTTGATCACGAAGGTGCCACGGTCAGCCAGGCCAGCTTCTTCGATCAGCACGTCGAAGTTGCGGGAGATGACGTGGGTCGGGTCGCCGATCATGGTGTATTCGATTTTGCCAATGGCTGGCGAAGTGTTGTGCCAGGCAGCGTGGGCAAAGTGGGTGTCGGTCGAAACGCTGTAGATTTCCACGCCCAGTTTCTGGAACGCAGCGTAGTTGTCGGCCAGGTCTTCCAGCTCGGTTGGGCACACGAAGGTGAAGTCGGCTGGGTAGAAGAATACTACGGACCATTTGCCTTTCAGGTCAGCGTCCGAGACTTGTACGAAGTCGCCGTTTTTGAACGCGGTAGCTTTGAACGGTTTTACTTGGCTGTTGATGATAGGCATTGATGACTCTCCGTCAGGGTTGTGAATTCGATGGGTGAATCCTACCCACTCACTCGGCGGATGGCTCATTGGCAAACCTGATGCTGCTGATTTGTTTTCGCTATTAGCAGACTGTATTAATAGAAGAAAACCATATCTACGACGAAGCCGGCTTATCCGTAATCCGCGCCATCCCGTGAAAGGGGCTGGCTTCAACATAGCGCATGGCTGACTTCATATCCTTCCAGCCGACGTAACTCATCAGCGATTTCAGATCCCAACCGCTTTGATGCGCCCACGTGGCGAAGCCGCGGCGCAGGGAATGGCTGGTGTAACGCTCGGCCGGGATGCCGGCGCGCTCCAGGGCCTGACGCAGCAGCGGAATGATGCTGTTGGCGTGCAAGCCCTCCTCGCTCAGATGACCCCAGCGGTCAACGCCGCGAAATACCGGCCCGCGTACCAGCGCCGCCTCGGTGATCCAGTCGATATAAGCTTGTACCGGGCAAAGCTTGAGCAACGCCGGCGCCTGATACGTCTGCCCGAGGTTGTCGCGGTCGCCCTTGCTGCGCGGCAAATACAGGGTGATGCCGCTGCCGGCGTGCGCCTGCACATGTTCGATCTGTAGACGGCACAACTCATCACTGCGAAAGCCGCGCCAGAAGCCCAGCAGAATCAGCGCCCGATCGCGATAGGCCTTGAGCAACTGCGGACGATCCTGATTCTGCCTGGCGCTACTGGCTTCCTGTTCGAGCCAGTCGACCACTTGCTGCAGATCGTGCAACTGCAACGGTTCGGCCTGTTTTTCCTGCGCCGGATGCAGTGCGCGAATGCCTTTGAACACTTTGCGCACCACCGGGGCCTTGGTCGGATCGGCAAAGCCCTGACTGTTATGCCACTGCGCCAGCGCTGACAGCCGCAGTTTCAGCGTGTTGATCGACAGCACCCCGGCATGCTCGACCAGATACCGCGCCACGCTGTCGGCGGTTGCCGGCAGGAAGCCGCCCCATTTCACTTCGAAATGTTCGATCGCCGAGCGGTAGCTGCGGCGGGTGTTGTCGCGGGTGGCGGCTTGCAGATAGCGATCGATCTCGCTCATGGGCAGTGTTCTCGCAGGCGTACTGATTGCTGGATGAAAAAACCGATTCAGGGGTCTGACATTGGGTAATACCAGTATATCCCGCCTGTGATTAATCAAGCATTTAACTTTATTTTCAGCGTGGTACACTGCGTACTTTGGTGGCATGTACCACAGTACGTAATGGTAGGAGTTAAAATGGCCCGTGGTGGCGTTAACAAAGCAGTGGTGCAGATCGCGCGCTCAGCGATTCTGGCCCGAGGCGAACACCCCAGCATCGATGCAGTACGCATCGAACTGGGCAACACCGGTTCGAAAACCACGATCCATCGCTATCTGAAAGAGCTGGATGACGGCAGCCAACCGGTCGAAGCGTCCGCGGAACCGATCAATGACGAACTGACCGCACTGGTCTCGCGTCTCGCCCAGCGCCTGAAAGAACAGGCGCAAGAGCCGATCGAACTAGCGCGCGAGCAGTTCGAAGAGCAGCGCGAAACCCTGGAAGCGGAACTCAAGCAGGTACGCCAGGCACTCGAACAACTGGAACAACAGCACGACATTCAAGGCGCGGCGCTGGCCAAGGAATCCGAGGCGCTGAAAGAAACCCGCTCAATGTTGCAGACCGAGCAAACCCGCAACGCCGGACTCAATCAGGCGCTGGCTGATTTCGAATTGCGCCTGCAGGACAAGGACGAGCAGATCCGCTCGCTGGAAGAAAAACACCTGCACGCCCGCGATGCGCTTGAGCATTACCGCAACGCCAGCAAAGAGCAGCGCGAGCAGGAACAGGCCCGTCACGAAGGACAGCTGCAGCAGTTGCAGATGGAATTGCGCCAGGCGCAACAAAGTGCGCTGGTGCGTCAGGACGAAATCACTCAGTTGCACCGCGACAACGAACGCCTGCTCACGGAAAACCGTGGCACTCAGCGCGAGCTGAGCCTGATGCAGGACCAACTCAAGCACAGCAACCAGCGTCAGGATCAGTTGCTGGAGCAAGCCACTCGCGTCGACAGCGAACGCACCCTCCTCCAGGAACGCCTGCGCGTGGCCCTGCTGGAAAGTCAGACGCTGAAACAGGATGCCGACGAACAGCGGCAGCTCAATCAGTCACTGGAGAAGGAACTGACCAAGACTCAGGCCAGCCTCGAAGACAGCTTGCGTCTGGCGGCTACCGTTGCGGCAGCGCCAGACACAGCCAAAGCCAAGGACGCTTAAGCGCCGACCGGCGTTCGCATGGTGACGAATTCCTCGGCGGCCGTCGGGTGCACCCCGATCGTGTCGTCGAAGTCACGCTTGGTCGCACCAGCCTTCAGTGCAATTGCCAGACCCTGGACGATCTCCCCCGCGTCCGGGCCGACCATGTGGCAACCGAGGACTTTGTCGGTCTTGCCGTCGACCACCAGTTTCATCAGGGTTTTCTCCTGACATTCGGTCAGCGTCAGCTTCATCGGGCGGAAGCGACTCTCGTAAATCACCACCTCATGGCCCGCGTCCCGCGCCTCTTCTTCTGTCAGGCCGACAGTGCCGATGTTCGGCAGACTGAACACGGCGGTCGGGATCATCTTGTAATCCACCGGACGGTATTGCTCAGGCTTGAACAAGCGCCGCGCCACCGCCATGCCTTCGGCCAGTGCCACCGGCGTCAATTGCACCCGACCGATCACATCACCCAGCGCCAGAATCGACGGCTCGCTGGTTTGGTATTGCTCGTCGACCTTGATGAAACCTTTGTCAGTGAGCTGCACATCGGTGTTTTCCAGCCCGAGGTTGTCCAGCATCGGACGCCGGCCCGTGGCGTAGAACACGCAGTCGGCTTCCAGCACGCGGCCATCCTTGAGGGTCGCCTTGAGGCTGCCGTCTGGCTGTTTGTCGATGCGCGCGATGTCGGCGTTGAATTGCAGATCCATGCCGCGCTTGGTCAGTTCTTCCTGCAGATGCTTGCGCACCGAGCCATCGAAACCGCGCAGGAACAGATCACCGCGATACAGCAGCGTGGTGTTCGCGCCTAGGCCGTGGAAAATCCCGGCGAACTCGACCGCGATGTAACCACCACCGACCACCAGCACCCGTTTCGGCAGCTGTTTGAGGAAAAACGCCTGATTGGAACTGATCGCGTGTTCGTGTCCAGGGATTTCCGGGATCTGCGGCCAGCCACCGGTGGCAATCAGAATGTTTTTCGCGGTGAAGCGCTCACCGTTGACCTCGACCTCGTGCGGGCCGACGATCTTCGCGTGGGCTTCGTGCAGGGTCACGCCACTGTTGACCAGCAAGTTGCGATAAATGCCGTTGAGGCGATTGATCTCGCGGTCCTTGTTGGCGATCAGGGTCGCCCAGTCGAAATTCGCTTCGCCCAGACTCCAGCCAAATCCGGACGACTGTTCGAAGTCTTCGGCGAAATGCGCGCCGTACACCAGCAGTTTCTTCGGCACGCAGCCGACGTTGACGCAGGTGCCGCCCAGATAACGGCTCTCGGCCACCGCCACTTTCGCACCGAAACCGGCCGCGAAGCGCGCTGCCCGTACACCGCCGGAACCGGCACCAATCACATAAAGGTCAAAATCGTAGGCCATTGCTATCTCCTCGGCAGGCCAACAGCATACCCGCCGCCGCCCATTGGGCAAGCGCTGTGCGCAGCTTTTCGCGCGGACCGGTGATCTCGGGAAACATCTACAAATAATAATATTTCTCGTTTGTGACTAAATCGCCGGGCTGCACCTCGTCTCTGAACCAACGGATTTTTTCCCTCGAAGACAAGGAGTCGGCTGCGATGTTCGCGCCCATTACCCGTTCCATGACCCTGACTGTCGGCTTGTTCAGCATGGCGTTGAGTCCCGATCTGCTGGCTGAAACCGACCCGGAAACAGCGCCACAATCCGCCGCCCAGGCGCTGGAACTGGACGCCACCAACGTCAGCGCTGAAGGACTCGGCCTCAACACCGAAAACACTGCTTCCTACACCACTGGCGCGATGAGCACCGCGACGCGAATGAACCTGTCGATCAAGGAAACCCCGCAATCGGTGTCCGTGATCACACGCCAGCAAATGGATGATTTCAAACTCGGTACATTGTCCGAAGCCATGCGCCAGACCACCGGCATCGTCGTGCAACACAACGACTCGGATCGGGTCAGCTATTCGGCGCGCGGTTACCCGATCAACAATTTCCAGATCGACGGAATGCTCAACACCTTCGGGCGCATGAAGTCAGACTCGGACACCATCATCTACGACCGCATCGAAGTGGTACGCGGCGCCACCGGCCTGACCACCGGCGCCGGCGATCCCTCGGCCACCATCAACATGGTGCGCAAACGCCCGACTGCCCAGTGGCAGGCCCTGGCCGGGGTCAGCGGTGGCAGTTACGACAATTACTACAGCTATGTCGATGTCGGCGGGCCGCTGGCCTTCGACGGTCGACTGCGCGGGCGCACCGTGCTGGCCTATCGCGACAGCCAGTCGTTCCGTGACAAATACGCGCTGCAGCGCGAGGTCGGCTACGGCATTCTCGAAGCTGATCTGACCGACTCCACGGTGCTTGCCGTCGGTTACGACTATCAGGACAAGCAGGTTCAGGGCACCTCCTGGGGCACCGTGCCGTACTGGAACGCCGACGGCAGCAAGGCGGGGCTCGGCCGGTCGACCAACATGGCGACATCCTGGAGTTCCTGGCCGCTGAAGGACAAGACCGCGTTCGTCACCCTCGACCAGCAACTGGGCCATGGCTGGAAGCTGAAGGCTGCCTACACCCACCGCGAAAGTGATACCGACGGCAAGGTCTATTACGGCGGCGCCGGTTTTCCCGAAGCCGACCGCAGCGGCATGACGGCCTATACGGGACACATGCTCGGCACGCAGAAAATGAGCGTGTACGACTTCAATCTGTCGGGGCCGTACCCGCTGTTCGGCCGCGAACACGAGATGATGTTCGGCTACGGCGAGGCGGAAAACCGCTCGACTTCGCCCTACGCCTTCAACGGTCCCCAAGCCGCCGACTACGGCAAGATCCGCGACTGGAAATACATGGGCGATATCGGCAAATTCGCCGACACCGTCACCAGCCTGCCGGGCGCGCGCGGCATCACCCGGCAAAAAGCCGGTTACATCGCAACCCGACTGAGCCTCACCGACGAACTGCACGCGGTACTCGGCAGCCGCTATGGCAGCTGGGATGAATCCAGCACCGATTACTACTATGATGCGCAGCAAAAACTGACCCGCACCGATGCCACCCATCAACGCCAGAATGATATCTGGACGCCCTACGCCGGCCTGCTCTACGACCTGACGCCGGAGTACACGGTTTACGCCAGCTACACCGACATTTTCAAACCGCAGAGTAACCGCGACAGCAACCGCAACTACCTCGACCCGGTGATCGGCAGCAACTATGAAGTCGGGCTCAAGGGCAGCCTGCTCGACGAACGCCTGAACCTGGCGACGGCAGTGTTCTCGAGCAAGCAGGACAACGTCGCCGAACGCGACAACTCGGTGCCACCAGACCCGGTGAGCGGCGAGGAGTTTTTCAAGTCCGGTGGCAAGGGCAGCAAGGTCAATGGCTTCGAGGCCGAAGTGTCCGGGGAAATTCTCAGCGGCTGGAACATGACCGCCGGCTACACCTACACCCACTCTGTCGACGGCGAAAAACAGCGCAGCAACACCGCTCAACCACTGAACATGCTGCGGCTGTCCACGGCCTATCGCCTGCCGGGCAACTGGCACGCACTGACCGTCGGTGGCGCAGTGAACTGGCAAAGCGACGTCTATGGCGAGGCCAACCGCCCGGTCGGGCGCGGCGCCAACGGCCGGATCATCACCGAGCGGTCGCGGATCACTCAGGAGTCCTACACCGTGGTCAAGCTGATGTCGCGCTATGAATTCGACAAGCATCTGTCGGCGTCGCTGAACGTCGATAACCTGTTCGACAAGAAGTATTACGACAACGTCGGCTTCTACAACGGCGTGTACTGGGGCGATCCGCGCACGGTGACCCTGAGCCTGGACTGGAAGCTCTGACCGATCCGCTCAAACAAAAACCCTGTGGTGAGGGGATTCATCCCCGACGGCTCGCAAAGCGGCCCCAATTTCGATGAAGCGCAATGCGTCACGTCCCCCTCACCACAGCTGTTAACCCCGAGTTAATTCCCCGTCGCGACACTGTGCCCCGAGATCTGCTTCATGGACGAACGGCTCCCACGTTTTTCAGTAGGAGGCACCATGAAAACCAGCATCACTATTCTTGCCGGGCTACTCGCCCTCGTTTCCGCCAGCGCCTTTGCCGAGGGCGGCGCCGAACGCATGCGGCATTACTACGACAACTTCCCGGTCCACCACGCGCCAAGCGAACAGCCGACCGACAGCAAAGCAGCGGAACTGAAGGTTCCGAACGATCAGACCGCGCAAGTCACCGAGTCTTATCGCGACTGATTCACCGAGCAACCGATGGACCTCCGATGGCTCCGCTCTGGCCTCGGAGACGACAGTTGGGCGCCCTGTTTGGGGCGCCTTTTTTTATGCCTGCAGATCCTTGATCCAGAACAGCATGCGGCCATACGCCGGGTCGAACATGCCGGGGGCGAAGCCGAACTTGCGGTAGGAATTCTGTGCCACCTCGTTGCCTTCGAGCACTTCCAGGGTGATCTTGCAGCAGCCGCGCTGACGGGAAATCTCCTCGACCTTACGCAGCATTTTCTGGCTCAGGCCGAGGCCGCGAAATTTGCTCACGACCGCCACATCATGGACATTGACCAACGGCTTGCAGGCAAACGTCGAGAACCCTTCGAAGCAGTTCACCAGCCCTGCCGGCTCGCCGCCGACGAACGCCAGCACACTGAAAGCATGCGGCCTGCGCGCCAGCTCTTCAGGCAGGCGACGCAGCAGTTCCGGGTCAAGCGAATGGCCGCCACCCATGGGATCTTCTGCGTAATGATTGAGCACGATGCCGATGGCTTCGGCGTGCAGTGGATTGGTGTAACTGGCTTGCAGCACAAGCATTTCTGCGGAATCCATTTCCATCCCCGATCATGGCCCCGGCGTGCAAGGTGCGCACCTGAAAGGCTGTTCGACCTTAACGCGAGGATGTTGCGGGCCACAACCGGATCTTTTGATTTCCAGGCTTCAGCGCCCCCAGATCAGCTCTTCCGTCCACCCCAGCTCGGCAAAGTCCTGAGCCCGCAACCCGCTCTCACCGGCGCAAAAAAACTCATCCAGCTGCGGCGGTTTCACCGAGGTCGCGCTGAGCATCGCATGCACCTGCCCACGATGATGAATCTGATGCTCGAACAAGTGCGACAGCATGCGCAGGCGACTGTCATGCTGTGGCGTTTCACGGGCGATGGTGACGATCCGCCCCAGATCGGCATCGCGCAATTGCTCGCAATAGGCGATCAAACGTCGGTCCACGTGCGCCTGTTCCTCGCGCAATGCTGCGGCCTCGGTAAATGGCTCGTCATGGGTGAAAAAGACGTAGCAGTCGGGATGCGGTTCGTCACCGCGCAACTCACGCTCCAGCGCATCGACGTAGAACCAGTCGCAGGTCAGGATGTGATTGAGGGTGAGGCGGATGCTCGGAAAGAAGCTCGCTCGCGGTGCTGCCAGGGCATCAGCGTCAAGCTGGCGCCAGGCTTTGCCGAGGCGGTGATTGGCCCACGCATTCTGGTAGGCCATGGTCAGTAAATGATGCGACAGCGGTTGACTCATGTTCGCGCCCTCTGCGCTCAGGATTCGGCAAAACGCTGCAGCTGCATCTCCTGCAAACGGCTGAGGGTGCGTCGGAACGGGAATTCCAGATACCCCTCGGTGTACAGCGCCTCCATCGGCACCTGAGCCTCGATGTACAGCGGGACTTTACGGTCGTAACACTCGTCCACCAACGCAATGAAGCGGCGTACCCCGTCGTCGTGTACCGACAATTGCGGCAGTTCGCGGTCGCCGGCCACCACCTGCGCCGAGCCGTCCTCGGTGCCGCGAGCGATGCGCCCTTCGCGTTTCTGCGCGCTGAGGTTCGGCACGTCGCTCAACAGAATAGACCGATAGCTGTCGCACAGTGCGATGAAGTCCATGGCGGCAAACGGTTGCTCGCAGAGATCGGCGTAGCGGCACCATAAAACCGTTGCGCTGGCCTGCACTACATTCAATACGCGATGGCCGACAGACACCGGTTCTGCGCTGGCGGGTTGCCCGGCGTTGAGTGCCTGGAAAACCTTGTCCAGCGCAATTTCCCGCCCTGATTCAACGACAAAATAACGCTGCTCGACCGCGCCCGGATGCAGGCGATGATCCTCGGCGCCGTTCACCGCCACAACCTGCATGTGCGCCTTGATTGCGGCAATCGCCGGGACGAAGCGATCGCGGTTGAAGCCATCGGCGTACAGCTGATCCGGCGGCAGGTTGGAGGTGCAGACGATCACCACACCTTCATCGAACATCACCTGAAACAGGCGCCCGAGGATGATCGCATCGCCGATGTCGTTGACGAACAGTTCGTCGAAGCACAGTACCCGCACCTCGGCTGCCAGCTCCTTTGCGAGCGCCCGCAGCGGATCAGCGATGCCGGTCAGCTGGAACGAACGCTGATGCACCCAGCCCATGAAATGATGAAAGTGCTGACGCCGGGCTGGAACTCGCAAGCTCTGATAGAACTGATCCATCAACCAGGTCTTGCCACGCCCGACCGGCCCCCACAAGTACACGCCGGTGACCGAACGGGCACCGGCGTGCAAGGCTTCATGGCATTTTTGCAAGGCCCAGACCGCGTGCTCCTGGGCTTCATCCTGGATGAAACCCTTGTGCTCGATCGCGTGTTGCCAGGCGCTTAACGGAGAGTCGAAAGTCATGCGCGGCAGTATATATCCCTGCAGGAGCTGTCGAGTGCAACGAGGCTGCGATCTTTTGATTTTGTTTTTTAAGATCAAGATCAAAAGATCGCAGCCTGCGGCAGCTCCTACAGGGCATTGTGTGTTTTAAAGGTCAGTTTTGTGTCGGGCGGCGTAGAGGCAGAGCATTTCCATCGCCAGGGTTGCCGCCGCCAGTGAGGTGACTTCTGCATGGTCATAAGCCGGCGCCACTTCCACCACATCCATGCCCACCAGATTGATCCCGCGCAAACCGCCGAGGATTTCCAGCGCCTGCACCGTACTCAACCCGCCACACACCGGAGTGCCGGTGCCCGGGGCAAAGGCCGGATCCAGGCAATCGATATCAAACGTCAGGTACACCGGGTGATCGCCGACCCGCGCGCGAATCGCTTCGACAATCGCTTCGCAGCCACGCCGATGCACCTGGCGCGCGTCGAGCACTTCAAAGCCCTGATGATCGTCATTGGTGGTGCGCAAACCGATCTGCACCGAGCGCGCCGGATCCACCAGCCCTTCTCTGGCCGCATGCCAGAACATGGTGCCGTGATCGACGCGCTTGCCGTCCTCGTCCGGCCAGGTGTCGCTGTGCGCATCGAAGTGGATCAGCGACAGCGCGCCATGCTTACGTGCATGGGCCTTGAGCAACGGATAAGTGATGAAGTGGTCGCCACCAAAGGTCAGCATCGCACTGCCGGCATCAAGAATTCGTTGCGCGTGAGCCTCGATGCTTTCCGGAATGGTGTGCGGCGAGCCGTAATCGAAATCGCAGTCGCCGTAGTCGATCACCGCCAGATGATCGAACGGATCGAACGCCCACGGCCAGTGCCGTTCCCAGGCGATCCCGGTGGAGGCGGCGCGAATCCCCCGTGGCCCGAAACGCGCGCCCGGACGGTTGCTGGTGGCGGTGTCGAACGGCACCCCGCTGACCGCCACGTCGACGCCGCACAAATCACGGCTGTAGCGGCGACGCATGAAACTGGTGATCCCGGCGTAGGTGCTTTCGGCAGAGGTGCCGTACAGGCTGTCGCGGGTCAGGGCTTGGTCGTTGAGCATCGGCACGTCCATCGGTGTGCTCCTTTTGTTATTGATGGCTACGGAAAGTGGTCCAAAGGCGTGTGCGCTGACGCATGTCCTTGAGGCTCATGCTGCGGTCGGCGTACAAGCGCTCGCGCATTTCGGCCGGCGGGTAAATGTCCGGATCGTTGCGCACCGCCTCATCCACCAGCGGCGTCGCGGCCGTGTTGGCGGTGGCGAAAAACAGCGTGTTGGTCAGTTCGGCCACGGATTCGGGGCGCAGCATGAATTCGATGAACGCCCGCGCCGCTTGCGGATTGGGCGCGTCCTTGGGAATGGCCAGATTGTCCTGCCAGATCAACGTGCCTTCGCGAGGGATCCGGTACGCGACCTCATAGGGTTTGTTGGCCTTGTGCGCCTGATCGGCAGCCATGCTCACGTCGCCGTTGTAGGTCAGCGCCAGGCACACGCTGCCATTGGCCAGATCGCTGATCTGCCGACCAGTGGCGACGTACAGCACCGACGGCTGGAGCTTCTGCAACAAGGCTTCGGCGGCGGCCAGATCATTTTTGTCGGTGCTGTAGGGATCTTTACCGAGGTAGTGCAGCGCCAGACCGATGACTTCCTGGGGCGAGTCGAGCACGGCAATCCCGCAGTCCTTGAGCTTGCTGGCGTACTCGGGTTTGAACAGCAGATCAAGGCTGTTCAGCGGCACATCCGGCAAGCGCTTTTTCACCGCTTCGACATTCAGGCCCAACCCGAGTGTGCCCCAGGTATAAGGCACGGCGTAGCGATTGCCCGGATCGACGGCCGCCAGTTTTTCCAGCAGATCAGGATCGAGGTTGGCGTAGCCCTTGAGGCCTTCGTGGGGGATTTCCTTCAAGGCGCCGGCGGCCAGACCTCGGTCCAGCACGCTGGAGGACGGCACCACCACGTCATAACCGCTGCCACCAGTGAGCAACTTGGTCTCCAACACCTCGGAGGTATCGAAAGTGTCGTAGCGCACGTGAATCCCGGTCTCCCGCTCGAAACGCTGCAGCGTCTGCGCCGGCACGTAATCGGCCCAGCTGTAGAGATTGAGGGTCTTGTCCTCGGCCTGGGCATTGAGGGCCACGGACAATAACAGCGCGGGAAAACACAGCTTGAACACGGGAGCCATGACGAACACCTGACCGGAGGAAGTGGTGGCAGGATGCCCCGTCGGATACATTGCAGAAATATCAAGTTTGTTAACCTGACTTTATCCGGGAGTAATGTGATGCTCGGTCAGCTTCACGACGTCGATTTGCAGTTGCTGCGCCTGTTTGTGCGGGTCGTGGAATGCGGCGGCTTCAGCGCGGCGCAAGGTGAACTGGGTCTGAGCCAGTCGAGCATCAGCCAGCAAATGGCCAAACTCGAAACCCGCCTCGGCTATCGCCTGTGCAGCCGGGGCAAGGGCGGTTTCAGCGTCACGCCCAAGGGTGAGCAATTGCTGATCGCCATTCGCACACTGTTCCAGTCCATCGAGACTTTCCGTCATCAATCCAACGGCGTCGCCGGACGGCTGATCGGTGAGGTGCGGTTGGGTTTGTCCGAGGCAGTTGATCAGTCGGTGTTGCTGCGGGTGGCGGATGCGATCCGGCGCTTTCGCGAACGCGATGAGTCGGTGCGCATCGAGTTGATCAGCGCGATGCCCGGTGAAATGGAGCGCCTGTTGCTGCAACAGCGGCTGGACCTGGCCATCGGTTATTTCTCCCAGGTGCAGAGCGCTTTCGATTACCGCGAGCTGTTCCGGGAAACCCAGCATTTGTATTGCGCGCAGGGGCATTCGCTGTTCAGCGTCGATGCGCCGGATGACGCGGCGTTGCAGGCCTGCGACCGGGTGGATCATCCGTATCGATTCATGCGCAGTGGCGAGCCGTTCCCGGACAAACGCTTTTCCGCGCGTTCGGAGCAGGTCGAGGGCACCCTCGCCTTCATTCTCTCCGGCAAGCATGTCGACTATCTGCCCGATCACTACGCGCGGGTCTGGGAGGACAAGGGCTTGCTGCGCGCACTGCGGCCTGGCGAGTTGAGTTTCGAAGTGGCGTTTCATCTGGCCCGGCATCGTGCTCAGGTGCCAGGGGATGCACAAAAGGCGTTTGAGGAGGATTTGCTCAGCGCGTTTACATGACCTCTAAGCTTTTGTGGCGAGGGAGCTTGCTCCCGTGCGGCTGCGTAGCAGTCGTAAAAAACTGTTGACTGGATAATGCAGAGGGCTGCTTCGCAACCCAGCGGGAGCAAGCTCCCTCGCCACAACAATGTGTGTCAGTGCGCGCGGACGCCGCCAACACCAATAAATCCTGACCTTTCAGGCAATTTTTGCTCGTTGCCCTCGCCGCCCTCTTCCGGCATCCTGCGCCTCCATTTTCTGACCCGGCCCCGCCTCGCGGCGCGCAAAACACCATGACCGCCTCTGAAAAAGTCCCGCGCAACAACGATCTGCTCTACGGCCTCAACGACCGTCCGCACCTCACCGCCACCGTCTTCGCCGCGCTGCAACACGTGCTGGCCAGCTTCGTCGGCATCATCACCCCAACCCTGATCATGGGCGGCGCCCTCGGTCTGCAGAGTGAAATTCCGTACTTGATCAGCATGGCGCTGTTCGTCTCCGGCCTGGGCACGTTCGTTCAAGCCAAGCGTTTCGGCCCGGTCGGTTCCGGTCTGCTGTGCCTGCAAGGCACCAGTTTTTCCTTTATCAGCGTGATTCTCAGCGCCGGGTTCATGGTCAAGGCCCGGGGCGGCGGCACCGATGAAATTCTCTCGACGATATTCGGCGTGTGCTTTTTCGCCGCGTTCATCGAAGTGGTGCTGAGCCAGTTCATCGGCAAACTGCGGATGCTGATCACTCCGGTAGTCACCGGCACCATCATCACCCTGATGGGCCTGTCGCTGATCAAAGTGGCGATGACCGACATTGCCGGTGGCTTCGGCGCGCCCGATCTGGGCGCCGCCAGCCATGTGTTTCTGGCCGCGTTGGTGATCGGCACTATCGTTGTGCTGAACCGCGTCGACGTGCCGTTTCTGCGCCTGGGCGCAATCGTCATCGGCCTGACTCTCGGCTACGTGGTCGCGTGGCTGATGGGCACGGTGGATTTCGCCTCGATGCCCGAGGTGCCGCTGGTCAGCGTGCCGGTGCCGTTCAAGTACGGCTTCAATTTCGACTGGGTGGCGTTTGTGCCGGTGGCGGTGATCTTCCTGGTTTCGCCGCTGGAAGCAGCCGGTGACCTGACGGCCAACTCGATGATCTCGCGGCAACCGGTCAAGGGACCGCTGTACATCCGCCGGATCAAATCCGGTCTGCTCGCCGATGGCCTCAACTCGGCGATGGCGGCAGTGTTCAACAGCATGCCGATGGTCACGTTCGCGCAGAACAACGGCGTGATCCAGCTGACCGGTGTCGCCAGCCGTTACGTGGCGTTCTTCATCGCCGGCCTGCTGGTGCTGCTGGGGCTGTTCCCGATGATCGGCGCGGTGCTGCAACTGATGCCCAAACCGGTGCTCGGCGGTGCCGAACTGGTGATGTTCGGCACCGTGGCCGTGGCCGGGATCAAGATCCTCGCCGAGGCCGGCCTGCATCGGCGCAACATGTTGATCGTGGCGATCTCCGTCGGCATGGGCCTGGGCATCGCCGCCGTGCCGGAAGTGCTGCGAGAACTGCCGCAAGCGCTGCGCAACATCTTCGAATCGCCGATCACCGTCGGTGCGTTGTGCGCTATCGTGCTGAATATCTTCCTGCCGGAAGAGTTCATTGAGCTGGAAGAAGACGATTTCGATCCGGAAGCGTCGATTCTGCAGGTCATGGAAAACCCCGATCTGCCGGCCAAAGCTGAACCTGCATCGGCAGCGGCGGTCGCACAGTTGAACCGCTGACGCGACGCCATGAAAAAAGGGCTGAGCCGGCAACGGTTCGGCCCTTTTTCGTTGAGAGACTGTTTATGCGCCGCGTCCACGCCGTCATCCTGTCCCTGCTGCTGTTGTCCCTGAGCGCCTGCGCGCTGTTTCCCAACCGCGATCCGGTGAACATCAACGTGGTCGGCCTCGAACCGTTGCCGAGCCAGGATCTGGAAGTGCGTTTCGCGATCAAGTTGCGGGTGCAGAACCCCAATGAGACGGCCATCGATTACAACGGCATCGCCCTGGATCTGGAGGTCAATGGCCGTCCACTGGCCTCGGGCGTCAGCGATCAGGTCGGCTCGATCCCGCGCTTCTCGGAAACCGTGGTCAGCGTGCCGGTCAGCGTTTCCGCGTTCTCGGTACTGCGCCAGACTCTGGGTTTGAGCCAGACACAAACCCTCGACAACCTGCCCTACGTGCTGCGCGGCAAACTCGCGGGCGGCGTGTTCGGCACCATGCGTTTTGTCGACAGTGGCAAGCTGAGTTTGCCAAAGGCCACTGCTGCGACGTGGTAATCAACTGCACATACTTCTCCCCT